>JBIKNH010000231.1:0-6483 GCA_044358815.1 Pseudanabaenaceae cyanobacterium | reverse complement strand
CGACGATTTGGATTGCCCTAGGGTGGCTCAAACCCAAACGAATTAAAAACTTTTTGCAAGATGTCTTGGGCTATAGTCTCGTGGCGGGGACTTTGGGGGCAGTGGCAATGACCTTGGGGTATGTCCTGACTTTTTATTTGGCAGGTATTGATCTGTTACGGGATCTGGAAACCACCGTCTTAGCATCATCGGATCTACACCAAGCGGTTCGGGAACAAGCCCAGGCGGTTTCTACTTCGGTGGGGATGATTTTCGGGTTGTTTGTATTTTGGGACAGCACTAATGTTTCGGTGTGGCAGTGGGGTACATTAATGCGAAACCGAAATGCCACAGCGGTAGGCTTAGTTTCATTAATCATCAGCATGATATCAATGCTTGCTATGCCCCGTTTATTTCAGATTGATTTGCCCAATCAGTTGTGTTGGACTCTAATCTTATTTTTACCTTTTGCTGCCCACTACACCCTCAGAATGTTAAATGCTAGTCCCTTATTACGGCGTTTAATTTATAACTTGACTCAGAACTAGCAGATTAATCGGCAACAAATCCTAAGCAAGCGATCTCAAGCAAAAAAGATAAAAGATTGTGACAAAGAGAGCCTAGGCTTAAAATTATTTTATGATTTTATCGTAAAGTAATCATCTAGTTTTTACTTTTAGCCATTAAATTGAGTTATTAAATTGAGTTATTGGATTTGCCGAGGATCAGTGTATGTATCAAGTAGTTTTAGAGATGTCAGCCCGTAAGGTTCATGTGATTTCCGAGCATCCCGATAAACCAACTGCCCTTGATGCCTATATGAAATTAGTTGCATCTAACCAGAATTCCCCGCAAACCAAAAACGGTAAATACACCATCAGGGCGAAACCTTAAGGCAAAACCTTTAGTAAGGTTGCAGCAATGTTGCCATTAGGAGAAAATCCCAGTGTTTTGTGGCAGGGGTTTTGATATTTTGACTCAAGGAGTAAGTATTCTTTCCCTTTAAAGACCACCCTATGGTTTTATCGTAAGTTCCATTTTCCAATCGACAAACTAAAGTCTAGTCCTGTCCCATAGCGCCTCAAAACTACTCCCAAAATCTGCTAATCTGGACACCTACGATATATCTAAATAAATCGCTTCCAGTAAATCGCTTCAATACCTTTAAAACATAATCCTCAAAATACATCGGCTCACGGTCATGGTTGCAGATTCTTCCCATTCGTCTTCCCACGTTTCCGCTACAGGTAATATCAGTTCAGCCACTCCTGACACGACCCTAAGGGAAATTTTGCACCAAACCCGTGCCGCATCAGTGGAGTTAGCGCGGGCATCCACCACCGCGAAAAACACTGCCCTCGCTGCCATTGCCGAAAGTCTTGCCGACCACAGCGCCCAAATTTTAGCCGCTAATCAAACAGATCTCAGTGCTGCCGAATCCAATCAGTTACCCAAAGCTTTGATCAATCGCCTCAAACTTGATGCTAATAAAGTGGCGGGCATGATTGCTGGGGTTAAAGATGTCATGGGATTGGCAGACCCCATCGGTGTGCGACAAATTCACCGCGAACTAGACCAAGGCTTAATTTTAGAACGGCGTACCTGTCCCCTTGGCGTAGTGGGGGTAATTTTTGAAGCCCGCCCCGATGCTGTGCCCCAAATCGTTTCCCTTGGCATTAAATCCGGTAATGGTGTAGTTCTCAAAGGTGGTAGCGAAGCCATTAACTCCTGTGCGGCGATTATGACTGCGATCCATGCTGCTCTGAATGCCACCAATGATGCAACCCACATCGCTCCCACGACGATGCAATTACTCACCACCAGAGCGGAAACCTTGGCACTATTGGGCATGGATGGGTTAATTGATTTGATTATTCCCCGTGGTTCCAATCAGTTTGTGCAGTATATTCAGCAAAATACTCATATTCCTGTGTTGGGACATGCAGAAGGAATCTGTCATCTGTACATTGACCAATATGCTGATCCCGCTAAAGCCATTGCCATCACCGTTGATTCTAAAACCCAATATCCCGCCGCCTGTAATGCCATTGAAACTTTACTGATCCACGAAGCAGTAGCAGAAACTCTATTACCAGAAATTGCCCAAGCACTACAAAATAAATCCGTTAGTTTGCGAGGCTGTGAACGGACACAACAGATTCTCTCGAGCAGTAATCTGGATCTAGAAATCAGTCCTGCCAATGATTCAGACTGGTCTACAGAATACAGTGATTTAATTTTGTCGATCAAGGTAGTTGATTCAGTCAGCGCCGCTATGGTACATATCAACACCTACGGCTCCCGCCACACCGAAGCCATCGTAACGGAAGACTCAACCGTAGCAGAAATCTTTTTGCAGGATGTGGATGCTGCTGGAGTCTATCACAACTGCTCTACGCGGTTTGCTGACGGCTTCCGTTATGGTTTTGGTGCAGAGGTGGGCATCAGCACCCAAAAACTCCCCCCCCGTGGTCCCGTCGGCGTAGAAGGTCTGATTACTTATAAATATCGATTAGTGGGTCAAGGACAAGTGGTAGCAGATTACGGAACCAATGGAAAAAGCTTTACCCATCGTGACTTGTCAGATCATCCATAGGATTATGGAATGCTAACTGAATTTTCTACTTGTTTACTGTTATAGTCAAATAAGATAAGAATGGCAAGTTATTTAGGGTCCTTGTCAGACAAGATGTCTGACCTACAAGGCACTAATAAAGGTGGGACGGACATCTTGTCCGTTTATCTGCTTACAAGAGTATCCCAAAATTATTGAAAATCACCATATACACAGAATAGAACGGGGTGATAGAGCATCTAGAGTCATCCATCCCATCCCATTCTATTGTGTTGTCTACTTGTTTATTGTCTACTTAGGGAAGCCAATATACTTAGAAAACTGTTCCACCCGTGCCACAAACAATAACAGATGGGCTTTAAAATTATCTTCTGTAATCCCACCAACCAGGGTAATGGAAGCTTCGAGGGTGGCATCATTATCCTTATCTAAATAAGCAGTGGAGCCATATCTAGTGCGGTTCCATTCATTAATTACTGTGGAACTCGGTTGATATTTAAAGAAAGTACCTAAAACCACCACACGGCAACGGTTGAGATCATTATTTTCGCAGGACTCAAGGGAAGCAAACATTCTATATCCCCCACCGTCAAACCGTAGCACCCGATCCGATTCCTTCCGTGATAAAAAACCTATACCTTTAACCACTGCTTCCAGTTCATCTAAGCTAACCGTACTGTACATTTGCGGTGTGGAAGCTTGGGCGATCAGGACCGGCTTGGTCGGGTTTGGGGTGATTTGAGAATTTTCGGCATAACTGGCTGGAGCATTACCCACCAGTCCACCAAATCCCATACCTAAAGTCACCAGTCCCCAAGCCGTAGCGCTGAGAACCGGAGAAAGCAGTGAAGAATTTTTAATTTGCTTACCTAGATTCTGCTTACTCAGATTTTGAGTAGGATATTGAGTAGGATTTTGAGTTAGTGTTATCATAATTACCCCGCATTCCCAAATTAAGTTCTAAATTAAAGAGCTACATCTCGGAATATAACCCACATACTGAAAGTAATTCCAATTTAACTGAAAGTCTTAATACTAACCTCAAAAATCAGCCCGTCAAACGGCTTAGAAGAGACCAAAATATACGAAAAAATACCTCCCCAGAGCATCACACCCATAGAGGAGGTAAGATTCGATCATAATTCCAGTATTCTGTATTAATGGAAACCCTGTCCCTAAAAACAGTATTCCTAAAAAACAGTACTAGAGATACTCCTAGAAGATGGAGAACTACTAAACCTTCAAAATCCGTACTACTGTTTGCTGGGGTAAATTACTCGCACTCAATTGCAACACATTACCAGTCAACTGTTTCACACTATCTGCTGGCATCAACTTCACAAAAGCATCCACAGGATTTAAAGCACAGGTAGAGGCAGCCTTAGGGGTGCGATAGTAAACTGGAACCACAATACGCGGTTTTAATTCCTTGACCACTGCGGCGGCTTCTTCGGCTCCATAGGCTTTAGCGAGGACAGAATTTTCACTGTTGGCATCCCCACCACCCACAGGTAAAATCAAGACATCAGGACGACCCATCAAAATCCGTTGATCCGGTTGAATCGGCGCAGCGGCTCCTCCCAAATGCAAAATATTCACCCCTGCCTGTTGCCAACGCCAGGCTACATTCTGCCCAAACCGTCTGCCCCCCTGACGGTCGTGATCCATCCGAATTCCCTGAAAACTGAGGTTTTTCACCCGATAGGAACCTGGTTGAGCCAAAACTGGTACCGTGGGATAATCCTGTAAATAACCCTCGTCAAACAATTGAGAACTGATCAACAAATAATCTAATTTATCGAGTTTAGGAATCTTTAACCCAGCGGTGCAACCACCTGGACGGAAGGGATGAGTTAAAATCCTGGTATTACTGCCCGTCACCAAAAACGAAAAATGACCAAACCACTGCAACGTTAGTAATTCATTGCTATTACCAGATTGAGATTGGGAGTAACTAGGGGAAATCACCGCCGTAGTTGCCATTGAAGCTAACAAACCACCTTGGGCAAATTGCAAAAATTGTCTACGTCGCATAGCAGAGTTTTAGTTAAATTGGGTAAAGGGAATGAGCACTAGCAAGAGAAAGATAGAAGTTAAGACCATTAGGCAAGATATTTCATGCCACTCTTAAGGAAAAGCACAAGGGAAAATCCAATTACGTGACAACTCACCTACACCTTGACGGGTAATTGTCTTAAGAAGTTGCGTAATAAATCTTTCCCCGCAGTGGTGAGAATACTTTCAGGGTGAAACTGCACCCCTTGCACATGGGGATAGTCGCGGTGGCGCACCCCCATAATAATATCGTCTTCAGTCCAAGCCGTAATCTCCAATACCGCCGGACAAGTCTCCCGTTCAATCACCAAGCTATGGTAACGGGTCGCTGTAAAAGGATTACTCAAACCCGCAAACACGCCGCTACCATTGTGATAAATCTCTGACGTTTTGCCATGCATCAGATAGGGGGCAGCATTAACCGTACCGCCGTAGATCATGCCCATACTTTGATGTCCCAGACACACACCTAAAATCGGCGTAGTTGCGCCCAAGTCACGAATAATATCCAAAGAAACTCCGGCTTCGGTGGGATGTCCAGGACCTGGGGAAATCACCACCCCCGCTGGTGCTAGGGCTTTTACTTCGGCAATGGTAATTTCATCATTGCGTTTCACCACAATGGGGGCAAGCCCGGGAAACTCTGGCAACAGTTCACCTAAATATTGCACGAGATTGTAGGTAAAACTGTCGTAATTATCAATCACAAGAATCATGGCGGCTACAGCTACGGCTGATGAAATTTATAGACTAAGTTGGTGGCAAAAACAAAGCAATTAGAATTACTAACTCATTGACACTCCCCGCGAGTAAAGCGACAGGGATTCCTGATTCAGCGAGACAACTTACCAAGCAGACTTACATCAACTTGGTAGAGGTCGAACTCTCCACAGGCGTGAATTTGGGTATGCCCTACCCTATTTAGACCCTTAGCTAAGATATTCAGAGCCGCATTGTGGTCACGGTCTAATACAGTGCCACAATGCAAACAGTGATGAGTACGCTCACTCAGTGTTTTGATAACTTGCTTACCGCAATGTGAGCAATTCTGGCTCGTATATTGGGGTGGCACTGCAACAGTGACCTTACCAAATACCTTGCCAAAATACTCAACCCAATCCCGAAACATTGACCAACTAGCATCACTGATAGACTTAGCTAATTTGTGATTTTTAACCATATTCCCCACTTGCAAATCTTCATAGGCAATCAGGTCGTTAGACCGAACTACGCACCTTGCTGTTTTTACTGCAAAGTCTTTACGCTGCCTTGATACTTGCAAATGCTTCTTTGCTAACCGCTTAATTGCTTTATGCCGATTAGCCGAACCCTTTTTACGCTTAGATACTTTACGCTGCAACTTTTTCAGTTGACGCTCTGATTTTCTAAGATATCTAGGATTCTCAACGACTTGACCATTACTATCCGTGTAGAAATGATTCAGCCCCACATCTAAACCAATTGTGGTTTTTGATGGTGCAAGCTGTTCTTTGCGGTCAATATCCACGCAAAACTGAGCGTAGTAACCATCAGCCCGTTTTACCAGCCTGACCCGTTTTATTTGCTCAACCTGGTAGAAGTTAAGGTCACGACTGCCAACTAATTTGAGTCTGCCAATCTTAAAGCCATCGGTCAAAGTTAAGTATTTCCGATCCTCAGATAGTTTCCATCCTGATTGTTTATATTCAACCGAATGTCCACGCTTTTTAAATCTTGGAAACCCTTTCTTGCCCGATACTTTCTTTTTGCAGTTGTCCAAGAATCTAGATATGGCTGACCATGCTCGTTCGGCACTGGCTTGTCTGGCTGTTGAGTTTAGTTTCTTGGCAAAATCAAACTCTTTGGCTAAAACGGCACAATGCTTATTAAGGTCA
>JBIKNH010000230.1:0-6596 GCA_044358815.1 Pseudanabaenaceae cyanobacterium | reverse complement strand
ACTTTAGGTCAATGGTTACGCCATCATTAGCGGGTACACCAAAATCACGACACAAAATCAATAAGAAACTCACCAACCGCGATCCCATGTCCCGATGAGCCAGGGTTTCGATCATCATCTCCGTTTGTAAAATCCGTGATGACAATCCCCGCAACAAAACCATCGGCAGGGTGGGATCTTCCTTTAAAGCTTTTTCGACCTGTTCAATGGGGACGGACAGGAGTTCTACAGGTGTAAACGCCACCGCATGGTAAAACCGGTCCGAGCGATTGCCAGTGATCAGAGACAACACGCCAAAAATGCTGTTTTCCCGCAATAAAGCCACCGTGATTTCCTCTCCGGCTTCGTAAACCCGAGATAGCTTCACTGCCCCACGCATCAGAAAATAAAAGCGCTCCGCCGGATCCCCAGGGAAGAAAATGGTTTTGCCGCGCTCAAAAAATTCTGTCATGGGGGGAAACATCCCACCGTTCATTTCGCGGAAAACATCAATTAACGCACGCTCGATCAAGACGACCTAACCTCCCAATAACCTTGCCTACTGATCTAATTCGTATTTGTGACCGTTTGTATACCCAAGTGAACTGGACACAATGATCATAAATTGTATCACAACGCACATTTCAATCCAATTCTCAAAGCAGCATATAGTCTGGAAAGATTTTTTGATTAGTTTGCCCTGAGAAACCTTGAGAATAAATAAGGGTAAATAAGATATTTTAATGATTTTGGTGGAATGTTTTGCTATTAATTTGCTGTTAACTTGAGCAATAAGTTTCTAGGTTCACACCCATCGCGGCAGTGGTAATCAGCAATTACTTAAATCAATGATTAATTGCCAATTACCTCTGCCGGACATGCTGCGCCCCATACCTTGATCGGGACAGCTTGATTGGGTTGATCACTGAGACAGACCTAGATAGAAACCCTAGATATAGAGACTCTAGAAACTCTAAATATGGTTGTGTCTAGACCCGTCTAGCGGAACATACTACTGACGGAGGTATCTTCATGGACGCGCCAAATGGTTTCGCCCAAAAGATTTGCCACAGACAACACCCGCAACTGAGGGAAGTAACACTCAGGACGGATGGGAATGGAGTTTGTGACAATCACCTCTTCAAATACCCCTGGGGCAGACAGCCGCTCTACCGCCGGAGGAGAAAACACCGCATGGGTGGCACAGGCATAAACCTGTCTAGCTCCTTGACGGCGTAACAGTTTTGCCGCTTCGGAGATCGTGCCAGCAGTGTCAATCATGTCATCAACTAAAACCGCCGTTTTGCCCGCTACGTCACCAACCACATTGAGGACCTCCGCCACATTATGGGCTTGGCGACGTTTATCAATAATGGCGATGGGAGCATCATTGAGCTTTTTGGCAAATGCCCGCGCCCGTGCCACACCACCAACGTCAGGGGAAACTACCACCAAATCGGGTAATTGCTTCTGATTGAGATAGTCAAACAGCACCGGACCACCATAGACATGATCACAGGGAATATCAAAGTAGCCTTGAATTTGGGCTGAGTGTAAATCCATCGCAATTACCCGACTAGCTCCCGACTGCACAATCAGGTTAGCGACGAGTTTGGCAGTAATGGACTCTCTGCCAGCGGTTTTGCGATCAGCCCGAGCATAGCCGTAATAGGGTAAAACCGCCGTGATTTGTCGTGCTGAAGCCCGGCGGCAGGCATCAATCATGATCAAAAGTTCTGTCAAGTTATCGTTAACAGGGCGACAGGTCGGCTGAATCAAATAAACGTCGCAGCCACGAATTGATTCCTGTACCTGAACATAAACCTCCCCATCAGCGAAATTTTTGCGCACCATTGGACCCAATTCCAGCCCTAAGTAGGCTGCCACTTCTTGGGCTAAAGGCAAATTAGCTGAACCGGCAAAAAGCCGTAAGCGATCATCTCCGCCAGCTAGAGGTACTAGTTTGGGGAAAAGATGCCGAGTTGTCGTTAAATGTGTCACCGCAGTTTGGTAGGTATAACATTGCCTAGTGTTTATTGTCCCCTTAAATTGCTACTCTCGTTACATATCTTCGCAATCATTTTGGGCAAATTAACTGCGCCTAGTCACGAGATAGAGCACTCTAAGACTTGCTATGGTTACGCTTGGCTGAATTTGCCATCGTTCCATAACAATTTCTATCATTTTGGCAAGTAATGACTCTGGGGTGGGGAATCCGTGAGCATTTTTTTATGTTTGGGTATGTTTTTGGGAAAATGGTTTGGGGCGGCTAGTACGAATGGTGCATCCACCTGGAATTTAGGGCTACTGATACTGCTACTGATGACCGCTTGGGGAGAATATGCACACTTCCCAGCCCCTATTAATTACGTAATTAATCACGTAATTGACTGGGTGATTAGTTACGTGTTTGGCAAATAAACCACCCCAAAAATCAAACTCACAAAATCAAACCTACGCACCTAATTTTAAGAACTTGAATTAAACTTTTGTCGTGGCAGATTATTTACTTTCTTTGCTTTTCTTAGATTTGCCTTAATCCACGATGTTTTTATTAGTTTAAGTCCCAATAGAATCTTAGCTTAAATAACTTTTAAGTCCACTCACACATTATGTGAATCATACTTAAACTCATATTTGCTATCAGATACCTTAAAAAACACCTTGTAAGATAGTTAAACCAAGCCAATACAAACCGCTCCCCCAAGACAGGTTTGCACCCCCTATTTTTTAACCCCTGTTTTCTGATAAATTCATTAAAGAAACGTAACACAACCCATTTTCGGGTGCATCAGGAATTCCCATGAGTCAAACCGATAGCAAAGCCCACAAAGGTCAAATCAAAAGTATTCAACCCCACGGCGGTCAGTTAATCAATCGCCTCGCCAGCCCCCAACAAAAAGAAGTGTTCTTGAGTAAGGCTAACTTCTTACCTCGGGTGCAACTAACCGAGCGTTCTTTGTCCGACTTGGAACTAATTGCTATCGGCGGTTTTAGTCCCTTAACTGGATTCTTGGGCAAAGTTGACTATGAATCCGTTGTCTTAAATATGCGTTTGGCTAATGGCTTGCCTTGGTCAATTCCCATTACTTTGCCAGTTACCAGTCAAGTCGCCGACACCCTAACCGTTGGTACTTTGGTGCGTCTTGATGACCCCCAAGGCGAATTTATTGGCGTACTGGAATTGAGTGAAAAATACAAATACGACAAGCTCAAAGAAGCCCTCCATGTGTACCGCACCAATGAAGAACGCCACCCAGGGGTAAAAGTAGTTTATCAACAAGGGGATGTATATCTTGCTGGGGATGTGTGGTTATTAGAACGCCGTGCCCATCCGCAATTCCCCACCTATCAAATCGATCCGGTGGAATCTCGGCAACTCTTCATCGAAAAAGGTTGGCGTACTGTGGTGGGCTTCCAAACCCGTAACCCAATTCACCGCGCCCACGAATACATTCAAAAATGCGCCCTCGAAATTGTCGATGGTTTATTTTTACATCCCCTAGTAGGTGCAACCAAAAGCGATGATGTCCCCGCCGATGTACGGATGCGCTGCTACGAAATCATGTTAGAGCACTACTTCCCCTTGGATCGGGTCACCTTGGCAATCAATCCCGCCGCCATGCGTTATGCCGGACCTCGGGAAGCCATCTTCCATGCTTTGCTACGGAAAAATTATGGCTGCACCCACTTTATCGTCGGTCGCGATCATGCTGGGGTAGGTGACTATTACGGAACCTATGATGCCCAATACATTTTTGAAGAATTTGCCCCTGGGGAATTAGGCATCATTCCGTTAATGTTTGAACATGCCTTTTACTGCACCCGTACCAAGGGTATGGCAACCACCAAAACCAGCCCCAGCAGTCCTGAGGAGCGAGTTCACCTCTCCGGTACCAAAGTGCGGGAAATGTTGCGGCGGGGTGAGTGCCCACCTCCCGAATTTTCTCGCCCTGAAGTAGCGGCAGAACTGGCTAAGGTAATGCACCAGATGGCAGTCCAGGAAGCAGCTTCAGGATTTAGTATTTAGTTTTGCTGCATATCTAAACCAAATCTAAACTGAAAATAATATCTAGATCATATCTGGCAGCAAAACCTAGAGGTAATTAGATTCTCATTCTCTAATTCTTCTGGGTTTTCTTCTAGGTTTTTAGTTTGGTATTACCTTTCAAACTAAGAACCCCCCGAACTTATGATTCGAGAGGTTCCTAGTCTGTTTAACTAATTTTTTCTAGCTTATACTTATACTTTAAGCTTGGGAAGACTAGATTTATAGAACAACCCAAAGCTCACTAGACAAACTAGAAAGTGAATACAGTCCGCAAAGTACCAATGAAAATGGTGCTGTTGGTGCTGTTATTGTTGGGGTTGAAGATGAACTGCACATCAGGGGTGATGCGGATGTTGCTGGTTACAGGCAAGTTATAGAACAACTCCAAGTTGGTTTGGGTAGAGTTACCGTAGCCACTCAAAGGCTGACCCACACCGACACCTGCCAAAGCACCAGGCTTGAACAAGTCATTGAAGGAGAAACCAGCCATCCAGGAGTTGGGGCTGATAGAGCTAGTAGCCACAGCACCACCAGTCAGAGCAGCAGCATTAGCAGCAGTGCGATAGTCAATCGTACCGAAGCCATAGCGACCGAACAAACCAACGCTCTTATTCATCGCCCATTCCAGGTTCACACCACCAGCATTAACAGTGGTGTTGTTGATGGAACCGTTGGTATATTGCAACTTCAATGCGAAGGGCTTGCTGCCATCAGCACCGACTTTAGGTGCATATTCCAATTCAACTGTACCTTGGTAGGCATCACCGAACAAACCACGGTTGGTGACCTGACCGCCAATGCTAGCACCTTGGTTAGCGTTATTACCGTTGCCAGCTAGGTATAAACCACGCAAGGTGAAGGCACTTTGGTTGAGATTCCAGTCGAAGGCAGCACCAGCGCCACCAGTTTGGGGGTTAACCAAAACATGGAGGGGGTTGTTAATGAAGAAGGTGCTGGAGAAGTCAACGGATTCATTGTTGGCAAAGCTGTTGGTATCAATGTGATCATAGGCGTGCATCACAGGACCTACGGACAACTTGAGGTCACGACCTGCGTTGAAGTCGTAGCGCAACTTGCCCAGGACAAAGTTATTGCCTAATGCAGCATAGTCCTGACCATACTTGTTTACATCAGCATTACCAGCAGCACCCAAACCAGTCAAACCAGCGGGATACAAAGCACCAGGCACACTGCCACTGCCATTACCCACTTCTAAACGGGTCAACAACAGGTCACTGCCTGTGAAGCTGGTGTTGAGGTTGAGACGAACTCGGGAAGCAATGAAGGTGTTGGTTGCCGTAGCGGCAGCAGTGGGTACAGAAGCGCCAGAAGCACCAGTTACCGCCATGATTGCTTCACCAGTCAACTTGGTGGTGGTGGAGAACTGCTGAGCTTCAATCTTGTTTACCTTAGCTTCGATGCTGTCTACGCGACCACTGAGGTTCTTCAATTCAGCGGCGAAGTCGTCTTGCAGCTTTTGGATGGTTACCAAGTCAGCCTTGCTGATGCGATCCCCAGTACCAGCGGAGATTTGAGCACTGAAGCTTTCTAAACACTGGTTCAAAGCAGCAGCAAACTCAAAGCGGGTCAAGGTGTTACGACCACGGAAGGTTTTATCAGGATAGCCACTGATACAGTTATACTTGGTGGTCAAATTTTGCAATGCGCCATAAGCCCAGTCCGTAGGCTTAACGTCGGTCATGTCGTTAACGGAAGTGATGCGCTGAGCCAAAGCTTCATTGTTAGAGCTTTGTACTACATCTTGCACAGTAACGCTGCTGACAGTTTGAGCCATAGCAGGGGCAGATGCGCCCAAAATAGCGGCAAAACCAATGCCGGTCAATACAGAAATCTTTTTCATGATGCACTCCTCACAGTTTCGTCTTGAGATTTAGAGGTTTAAGGTTTTATTACCCTATTTCCGTTTATCTAGACTCTTAGACAACCAGTTTGGTCAAAAAGTTCAATTCTTTGGGAATTTTTTTGATCTGCGTTGTGGTTGGAATGTAGCCTTGGACACCTCTAAGTCTAAGTTACTATACCATAAGCTGACGTAATCTTTAGGTATATCATCGGACTGATTGCTGCTGAGGAGTTTCTCTCTAGGGCTAGAAGCGTGATTCTACTCATTTAGCTAAGGTATTTATGCGGTAAATTTAAGACTGTCTAAGTCTGGTTAAGCAGGCTGTAGGGTTACCAATCCTATTGTTTATTTGTTGTTTGTTCCACACCGGATATTACTCCTTTTACTGCTCCTTCTGTTGTTGATGGCTCTTAGAAGTGCCAATACTCTCCTGCTCTCTCCCACTACGCTTGTATACCTATGACTTCCACCCCAGAAATTGCTGATCCCCAAGTCGTTCTAGATCAAATTACGAGTCAACTTGAGAGTGATAACTCTAGGGAGCGATTGCGGGGGCTTGTGGCATTGCGGGATGTGTCAGCAGAAGCAGCCGTGCCTTTGATCCTGAAGGTAATCAATGATGAAAATCTGCAAATTCGCTCTATGGCAGTCTTCGCCCTGGGTTTGAAGCAGACTGATGTGTGTTTGCCGACTTTACTGCAT
>JBIKNH010000229.1:0-6601 GCA_044358815.1 Pseudanabaenaceae cyanobacterium | reverse complement strand
TTAAGAAATGAATCCAAGGAGCACAACTGATTAATAAACTCAATCTGCTGTCCCATACAGTCAAATGCAAACCGTCCAAAATACGACAGGTAATCTCAATAATTGTCAGCCAAGTGAGCATTTTACACCAGCCCCAACGCTGTGATCCCGCCCACAGTAAAGGATAGAGCAGATAAAGCTGCATTTCTACAGCAATACTCCAAAAAGAAGGATTAATTTTGAGAAATAGGTCAGCATCAAAGTTATGGAATAAAAAGATATGCGAGATGAATTCCCACAAATCCTGATTATTAGACCATGAAAGTTTTGTTAATGGAAAGACTAAGGCAAATAAAACTAAGGCTACACCATAGGGGGGATAAATCCGCCAAAACCGCCGCCAGTAAAAATCCTGAACTACTTGGTTGATTAGGGAACGTTCGATGATTTTGGGGATTTTAGGAGGTAATTTAGCAATGGTTTTGACAAAGCTTAAATGGATACAGAATCCACTAATTACGAAAAATATTGCTACACCGGTCCAACCGAAGCTAATGGGCAATAGAGTCAGAAATGCGAAGTCACCATTAAATTGTCGAAACCATTGCCCCCAAGGCAGTTCGCTATAAGGAAATGCTGTTCCTAAGGCATGAAATAGAAAAACAATGATTACCGCTGCACCGCGCATCGTATCAAGAAAGTTTACATGCAGATTTTTGGTTCGGGATAGGTTAGTTTCGGTGGAGCTACTCACAGCCATTATTTATCCTTATTTCTTGGTATGTACTCATTTCCTCTGACATCTTTATCATGATGGTTTCCTTCATCTATCAGTCGGAGGTTTAAAGTTAAATTTTCTTGCTTAAATTTAACTTCAGCAGTCAATTGATTCAATTAATCAGCTTATCAACTTAAGCTATCAATTCTCAATTACTGCTCCAAATCCCCCACCACCAGGGGTTTCAATCACCAGCAGATCCCCAACTGCTACCGTTATATTCGTAGTGCTGGGCAATTCAATTACAGAACCATCATTTTTTTGCCACCAGTTGCGTCCTTTTTCACCATCATGCCCACCCTGTAAACCAAAAGGTCCATAAATCCGCTGATTCGATAAAATTGATGCATTCATCGCGGCATTAAACCGAATCTGCCGCACCACCCCACAACCGCCATGAAAAGCCCCAGCACCACCGCTCCCTTGACGAATCCCAAAAGATTCCACCCGCACAGGGAACCGAGATTCCAATACTTCGGGATCGGTTAAACGGGAATTAGTCATGTGGGTATGTACTGCATCTGTACCATGAAAATTTGCTCCGGCTCCTGAACCGCCACAAATTGTTTCATAGTATTGATAAAACTCATTCCCAAATGTAAAATTATTCATTGTACCTTGGGCACTGGCAAGCACACCTAGCGCACCATACAAGGCATTGACGATCATTTGCGAAGTTTCCACATTACCCGCCACCACTGCCGCAGGATAAGAGGGATTCAATAGCGAACCTTCCGGCACAATAATAGTCAAAGGCACAAGACAACCAGCATTTAGGGGAATATCATCATCTACCAAGCTCCGAAACACATATAACACCGCTGCTTTCACCACAGCAAAGGGAGCATTAAGATTATTATTCTGTTGTGGTGATGTGCCAGTAAAATCGATAATGCCAGTTCTTTTAAGATGATCTAGAGTGATGGTCACTTTAATGTGACTACCATCATCCATCGTCACTGTACAGGTTTTAGAAAAGCCATAAGGTTGATAACTGATTTTAGGAAACCTTTCGGTAAAACGTTGCATTTGATCTTTTGAACGCTCTATACTTGGGGATGAATTAGTTTCCGTTATAGTTAGTTTGTAAATGGCTTGCCGCACCGCTTGGGCAGCATTATCCTGAATGAAGGTCATGTAATTATGAACCGTTCCCAATCCATATTCTCGAACTAAATTAATTAACTCTCTAGTACCTGTATTATTAGCGGCAATCTGAGCTTGAAGATCGGCAATATTTTGGCTGATATTTCGGGCTGGATAAGGATTATTTTGTAGATGAGCAATTAAATTACTTTCCTGAAATACTCCCTGTGCCACTAATTGAAAGTGATCAAATAAAATTCCTTCTTCATTAATATGCTGGCTATGGGGCGGCATGGAACCAGGTGTAATTCCGCCAATGTCAGCATGATGTCCCCTAGAAGCTACATAAAAGTCTGGCAGAGCGTTATAGGGAAGTTCTTGAGTAGTGGAATCTTCCATAATAGAAGCCTTAATAAAAACCGGTGTAATTACGGTAATATCTGGTAAATGAGTACCGCCACTGTAAGGATTATTAGTGGCGAATACGTCTCCTGGCTTGAGGGCTGAAGAATCGTTAGTTAGAGAAGTATTATTCAATAATTCAGGATCTATGCCCATCCGACTGATTAGAGATTTAACACATTCTCCCATAGAGCCAAGATGTACCGGAATATGGGGCGCATTAGCCACGAGATCCCCTCGGCGGTCGAAAATAGCACAGGAAAAATCTAGGCGTTCCCGAATATTCACACTAGCACTAGTATTTTGTAATGTAAAACCCATTTGTTCCGCAATAGATTGGAACCGATGTTTAAAGATCTCTAACTGAATAGGATCGATCAATAAACTATTAGAATCTTGATCAAGAGCAGTCTGGAGATTTATGTCATAATTTCGTTGATCACGTTCTTGACTACGTTTTTTATCATACTTAATCACTAGACTGCCTTGATGATTAACCCTAGCTTTCCAGCCATTTTCAATAATATTAGTGCCTGTCGGATCTAAAATAACTGCTAAACCATCAATGCAGTCTTGAGGGGTCAATTGCTCCCGTTGATAAACTGGCGCATTGTGCCACTCACCCTGACTATAAATCGGCACATTAGCAATTGCTTGGGCTGCATTACTAGATTGATGCTTGTGCTGTTGAGTCGCTAAATCTATGTTAATACTTTGCTGTTTGATTAGTTCAACAGTTAATTTTTCCGTGACTAATTGACGTTCTGGAAAAGCAAATCCATAACGCTCTTGATGTAGTTCACTAAAGTCATGATAAATTTGCCCAAATAATTCTGCAAAATAACTATGATCATCATGATTAGCATGGGAATTATAGCGGAAAATCCACCCTTGCCAAGGTATTGCCAAACTGGTTTCTGTACCTTCATAACGCAAAAATAACACCACACTAACGGTGATATTTTTATCTGCTAATTGATCTAATTCAGGCTCTAATTGACTTTCTAATTCATTTCCCAATTCACCAATGCCTGACTTGATTAATTCAGGAATCATTTCATCAATGATTGACAACTGCTCTTCCGTAAATAGAGCATTAATTGCCTTCTCCCTTAGACTCCGCCGATCCGCCAAACCAATACCATAGGCAGAAAGTACCCCCGCATAGGGATGAATTAAAATCTGGGTAATGCCCAAGTTCTCAGCTAAAAGACAGGCATGTTGCCCCCCCGCACCGCCAAAAGCGCATAACACATATTGAGTGATGTCATAACCTCGCTGTACTGAGATTTTCTTAATCGCTAATGCCATTTTCTCAATGGCGACTGCTAAAAAACCCGCCGCAATTTCTTCAGGAGCTTTGAATCTATGCCCATTAATCTCTTGAATTTGCTGACCTAGGGTAATAAACTTCTCTTTCACTATTGGGGTATCTAGGGCTTCTTGACCACTAACCCCAAAGATTTTGGGAAAGAATTCTGGACGGATTTTCCCTACCATCACATTGCAGTCGGTTACGGTCAAATCCCCGCCACGACGGTAACAAGCAGGTCCTGGATTGGCTCCAGCAGACTCTGGTCCCACCCGATAACGTCCCCCTTCAAAACTCAATAATGAACCACCACCAGCGGCGACGGTATGCACTGCCATCATCGGCACACTGAGGCGCACTCCGGCAATTTCCGTTTCTTGAGCGCGTTCGTAAGTGCCAGCATAATGCATCACATCCGTTGAAGTGCCACCCATGTCAAAACCAATTACTTTACTGAAACCAGCTTCAGCAGCGGCTTTAACTGCACCAACCACGCCCCCTGCTGGACCAGACAGAATGCTATTACGTCCATGAAAGTTCTTACTGTCAGTTAAACCGCCATTGGATTGCATAAATAGCAATTCCATTTTAGATTCAGTTCCAGATTCTATTCCACTGGGTTCTGAGTTTGCTCCTGGCTCTGCCATATCATGATTTACAGTGCCAGAAAGACTATGATTGTACAAAGCATCATTCACCTGGGCAACGTAACGATGGAGAATTGGTGATAGATAAGCATCCGCCACCGTAGTATCACCACGCCGAATCAATTTCATCAAAGGACTGACATGATGGGAAATCGAAACTTGACTAAAACCCACCTCGGCGGCAATTTGCCCTAAACGCTCTTCATGGATGGGCTGCCGATAACTGTGTAATAGAACCACTGCACAAGCCCGAAATCCTTGATCAAAAGCCGCTGTCAGGTCTTGCCGTGCTTTGATTTCGTCCAATGGTTCCAGAATTTGTCCCGTTGCGTCAATACGTTCTTTTACTTCTACTACCGCGCCGTATAACATTTCTGGCAAAATAATCTGACGGGCGAAAATATTCGGGCGATTCTGATAACCAATGCGTAACGCATCCCCAAAACCCGCCGTAATGACCAATACCGTCGGTTCCCCTTTCCGTTCTAACAAAGCATTAGTTGCTACGGTAGTTCCCATTTTGATCGCCGCAATTTCATCAGTGGGTATGGGATCATGATTCCCAATTCCCATTAATTCACGAATTCCTTGCATGGGCGCATCGTCATAAAAATCAGGATTTTCGGATAATAATTTATGCACCCTCAAATGCCCATTAGGACACAAGGCTACAATATCCGTGAACGTGCCGCCACGATCAATCCAAAATTCCCATTTACCTGTCATGACTGCGTTCTTTAATATTGCTGTGAGTCGGTGACCAATTGACTGATCGCTTATTACTATATTACTTTTTGAGACTATGGATCTGGGAGATGACTAATGGGAGATTCGCTGTAGTCTCAGATATTTGTTTCCTAAAAATACTTAGTCGATATACTTAGTCAATATTGTCAGCATAGTCAGTTAATGGTGACACCGACCAACCGGAATATGGCAGCTTTGGGCATGATTTCATGTTTGAGCCACGTCTGATTAGGGTTTGACTGTATTTTCGGTTTGTTTTTACTTTCTAATTTCAAAGCGGGTGGCGGGAATCGAACCCGCGACAACAGTTTGGAAGACTATTGTTTTACCACTAAACTACACCCGCACAATCGCCAAATTACATGCTAAACCACATCGGGGAATATCTGTAATCAAAGGCGGTGTTTATCATAGCGCCTAATGGTGGCATTTGTCTACTAGGCGCTATGATTTTACCCAAAATCGTTTCCTAGATTAGCTCTTCAGACTCAGGTTGAAACCCTAGAACGAGAACTGCATCCGCATACTACCCACAAACACGGTGGGGTTGTTGCTGAAGTTATTAGGAGCGAAGATCAAATAGGCAGAAGGAATCAAGGAGATATTCTTCGACACAGGAACGCTATAGGCAGCTTCTAAGTCGTACTGAGTGCCACCGTTACCAGCACCGGAGACCATATACTGCTTGCCGCTGGTATAGTTGAAAGGCATTCCGAAGGATAACAAGCCCATAGCACCTTCCTTGAACAAGTCAGGAAAAGCCATCCCCACTTGGAACGTTTGCATAGTCACACTGCCAACGCTACCAGTGCTACGGTTCAGGTTGGTGGTACCAATGCCATAGCGACCAAATAAGCCAAAGCCTTTACTCATCAACCAGTCAAAGTTAGCCACAAAGACATCAGATTGACCGTTGGTTAGAGCAACACCTGGACCGCCATCAGCTAAACCAGGTAAGGAAGGCGTGAATCCTGCGCCACCCACTTGACCAGCAGCATTAGCTTGGGAATTGGTGCGGCTATAGAGCAAACGGAAAGCAAAGGCATCGTTGGGCTTATAGCCAATTTCCGTCGATAGAGCACTGTTACCGCCGAATAAACCTTGGGTAGCACTACCAGCACCAGCACCACCAGGTCCAGGACCGAATTCATTGCTTTCAGCCAAGTAACCCAACTTGAAGTCAAAGCTGCCCATCGGAGTCATGAAGACCGCACCAGCGCCACGCTTGGCATTGGTTAACAGGGTGCTGTTGATGGAGTTAAAGGTGCTGTTGGCAGGGTTGATGAACCGGATCGCATCAAAATACTTATAGAAGTTAACGCGAGGACCAACTACCAACGTACCCTTCTCCATCACAGGGAAGGTATAGGACAATTCCCGCAAGATGAACTGATTAGCACCAGCGCCAGCGGTTTGGTCCGTGAAAGGTACACCAGTGGTGTTAAAGAAACCGCTGGAAACGTAGCTGTTGTAGGGGGAATCACCATTACCTACACCCAACTGAGTTACCAACTGATCCTTACCAGTGAAGGAGGTGTTTAAGGTCAACCATGCCAAACCGCTCATGGTGGTGTTAGGCTTGGGCGCAATGGCACCAACTCCTGTAGTGGCACGAGTACCAGTTTCTTGGCGGACATCAGCGCTAGAAGC
>JBIKNH010000228.1:0-6644 GCA_044358815.1 Pseudanabaenaceae cyanobacterium | reverse complement strand
CCCCCCGACTCAAACCAGTTGCGTTTGCTTAGTTTTAGGTCGAGTAATTCTAGTTTGCATAGTGCTACCAATAGTCACCCTTTAAATGCTGACCCTATGTCCCGTCGTTATCCCATATCCCATAGCTGGTTAAAGTCAAATCAAAGGTCAAACCCAAAAGCAACCTCAAAATCAAACCAAAAATCACATCATTGGCTAAAGTTGGGTTTGGCAGGGTTGGCAATCCTAATAGTCAGCTTAAGTTTACCTGCCCCAGTCATGGCGTTAATGTTGCGGGTTTTGGTTAGGGAAGAAAACACCAATCAAATCTCTGTGGCTGTCACCCAGCCGTCCCTCTTACAAACCGCCGGACAGCCCAACCGCCGCATTGATCCAGGTCGCTGGCACACCATCCCCGCCACTACCACCAATCGCATTACCCCCACGAATAACGGTTTAGTCCAAGTCGGGACGAATCTTTATCCTGGGGAAATCGAGATCCTCCCTTGGCAAAGTCGGGCGATCGCTGTGAATATTTTGCCCCTAGAGGAATATTTACGCAGCGTTGTCCCCAGTGAGATGCCTGCCAGTTGGCACATGGACGCATTAATGGCGCAGGCAGTGGCTGCCCGTAGCTATGCCATCAATACCCAACAACAGCGCAAATGGGGTGATGCTCCCTATGATCTCGTCAGCGATACTAGGGACCAGGTTTATAAAGGTTTTTATCGGTATGACCCCCAAACCCGCCAAACTCTACCTCTAATTCATGTGCGTAGTGATCAGGCAGTGGCTTCAACGACAGGTTATATGCTGCGTTCTGGATTTAAGGGTTATTACCGCGCCCGATTGCCCCGCAACTGGATCACATGGGGCAATGGCTATATGCCTGTGTCTGACGGTCAGCATTTAGATCAAGAGATGAGTCAGCAGATGGCTTCAGTGGGTTGGAACTGGCTGCAAATTTTGGCTTGGTGGTATCGGGACGAACCCGTGAAAATGAACCGGTAATGAGTGCTGCAACCTTTGATAGAAAAGGGTTACAGGAAAGATTTAACTTGAAAAATAAGAAGCTGTAACCTAAGTTCCAGCTAGAATCTAGATTTAAGTGACCAAACAGGCTAACAATTTCCGAGGTAGTTGCTCATTTTGCATAATGAAGCAACTACCTTGAATAATACATGATATTATCGGTCTAGCTCGCTATTTGGGTGATTAGGCAGAAACTTTACTTGCGGGCTATATGCCTTATAGTCATATTAGACGGAAAAATTCCCTCTAATACATATTTATGTCACCATTGCTAATTGTTTGACTATAATGAGTCTGTTATTGACTGCCTTTCGAGAGCAAAGATATGTCTAGGTTCAGAGGTGCTATCCCTTTAGGACTCATTATCGTGTCGATTTTTGTAGGTTCGGGTTACTGGTTAAACCAACAACGCCAACTAGAACCTTTTGTTAAGCAGATGGAGTCTTTAAATGTTAATCAAAGTAGCACAGTTGACGCTAAAGATTATGCTGCTTTAAGGCGTGACTTGCTCGCATTGCAAAACACACTCAATGGTTCTGTTTTTCAGTTAGTTAGTGGTCTGTTTTTCTTTGTTACTGCCTATACGGCATGGCTTAATTTTATAGCATCTGAGAAGAAGCAGGTTTCTGAGAGGTTTGCAAAAGCAATTGATCAATTGGGTAGTAGCGAATTAGGTGTTAGAGTAGGTGGCATTTTTGTACTAGAGCAAATTGCTCAGACTTCTCCCGATGAACATTGGGTAGTAATAGAAGTTTTGACATCTTACATCAGAGATCAATCTCTAAAAAAAAGACCGATCTTTAACTCAGACTCAGACAATGAAGAGGTCTTGGCACGGATTACAAAAGAGCTTTCAGCATCAGTAACCACCGATATTCAAGCAGCTTTAACAGTAATTAGTAGACGTAACAATGGTCAAGATTCAAAAGGCAAAGTTATAGATCTTAGTTTATGCGATATGAGAGGTGCTAACTTAAGAAATGCAAAGCTCAGCAACGCGGACTTAAGGGCAACCAACCTTTCAAGAGCAGATCTTACTGGGGCAAATTTATCCAATGCAAATTTACAAGGAGCAGATTTAACACTTGCAGTTCTTAATGATGCTAGCTTAAGAAAGGCTAAACTTAATAGTGCTTTACTTGATTCTGCTTATCTGGAGAAAGCCGATTTGCAGGATGCAGACTTGACTAATGCTCGATTGAAAGCAGCTAATCTTCAAGGAGCAAAACTTAACCGTTCGACACTTCATTTTGTGTTTCTTGCAAACGCTAAGCTACAAAGTGCTAATTTTAATCAGTCTAAACTCAGTTTTGCTAATTTAAGAGATGCTGTAATTGATAAAGAAACTAAGCTTGAGCCAAAGTGGAAGCGCATACATGAAATAAACACTAACGGGGCAAAGAACCAAGTGCTTGATGGCTTTGATTTCAGTGAAGCACTATTAACCAATGCTAATTTTGAAGGTGCAAGCCTAAAGAATACTAATTTTAATGGGGCAGATTTGAGTGAGGCAAATTTCAAGAATGCTCGTTTAGATGGTGCTTCATTTATAAAAACAATTATCATGCCTAAGCTTGATATGGCTAACTTTGATGGTGCTTGTCTTGAAAAGGCAGTTTTCAAAGAAGTTAGCCTAAAATGCACAAACTTCCAAGGAAAGAGAACAAACCTGAGAGATGTAACGTTTGAGGATGTTAACCTTTCGAGTGCTATTTTTGAAGAGACTATTCTTGAAAGAGCAACGTTTACTAAATCTATTCTCCGAGATGTAAATTTCCATCTTGCTAATCTTAGTGAAGCAGAGTTTAACCATTGTTATTCCTATAGCAAGGAAACTAACTTTCAACAAGCCAACTTAAACAAAGCAGTATTCACAGGCTCCCTTGGCTCTGCTGATTTTCGTAACTCAAACCATCAAGATGCTAATTTTAGTAATGCTGATGTTTCGTCAGCTCAATTCTAACTCTTCTGCTAAGTACAACCTGTTAAGACAATATGGTGGGATACACCAGAATAGTCTACGCAATCGTTACGGACTAAATTTATATCCCCTGATGACTAAACAGGCTGTATCCAAAAAAATGGTCATAAAAGAGGGGATAAAACTATGAAGATGTTAAATAATAAGGTCTAAAAATGTATGTCAATGGTATGGGATCTAGAGGCATCCAAACAGTAAAAATACAAGATTCAAATATTATTAAGATATTGTGCGGAAAGGTTGCAATGAAATTAATGCATCACCAACTCACCCGTCACCTCAAGGCGGGTGTATTTCCCTGTGATCAAAAACATTTCCGTTAAGCTTTCAGCTACATCATGGCTAATCCAACCTAACTGCTTTAACAGGTGAATTGCGGTGGCGTGTTTGGCTCGTTTAGTGCCATCGATCACCTTAATTGCTAATCCCAACCCATCTTGGATATTGCCGATACACTGCACCCCTTCGGCTCCGGCTTTGCTGAGGATTTGCCCTTGGGTGCGGCGCATCAGTTCCGTGTCAAATTCGCCATTACCCGCGACCATTTCCGGATGGTTGAGCATGGCACGGACCACCTGCTCCACATGGACTTTGTTATGGCTCGACAGTTGGGCATAGAGATGGGCTAATTGCACCAGTTCTAGCTGATAGGTCGGTACGCCACAGTCATCATGGACCCCAATTAATTCCGCTGGGGGCATTTGCAGCAGTTCCGCTAAATTAGACAAAATCAACTGCTGTACAGGGTGATTTCGTTCCATGTAACTGGCGGTAGTCCAGCCCTGTTGCTGACAAACGGCAATCATCCCCGCGTGTTTGCCAGAGCAATTGTGCCGTAATGGAGTTTGGGATACTTGGGGACATTGCAAGGCGCTGGGGTCCACATCACATTGCCACAAAATATTGAAAACCTGCCGCGCATGGGCGGTACTGCCTTGGTGAGAACCAGCAATAATCGCTAAGTCTTTTTCCGTGAGGCGAAAATGCTCTCTAACTCCCGTCCGAGAGATGGCGATCGCCTGGACTGGTTTCAGGCAAGACCGCGCAAAAGTAGGTAGATGGGCATCCCCCGCCACCGATAAACAACGCCCCTTGTTGTCTGCTACCACCGCCATGCACTGATGCACTGACTCCACAATCCCTTCCCGCAGCAGTTCAACGGTGATCGTGGCGGTGGCTTGGCGGTTACGTTTGAGGTTCATGGTGTTAGACGGGGCGAATTTGATTGAGCAGGAATGTTGAGCAAGAATATAGTGCGGGATAGGGCAGAAAATCAGGCAAGATCCCGCGATAAAAAGCCAAGCCCAAAATCACAGAAAAAACAGCAAAACCTGATAAAAGCCCTCAGTGAGATCTAAGTGGCATCTAATATATGATAGCTGCCAAATACTTTGAGGGTTTCGGTGACGGTGGCTAGCTCTTCGAGGGCGGCTTGACAGTTGGGATCGGTGGTGGCGGCTTCAATATCAGCAAAGAAAATATATTCCCCCAAAGAGCGCTTCGTCGGACGGGATTCGATGCGGCTCAGGTTTAGTCCCCGTTCTGCCATGAGGCTTAAGGCTTTGACCAGTGCGCCAGGACAATTACGGGGCAAACTAAAAGCCAAGGATGTATGACTAGGCTGATCATCTAGGGCATGATGCAGATCGCCATATTTATCACCATATTTATCGCCATATTTTGGGTCCAGTCCATTGGTGGCTTGGCTATGGGTCAAAACCCAAAAGCGGGTGCAATTTTCAGGATGATCATTAATGGGACAGGCTAACACAGGCAAACCATAGAGATCCGCTGCCCTCTGGGATGAAATCACCGCCGCATGATTATCGGTTTTGACAAATTGCAAACCTTCCGTGGTGGAATCGGTACTAATTTGATGCACATGGGGCAAATGATCATGAAGCCATTGCTGACATTGAGCTAAACCCTGGGGATGAGAATATACCGTTTGAATTTGGCTTAAGTCAGTGGCTTGGGTAATCAGCGCGTGATTAATGGCAATTTCGAGGGCTTGCTCAATTTTGAGGTGATCTTTCTGCCATAGGGTATCTAGGGTCATGGTTACCCCGCCCTGAATCGAATTTTCCGCTGGTACGATGGCTAATTGACATTGCCCCTGTGCTACAGCATTAATTGCTTGGGGAATGGTATTGCATGGTAATAATTTTAATTCCGGTAACGGAGATGTATTTCCAGATGTGTATGATGTGGACTTAGTTTTGGACTTGTTTTTGGAATTAGTTTTGGAGTCGCTGCCAGAGTCAGGCAGAGCATTATGGATCTTGCTATTAACGGTGCGCCAATGATCGGCATAGAGCAAAGCTGCTGCTTCAGAATAAGTGCCTGCGGGTCCTAAATAGGCAATGGTGATCATAGTGTTACGGTGCGGGGAGTTAAGGATAGGAGTAAGGAACTGATAAGAAACCAGTAAAAAATCAATCGGGAAATGAAATGCAGATCTTAAACTGAGGCATAAGACAAGATCCAATGAGCTTATGGGTTTTATGGGTTAATCTGTCGTCTCAGGTTTAAGGGTACAGCCTGAAAGTGCTACATTTGGTTGCATGAATTGCACCCCATCCCATCAGTTGCCCCCATCAAAATCACGTCGCCATAGAGTTTGGCTCATTGTTTGGCTGATCTTGTCTAGCCTGTTGCTCACCCTGTCTGTACTTGTGATCCTTTTGGGTGTGCCATCACCAGCTTTTGCCGCCTTTCGGATCGTCCAAGTTTATGACGGTGATAATATTGCCATTGTCCAAGGGGGCATCAAAACTAAGGTACAACTTGCCTGCATTGCCGCGCCGGAACTAGCACAGCCTTTCGGTAAAGATGCCCGCAAACGCCTCCAAAGCCTGATCAACAGTCAAGACATTTCCCTGCGTTTAGTCCGCAAAGATCGCCTCGGTCGTTATATTGCCGAAGTTTTTTCCCAGGGGCAAAACGTCAATCATATTCTAGTGGCTGAAGGGTTAGCCCAATATGATGTCATCCAAGCCAAGGACTGCGCCGCCTATGGTTCCCTAGAAGCCAGTGCCCATGCCTCCCACCTGGGGATTTGGCGAGGCAAGAAACCACCCCAAAGCCCTAAGGAATTTCGCCAACAAAATGAACGGGGCATGTTATTTTAATCCCTCTAAAACCTCTTTAGAATCTCTCTAAATTTATCTCTAGATTATTTCTGAATTATTTCCAAATCACTTTCAAGTTATTCTCAAATCACTTTCAAGCTAGAAATTAATTAGACATAAATTAATTAGAAAAACTTGATTAAAGAAAGTCCAACCAGAGAAAGTTAATCAGAAGGTAGCAGAGGGTTCAAAATGCACATAGGGCTGACCCTGAAATAATACGGCAAATTCATCCGGTGGCAAAGGACGGCTAAACAAAAAACCTTGCACTAAATCACAACCATTTTGCTCCAAAAAAGCAAATTGTTCCTTAGTTTCTACCCCTTCCGCCACAACTTTAAGGGATAGATGATGAGACATTTCAATGATTGCGGTAGTGATGGCAGCATCATGGCGGTCATGGACTAAATCCTGCACAAAACACCGATCTACTTTCAGCGTGTCTACCGGAAAATGTTTCAAATAACTTAAAGAAGAATAACCCGTACCAAAATCATCAATGGCAATCTGAATTCCCATAG
>JBIKNH010000227.1:0-6661 GCA_044358815.1 Pseudanabaenaceae cyanobacterium | reverse complement strand
CCAGTGATCATAACTACGCGAATCCCAGCACGACGACACCGCTGCACCGCATCACGAACTTCAGGGCGCGGGGCATCCAACATCCCCACTAAACCCAACCAAACTAGATGATTTTCCGCGTCATCACCCATAGTCATCGAGTCGTCATAACTGATGTGACTCATGGCAAACCCCAAAACCCGTAAACCTTGGCTGGCTAACTGGTTATTTTGTTGCAGGATGTTCTGGCGTAATGCCTCGGTCAGCGGAATAGTCTGATCGCGGGTCTGGATTTGGGTACACCGTTCGAGGGTTAACTCTGGCGAACCTTTGCAATATAAAATCCCTGTGGGACTGCCTTCATGCTGTACCACGACACTCATGCGTTTCCGTTCCGACGAGAAGGGAATTTCTGCCACACGAGGCAGTTGATTCTCCCATTCTGACTGCTCGTAACCACCCTTACCCGCTAGGGACAACAACGCTCCTTCGGTGGGGTCCCCCAAAATAATCCATTCAGCATTTTTGGTTTGCAAAACAGCGTCATTACACAGGACACAACTTTGTAATAGAGCTTGTACTTCGGGGGCTTCACTAACTTGAAAGTCCATCACTTCAGAATCTAAAGGCTGGAATTCCCCTTGGGGTGCATAACCATCACCAGTAACTTTGAGGTTATGGCTGGCGGTCACAACCTGTTGTACCACCATTTTGTTTTGAGTTAACGTACCGGTTTTATCAGAACAGATGGTCGTAACTGAACCAAGGGTTTCCACCGCAGGTAACCGACGGATCAAGGCATTGCGGCGGACCATGCGCTGGGTTCCCAGAGCCAACGTTACCGTAATTACAGCGGGTAAACCTTCCGGTACTACTGCCACCGCCATACTAAGGGAAACTTCCAGCAAGTCACCCAGTTTACCTTTAGCAAACACCACCCCCACAAACACCACCAAAGCCACTAAAGCCAAGGAGCCATAAACTAAAACATTACCTAATTGCTCCATCCGCTTTTGTAATGGCGTTGGTTCGCTTTCTACCCCTTGAATCAAGGCGGCAATTTTACCTAACTCCGTCGTCATAGCGGTGTTGGTAATCAAAACCTTACCCCTTCCTTGGGTGACCTCAGTGCCTTGATAGACCAAATTGAGGCGATCGCCCAAACTGGCCTCTTCATGCAAAACCAGCGTCGCATTTTTGCTGACGGCTTCGGCTTCACCAGTGAGGGCAGATTCACGGACTTGGAGATTTTGCTCCTCAAGGATGCGTCCATCAGCAGCAATTTGCACCCCAGCTTCGAGAAACATCACATCACCAGGAACTAGCTCCTTGGCTTCCACCTCCATGAGATTTCCCCCACGCACTACCCGCACCTTGGGAGCAGACAGTTGTTTCAGGGCGGCAAGGGCTTTTTCGGCGCGGCTTTCTTGCATATAACCCAAAATGCCGTTGAGGATCACAATGGAGAAAATTGCCACCGCATCCTTGGGAAATTCTGGCTTCATGAGATCAATTACGCCAGAGACAATCGCCACTGCAATCAGCATCAACAACATGATATTAGTGAACTGATCGAGCAAAATTTGCCAAGAACTGCGTCCGGCTTTTTCAATTAACTCATTGAGTCCATACTGTGCCTGTCGTTGTTGCACTTCTGCCTCAGACAAGCCATTTTGGTTATCACTAGCTAGTTGGGACACTGCTGCATCAGCAGAGACTGTGTGCCATAGCTTTGCCGCCACCTCTGTTACCATAAGTTTCTATGAATTTTGTTTGTGAGTTGTGCTTTGCTGCGGATTTGCCGTAGATTCAGGGTGAATTTGTGCTTCTGACTAATTTTACTCAACATGGTACTAAAAAATAGTGCTAGTGAGGGTAAATTCATAGTATTTTTTTAGGGATATAGCCGTGGGAAGTCAAACCATCGATGATTAACCTATGACGAACCATCATTTCGTACCCCAGTCATTAGTGGGGCGACAAACCGAATTGCAGCAGGTGGCGCAGATTTTGCGTGCGGATGGCGATTTGCTGATTGCTGGGGTGGCGGGTAGTGGACGACGGACTTTAGTGAAATGGGCTGCCCATGAGGTCGGGGCAAAGGTTTTAACCATTGACTGTCTGCGGGCAACGGATGGGGAAAGGTTTTTGCAGTTGTGGTGTGCCAGCTTGCTCAAAGCTTTTGCTGAACCAGAGGAACAGGCAGAAATTAGTTTATTGCTCGAAGGTACGCCTGTGAGTTTGAGTCAGGAGGTGGGGCAAAAAACAGTTAGTTGTAATGTTGGAGCCAATTATCGCGAGGCAAATTACAAGGATTCAGGGGAACCCAATGTTTTGTTGTGGCAGGCAAATAGTCCTCAGTCGTTATGGCAAATCTTTCAGCTAGTTTTAGGGCTGCCCCAAAAGTTAGCGGAACAACACGGTTATCGGGTGGTGGTGGTTTTGCATAATTTCACCCATATTCGGTCCTGGGATCGCAAAGGGTTATGGGAAGGCTATTTACGCCAAGAAATTAAGCAACAAAGTTGTGTGAGTTACGCTTTGATTGCCACTGTTACAGAGCCTTGGATGGAAGATTTGAGCCTAGAGGTGATGGTACTGGCTCCCATTCCCGATCCCCAGATTACCCAATGGGTGGAACAGACTTTAGCTCAAGTTAATTTGATGCTGACTCCCGAAGCTTTAGGAATATTTTTGCAGTACATTCAGGGCAATGTCAGTGATGGCATTACGTTAATGCGGCGGATTTGGTTACATTACCAAGCAACCTGTGCGGTGGTTGATCCGTTGTCACCGCGAATGCATCAGATCATCACAGCAACGGCGGTTCATACCAGTATGTTGGCATTGCTAGAGGATCTATCCCCCACGTTTGAATCCTTGGTGATGCTGTTGCCCCCCAGTCAAGTCCGAGTTTTGGAAAGTCTGGCAATTGATCCAACCATTAGCCCCCACAGCCGCGAGTATATCCAAAAACATCAATTATCTAAAGGGGGGAGTCTTCAGGGCGCTCTAGAGAGTTTGGAACAGAAAGGATTAGTTTATGGGGCGCAATATGGTTATCGGATTGCCTTACCAATGTTGTGTTTTTGGTTGCGGAATCGGTTGAGCTAATTTGAAATTTGAGTCAAGCCTGGAATTTAGTGCCGTAGATTGAGGGTTATAGGTAATTGCAGATGGCTTAAGAGAGGCTTTCTGTTGGTTTGTAACGGCATAATGGCTGATTTACCGTACATTTGGCTTAAACTGGCTGGGGGAGCGCTTTAATCAGAATAATTAGAAGAATTTGATTAGATTAATGAGCGACTGTATGACACTGGCTGTAATAGATCCATTGATAAATTGCCATAAACAGTGATTTACCTGAGCGATTTGCCTGCCACACATAGCCACACAAAAAATAGGCGATCTAGCCGATGTATTTCCGAAGCAATTAGCGCACTATAAACACAGCAACATAGATGTTTCGTTAAGCCCATCTATCCAGCGAGGTCGCGGATCTGCAAAGGTTCACTGCCTCGCTGTTTTTATTTTGGGTAACCCCTATGTCTGAACACCCCAATGATTTGCTCTATGTATAGTTGTTTGAAATATAGTTGTTTTATATGGTCAATCAAATTAAGAATGAGACGTTATTTGGGGGCTATTGTCAGACAAGATGTCTGACCTACAAGGCATCAATAAAGGTGGGACGGACATCTTGTCCGCTTATCTCCTTACAAGACTGTCCCAGAATTATTTGAAATAACTATAGTTGTTTGAAATGATTTGTAGAGGTGGCTTCGACCTCGCTCAGCCATTTTAATCAACCATTTCACTCAGCCCTCGCCGCAAGTTAGCTGAGCAAAGTGAAAGCTATATTTTTGATGTGGATTATCTATGATCAATCCCCTACCCTTTGCCATTCCAATTCGATCAAATACAAAGCGGTGAGAATTTCGGCAAGCATTCTCTGCCATGCATAATACCAACCTGACCAGCCATCCCATACGCCGCCCTTCCACACCAGACAATAAAAGAAAATCAATAAAGGGGTAATTACTTTATAGGTGCGGAGGCGATCTACTAGTTTTAGTTGATTAAAGGGAGTAGTTAATAATTTCTCTGCTTCGATTTTGGTATAGCGTTGCTGTGCCCATAACCACCGTGCCAAATCCTTGCGATCATCATGGTTAATGCAACCCCGCAGCCGTCCCGCTGTGCCGTCGAGGTGAAGGCGGTGGGCATGACCATCCTGAAAATACTGCCCTTGACTACGGCGATACAAAACCTGGCGCGGTGGTAAAATCGTGCTTCGTAACTGTTGCCCCATTACGCAATAACGTAAATCCACCCAATAGCCATCGTATTTAACCCCAGATTTGGCACTAGAATCAGTTAAGTTACTATCAGTTAAAAGCCCCTGTTCTGCTAAAGAATGTAATTCAGTAATGAGCGCATCAGATAATACATAATCGGCATCAATGGATAAAACCCAAGGAGCCGTAATTTGGGTTAAGCCGTAATTGCACTGATTAGCAAAATCATCGAACTTTCTTTGATATACCACCACCTGAGGACATTGGGCTAATATTTCTAAAGTCTCATCAGTGCTAAAACTATCGATTACTACAATCCGTTTTGCCCATGATAGTTTGGCTAAGGTACGGGCAATGTTAGGGGCTTCATTGTAAGTTAAAATTAAAGGCTGAATTTGTTCAATCATTACTAAAACAAATAGTGAATCAATTAGCTAGTTAAGTTGCTAATAAGTACCCATCATAAAAGCAATATCTCAATTCTGGACTAAGTAGAAGTGCTGATATTCCATTGGTATAAATTCACCACTAAGTTAAGACCAATTGATTCCCTTTAATTTGTTTAATTATTATTTGCATTATCTGCTTTAAATATCTGCTTTAAACCGATTATGCTCCTGATTGATCGGGCTATCTTGCTGAATGAATGTAATAGCACTGGTGTTTGTGCCTGCACCCATCCCTAATCGATAAAACTTCAGTTTATAGTCCGGAAAAAGTTGCTCTTTTTGAATTAAATTAGCTGCTACCATTAGCGTGTCCCCTTCCGCTGCTGTAACATGAAACACGCCGTTTCTGATGCCACCACTAATAGCAACGGTCATCGTTTCAATCAGCTTTTGTTTGAGTGCGGCTAGGGCTTCGGCATTAATCACTAATTCTCGCACTGGTTCCTTTGGTGCAGTGTTTGTTTCAGTCTTTGTTGCAGTGTTTGGCGTGGCATTAACCACAGGATTTGAGATTACAGGCTCTGACATAGTGGGAACAAATGGGGCTGTGTAAAACTATAGAAAAAATGGCAGAAAAAACAAAAACTAGGAGGCAAATCATCTCTATTTCGCCTCCCACAAATACCAAGAATCAAATCAGAAATTTTAATGTAAGTAATTTAGTTCAGGAAACTTAAGGGCTAATTTCTAACTGATCTTCCCGTAACCAAATGGGAGGGGTCGGTACTGCACCAAACTTAACTTGGACACATTCACCCCTAGATTCGACCACTTCGCCCCAGGTTTCAAAAATATAACTAGACCAACGGGTATCATTGGCGAGGGCTTCGGTGCTGTTTTCGAGCTTTTCGCGAATTGCTTTGACGAGAACGCCTTTTTTGAGTGCCATAGGATTAGTAAAAATAAGATGAAGGGGACGGAATTTAGATCACAGAATTCAGATCGCAGAATTGAGACATGCCAGCCCGATCTAGGCAAACAACCATCTGAGCAAACAACCATCTGCGGGCTATTGTAACCCCTTAGTAAGGCTCACAATGCATTTTGATGGTGCAAATCACTCAAATCACTGTGGCTAAATCCCTAGAAACTATCATTGATTTTAGTCTATGAGCAGTCCGATAAGCAAAGTCTTTTTTCGATAGATAGCTCACAGGTAACTCAACTAATCTCCATAGGCACAGATTCCAGCGGTAATCTGGAGGTTCTAAGCCATAGGACCAATCTCGGCTGATTTGGCTATGCTGTAATTAATGCTTGGTTACACCAGTTTGGGTCAGTTGTCAGATTGGGGAAGTAATCAGAGCAAGTCAGGTCAAGTCAGAGCCAATTGGAGCCTATTAACCATGTGTATCTGTATCAACTGCACCTATGTAGACCGCTGTATGACTTACCATGCTGTGGAAGCCCAACACCAACAGCCCCACCTCACGGAAACACCGGATTTTAATGCCGCTGCACCCACGATTAACATTAACATTCGCACTGAGGGAGATGAAATCCAGATGGAATGGGATGTTGTGGGCTGTGACAGTTTTACTGCTGAAATGGGGAAATGGGTGCGCCTGAGACCTGGGGAATTAGTACCCACTTGATTGCCCACTGTGGCGGCGGAAATTTTCCTAGACAGTTGCTTTGAGAAACTTTTCAGAAACTTTCAGTCAAAAATTAAGTGATCCACGATACCTAAATTAGGTTAGGTTAGGTTTTGTCACCTAAGCCGATCCTTTGCGCTGATCTTTTGCCATGTCTGAGGCGTTTTCTGAGGGGTTTTCTAAGATATCTTCTAAGATATTTTCTGGGGGTGTGGCTCTGGAAGCTAACCCCTCTGATGTCCCATCGCTGGTTACTCCTATAACCATTTACGCTGCCATTACCAATCACGGTTTTGGTCATGCCACCCGCACCTGTGCCCTGCTGAATTTTATTGCCCAG
>JBIKNH010000226.1:0-6728 GCA_044358815.1 Pseudanabaenaceae cyanobacterium | reverse complement strand
ATTTGGTGACTACGGAAGTATTCGCTTGACTTGAACAAGATTGAGCATGACTTTGCAACCCTGAAAAAGAGGAGAGCTTATGCTAATCACCACACATCTTTGGAGCCTCTCGTGGCAGAATATGCTAATCTCACCCTCTAGTTCTTATTTGATTTTACTATGATTCTAGGACTTGACTCTCATCAAATCACCGACATTATACCTCTCAATAATTATACCGAAATTCTACCGAGCGAGGGCACTAATAAATTGCTGTAATTTATCTAATAGAGAACTAGTGCCCTTTCCTGAATTACGGCGAAATAGACGATCCACATCATCCCCCGAAGGACGCTGCTCAGTAGTCGCAATACATTGCATACTGACATTGCCATCACTGTCGGCTAACTGTTGCCATACTTGCCAACCTTGGGGATAACAACGCCATACCGCACCGAGGGGCAGCGGTTGCAGATAATAACCGACTTCAAACCGATTTACAAATCTTTCGCGCATCCGTCGTGCCGCCAGCCCTACCCCCACTTCTGCATTTTCTAGTCGAGGATTTAGGAGCACCACCGGACGATCCCCTGCCAATTCCAATAACTTCTCCACCTGTTCCACTTCCATTGATGTGGGAGAAATCAATAATACCGCTTGATCTTCCGGACGAATCGCCGCTCGCCCTTCGTTAATGCGCCTGGCATTCATGGTAACATCAACCCAATCCCTTTGGGCTAGGGCAGCAGAACCAGCATCGGCAAAAATTGCTGACCAATTTGCTCCGTAACGTTTGGTGAAATCTTGGGCGAAATATTCAGCTACTGCTAGGGTTTTCAGTTCTTGAAATCTTAAGTCAATAGATAAGCAAGAAATACCAGATTCCAGTCCAGCAGTGATAGCATTGATCGATTGTGCGATAGCTTCTTCAAGACTGTCAGGTAGAGAAACGGAATTGAGAGGTGATTGGTTAGGAATGTTCATAATTAAAGAATGTTATTTTACTCCCATCAAATATAAAAACAACCGATTCATAGTATCTGTATTTTTTGAGATCGTCAAGTCAGGACTAAATCAACACCTCTGATTCTGAAGTGGGATAGTGATAAGAACATTCTAAAGTTTTGGAACTACCTTGAAAATCATCTCTACAATTTTAAATGTTGATGTATAGATTCGATTTTGGTCGTAACAGGTGATTGCAACAGATTGTTACAGAAGGTTATCACAAAAGATTATTACAAGAGGTGATTTATGGCTGAACCTATGGCTCTAGGCGATCGCATTGAATTTGGCTTTTGGGAAGCTGGCTGCATGGTTTGGGTCGGTGCAAAGGACCTAGTTAGTCAAGACTACGAAAACTTCTGTAATACAATTTGGAATAATGACCAGCCTGCCTTACAACGGGAGATTTTTGAGCGCCATAGTTTCTTGGCAATGGCTCTCTATCAAGATGATGGTTATAACGTTCGGGTTGTGATGGGAGATCTCAATCCTCAAGAACAGGAAGAATGGGTGGCGCGAGTCCGTTGGCGTTTAGATTTATCCTGTGGCGCTATGATCGTTTCAGGAATATTAGGAGATGGTTTTGAGGATCTGCCTAATGGAGCGGAATTAGATGACGAGAATGATTGTTTACAATGCTATGTGAAAGTTCCTCCAAATCATTATCAAGTGGAAATCTATTCTTATCCACCAGGGGATCTAACAACTGCTTGGGATCAGATTATTGGCTCTAATCTTTTTCCCATTAGTGAAGGAATTGAACCCGAACCATTAAAGGCATATTTCGAGAGGACGCGCCCTAATACAGCAATTCCACCTTGGATTGGTTGCGAAATTGAGACCGATCCAGCATTACGTCAAAAATATTACAGTGCAGCCTATGCTCTGCATTACACAGATTTTGTAATTCGTCTCTCGCCAATACTTGAAGATTTATCACCACCGCCCCTAACCAGTGATGGCACTATCCAATGGGAATTCCGTAAACCGAACCGCTGTCCTCTGGGTTTAACACGGTAAGCCGTGACAAATTGAGTAACGATTTCTCGGTAATTTCATCTATAACAATCTAAAAGCGGTAGAATGGTCAGACCCTAGTGTTAAATTAGTCAGTCATTATGGAATCTCCCTCGTCTAATTCGGCAGCACAACCTAAACACAACCAACCTTCCCCCAGTCTAGAACGGGTTTTCGTCTATGACACCACCCTCAGAGACGGGGCACAAAGAGAAGGCTTATCGTTATCCGTCGAAGATAAGGTGAAAATTGCCCAACAATTAGATCGCTTAGGGGTGAATTTCATTGAAGGCGGCTGGGCTGGAGCAAATCCCAAAGATGGGGAATTTTTCCGCCGGATGCAGTCAGAACGTCTGGTTAATGCCGAAATGGTAGTGTTCTGTTCGACCCGCCGTTCAGGAATTATGGCGAGTGATGACCCGATGCTTGTTCCCATTATCGCCGCCGCAACCCGCTGGATTACCTTATTTGGGAAGTCTTGGGATCTCCATGTCACCGAGGGTTTACGGACAACCCTTGACGAAAATCTCGCGATGATTAGCGATACCATCAGTTATTTACGCAGTCGGGATCGGCAAATCATCTATGACGCGGAGCATTGGTTTGATGGCTATAAACATAATCCTGACTATGCTCTACAAACCCTCGAAGCTGCCACCAAAGCCGGAGCCGCTTGGTTAGTTTTCTGTGATACCAATGGCGGCACGTTACCCCATGAAGTAACCGCCATTCTGCGCCATACCATTGACCACATCACCGCCTATGCCCAAACCGCAGGCTTAACCACGCCGCAGTTTGGGATTCACACCCACAATGACGCTGGGGTAGCGGTAGCGAATGCCCTCAGTGCTGTAACTGCTGGGGTGCGGATGGTCCAAGGGACAATTAATGGCTATGGCGAACGCTGTGGTAATGCGAACCTCTGCACGGTATTACCGAATCTGCAATTAAAACTCGGTTATCAATGCATTACGGAACAACAACTAGGGCAATTAACCCATGTTTCCCGCCATGTGAGCGAAATTGTCAACCTTGCCCCCGACGAACACGCGCCCTTTGTGGGCTTGTCGGCATTTGCCCATAAAGGTGGGATTCATGTCAGCGCTGTTCAACGGAATCCCATCACCTATGAACATATTGCCCCTGATGTGGTGGGAAACCTGCGGCGGATCGTGATTTCGGAACAGTCTGGTTTAAGTAATGTCTTATCTAAAGCCGCTAGTTTTGGGTTGCGCCTGACTAAAGATGATGTGGCTTGTCGGCAAATCCTGCAACAGATGAAGGATTTAGAACAAATCGGTTATCAGTTTGAAGCAGCGGAAGCTAGTTTTGAACTGTTGATGCGTGGCGCTTTAGGGCAACGTCCTGAATTTTTTGCCGTGAGTCAGTTTAATGTCCATTGTGATGCCAATATTGCCCACCATCAAGGAGAAGTCAGCGCCCTAGCCACAGTGAAGGTCACGGTCCAAGGAGCGCAACAACTCACCGCCGCTGAGGGTAACGGTCCCGTTTCTGCCTTGGATGAAGCATTGCGTAAGGCTTTAATCACGTTCTACCCCGCCATTGGTAACTTCTATTTGACTGACTATAAGGTGCGGATTCTCAATGGTGATGCTGGAACCTATGCTACGACACGGGTTCTCATTGAATTTAGTAATGGTGAGCAGCGGTGGACCACCGTCGGTGTCGCCCAAAATATTATTGCGGCATCGTGCAAAGCTTTGGCAGAAGGTTTCGAGTATGGTTTGCTGTTGCATCAGCGCTATGATCCTAATCTAGCCGTGATGGACAATTTACCCGTGACGGACCGCGCTACCCCTGCCCCAATGGTAGGCGTTAGTTATATCTAGTTTTAGTTATATCTAGTTCGGCAGATTTAGCCTCAATGCAGGCTCGATGCAGTCTTCTCAATGCAGGTTTAATACAGCGCTGAGTGTGTCAATCGCATGGATCAACACTACGGATCAAAATCTATGGATCAAGTCATGGATGAGCTATGGACAGCCCTAGAGCTAGCCACCACAGAAGAGTTAGAGCAATTAGCCGATCTGTTGTTTCGGCGACAGTTTAACCCCATTGACTATGTGACAACTCCCACAACTATCGAGGTCAAAAGCCAATCTCGCTATGATTTGATGCTGAGCATTAGTGAACGGTTCCGGTTTTTGGCTGCCGATGGGGTGACCGTGTTATTAGGACAAAGCCGTAGCCTGAGCTATCGCCAAGTCCTAGAAAAGGTTTGTCAGCATTTACAAATTCAGTACGCCCAAACCCAAGACATTGCGGATATTGAGTCAGAAGTATTTCTGAATTTGATCCAGCGCTCTTGGCAAAAACTTCCCGCCAAAGAAAAATCTGCCCTCAATACTTCCCTCCAAGAAGCCCTCACCGAAGCGGATTTACAAAAAACTTTGCCCCTAGATATTCAACGTAATCCCCTGAGTTTGGTGGTTAAGGGGGGCAGTGCTTTAGCGATTACAGCAGTGCTTAGACCGATGATTTTAAATCTGTTAGCGCGGCAGATGGCTTGGCATTTTGCGACGTATCAGGTGGGGCGGGAATTACTGCAAGCGGGAGGCACTGCCATTGCCACACGCTTACACGCCTATGTGACGACGTATCTGGCAAAACGCAGTATGGTGGCAGCAGCAACCCAATACACAGCGGCACGAACTGTCTTCGCTTTGCTGACTCCGGCATTGTGGGGCTTATTTTTCGCAGATTTGGGATGGCGCACCATTGCTACGAATTATGGGCGGATTATTCCGGCAATTTTTATAATTGCACAGATTCGTTTGCTCCGAGGTGATTGACACTCCCCATCCTGAATGGTCGTAGAATATTACATACAACCGTTATGGGCTAGAATCGTGCCCCTTGATAGCTAAACGGGCTGTAATCGAAAACATAATTTAAAATCTCAAGTCTAAAACCAGACCCAAAATTAGACTAAAATCAATTCGAGCACAGGTAATTTCATGAGTTCTTCGTCCCATCCATCGGTTATGCCACCACTCCCTCCCCAAGATCAGGTCTTGGGCGTGCCTATTCATGTCTTAAGTGACTATAGCGGTTGGCTAGCTGAAAGGATTAATCATCGTCAAGGAACCCATGTCATTACCTTAAATGCGGAAATGGTAATGCAATCGCGGACTAATTCCATTTTGAGTGATAGCTTAGGTCAAGCGGAACTGATTGTGCCTGATGGTTCTGGTGTTGTCTTGTATTTGCGCAGTCGGGGGCAGATGGTGCAACGCTGTCCGGGTATTGAATTGGCGGAAAAAATGATTCATCTAGCTGCTCAGCGCGGTTGGCGGGTTTTTCTGTTGGGGGGCGCACCAGGCATCGCAAATCAAATTATCAATCAATGGGAAGAGACTTTACCACAGTTAGTTCTAGCAGGGGCGCATCATGGTTATTTTGACGATATAGCAGAAGTAGAAATCTGTAAGCATCTAAGCAGTATGCAACCAGAGTTGATCTTAGTGGGTTTGGGAGTACCGCGCCAAGAAGCTTGGATTCAGTCTCATCGTCATTTATGTCCTAATTCCGTGTGGATTGGTGTAGGAGGTAGTTTAGATATTTGGTCGGGTAATAAAGAACGCGCTCCTATTTGGTTGCGAGACAATCATTTAGAATGGATTTATCGCCTCTATAAAGAACCTTGGCGGTGGCGGCGGATGATGGCTTTACCTCATTTTGTTTGGGCAGCTTTTTGGGAAAAATTCTTTCCAGTGAAACCATTATATAAATAACTTCTATCAGTAACTTCTATCAATAATCCATCAAACAGAATCTAAAAGGGAACTAATACTGAGCAAAAATCTTGTATAGGAGTAAAATTCTATAGGATAGATGAGAGGGTTGCCTCGTATATTTGTTTAAAATAATTTATTCTAATTTATAGAGTTGGCTTGGACTTCGCTCAGCCCTCGCTGCAAGTTAGCTGAACGGAGTCGAAGCTATATTCTTGATTTGAATCATCTATAGGTAACAAACATTAGGTGACGGACATTTTCCCCACTTGCCAACCTTTTTATAACAACTTATTACATATTGTAAATATATATTTTATTAAGTTAAATTAAAGTGGCTCGATATTTCAAATCCATAGGTTATGGTGTGTTAATGCATTTCAAGATACTTTGTTGAGTGTTGTTATGACACTTGTCCCTCAGCTTAAGTCCCAACACAAAATAGTTAAGCGAATGGTGACACAGTTTCCATAAGTTATAGCAGTCTAACAACCCTCTGCCTAACATGACTTGTATTAATCTCTCTTATTAATCTGTGGAGTATTAAACTAATGTCGAAGCAGTTTGGTTTACAAAATCGTCTCATTTCAGGTGCTGGTTTTGCTGTAGTTTTTGCAGGTGCTTCTCTGGTGAATGTTTCTCCCAGTATGTCATTTAGCACTAATCCTAAACCTGATGAAGGTGAAATTGAGTTTTCGGTTCGTCCAGTTTTACCTGCGAATCCTCCCGTTCGCCAATACGATGCTGCGAGTAGTTCAGTAACCATTAAAGATGGTTTACTCACACCATCCCGTGGCTATCCATTAATTTCTGAACCTGGACCTATTCCCCCTGTACAAAAAAAATACGGACCCATATCATCTCCCCTGAGTGATACATGGACTGTTGGTACTGCTGGTAAGGGAACGGGTAGTGTTACGGTTCGTTCCATTGCTTATCCTAGTGTGGCTGGTATCATTTGGAATGGTGTAT
>JBIKNH010000052.1:0-22384 GCA_044358815.1 Pseudanabaenaceae cyanobacterium | reverse complement strand
CAGTATTTTACCCAGGGCTGAATTATTATGCTGTGATACGAGTCACTGGGATCTGTGTTAATTGATATATTTCCGTGCTGAGATTGGCTACAAAAAGGCAGCGCCAACTTATAGGAAAGGGTTGTACGGATGGGCTTACTGACGATTCCTAAAGAATGCTAAAACATCATTTAGGAATCACTCGGAAGTCACTTAGGACCCATTACAGTTTTCATTGATCCTTTCTCAAGTTGGCGAGCCTGTGTAGGTTGATTGACTTTGGCTAAGCGGGGATCTGAGTTTTCGGGGTCAATGCAATGGGGTATGTTTGCCAAGGTACGAGATCCAATACCTCGGTAGTTAGATTGTGGGCGGTCAAGTTAGTTTGCAGAGCTTCGGCAGTGCCTTCGAGTTTCAGGAATTTAAGAAGGAAACCACTAGCAACTAAATCTCCCCCCGCAGCGGTGTTGATCAAATATTGTGGCTTGAGCCATTGGGCGACGGTTACGGCGCTTTCCTGTCCTTTGATCACAGCACCCAATAACGGCAAGGTTAAGTTAACAGTGGGGGTAATTACAACATCAACGGGGCTTTTAGTTTGCAAGAGCGGCGCATGATAGCCATGGGGTTCATAGTATAAGGAGTGGTTAGTCTGTAAGTCTTTTAGGATGTAACCGTTTTCGAGGGTTTTCGGACCTGTAGGCGAACCTGGCACTGCTTCTAAGTACAAATTACCAAGGCTAGTTTGTGCTCCGTGTGCCAAGGCGGTCACGTTGCTGTAGCCCATAGCTTTGACCACTTGGGCAGCGCTAGGGGAACCAATCACGGGAATATCGCGGGATAAAGCCTCTAAGGTTGCGGGGTGGGCGTGATCAGGCAAACCTTGGGAAAGCAGAATTAAGTCAATATTGGTGGGTATTTCCCGCTGGATGCGACGTTCCGCCTTGAAAAACCATGCGGCATCACCAAACATCAGCGGACCGACTAACCAAGGGTCTAGCAAAATTCTTTTTCCCCCTAGTTCTATGAGCCAACTATTACTGTCAAGCCATGTAAGTTCCATAGTTTTTTTGAGTATCTTTTTTGAGTATTTTTTTGAATGTTATCGCAAATAATTTGAGAAATATGATTGCTTAGATCATGGGGTCTTGGTTTGTTGGAAAACCTTTAGTAGAACCATTGATTTAGTTCCCTAGATTCAATTTTAACGACAGAAATCGGTTTGATTGTTTTACGGGGGAATTTTCTAACCTATGACTGATATTTTTTTAAACAAAGATTATGCAATCAAGGGTTTTCAATCAAGGGTTAGTTACACCCTTTAAATAAAAAACTACGCCACCAAAAAAGGGAGCGTAGTTTATTGATCTAAATAATTGATCTAAATATTTTTAGTCAAAGATTTTCGATGCATCTTTTTTAGTGTGAATTAGCCTGTCTTTGGGATGACCAAGGAGAAAGCTTTACAAGAAAGAATTAGGCTGATGCTTGAGCTTTGATTTTTGCTTCAGCTTCATCAAAACTCTGATAGCCTTTTTCCTCATCATACAAATGGCACTTATCACCAATTTCCTTGAGTAATGACCAAGAGAATTTGTTTTTGTGCAAATATTGTCCCCAGTTTTGCTCAAAAGAAGCATGGGCTAGACGCAGGTTATAACAAGGAATGCTCGTGGTGACATGGTGGGGAATGTGCACATTGATGTCATGGCAGAGCCACTCAAACCACCAAGGATATTGACAATGGACCGTACCTGCTAACTGAGCCGTTGCCCCATGCCACTGATCAGGATATTTGAAAGGAATTTCCGGAATCGTATGGTGCAAAAGGGTAAAGGTACTCATCCAGAAGTGGTACACCAACCAAGGCAACAGGAAAAACTTGATGAACCCAGTAATACCAGTGGTAATAACTAAGGTAGGCAGGAAGATTGCGCCGAATACTAGCACTAGACCAATAGAAAAACGCACTTGTTGACGTTGCCGTTCTGCGTACAGATTGGGATCAAAGTGCATTCCCGCCCAGTGCACAATCGAGCCGATCCACCAAAAACGGGTCCGAATCAAACGATAAAACACTCGGAATGCTTTCGGGGAGTTTTCGTATCTTTCGATAGTCAAAGGTGCCCAAGCGTTATCCTCAGTCATTTTGTTGGTGTGGGCATGGTGGTGGTCATGCTTAATCCGCCAACAATGGAAAGGATATAAAACCGGCAAGGACAAGATATGCCCCATCAGATCATTGACCCACAGCTTGTCAGAAAAAGACCGATGACCACAATCATGGGTTAACACAAAAAAACCGGTTAAAGCTGTGCCCAAAAAGAAGCAAGAGAATGGCAACAAGTACCAAGGGGAATAAGCAACCAACACATAACCCAATGCCGCTGCTACAGCGTTATAAAAAACACCCCACCAAGCCCGTAATGGCTTCTTTTGGAAGCATTCGGCTGGTAGGGTATTGATGACATCTCGCAGGGTTGTCTCAGGAGTCAGAGTATAGGCATCGGTACGCTGCGAACTAGAAATGGTTCCTGTCACTACTGAGCGCTCCCAACTTGGCTCAATTGCTTGTTGCTCAAACCTTGCAGTTGCTTGAACAGTAGCTCGATGTCGCTCTGCAATTCTAATAACTCGGCATGGACTTCATCGGAATATAGTCTCTTGGTGGCGCTTTTGGCGGGGGCTGGGGCGCTAGATGCTTTAGGGGCTTCTGATTGAACTGGCACGGAATTCAGTGAAATATCTTGGCTCATAGGTTCCTTTCTTACGTTGTCTACATCACACCACAGGAATCATTAGACGCATTGTAACGGATATTTTATGTATTTTTGTATACACTGCGTTTACTGCACTAGGTAATTATGCCTGAGATTGTTTAGGTTAACTAAGCCATCCGCAGAAGATATGCCTGAGGGCTGATCCCTGTGGTGATAGGTTAAAAGAGGATTTCGCGGTCCATCACAGCTAATTTTCAGCCATGATCCCTGTGGTTAAATGGACGGATCTAACAGCGAAAAAAGTCCATCACCGATCAATTATTTAATAATTGCTTAACAATTAATTGCGAAGTTTTGCTTGTTTTTAGCTGAATTATTCGGCTTTTTTGCCTAAAACACTACGATACAGTCAAAATTTAGTTTTTGATTTAGATAGGAAATGAGTAATAAATCAGTATTTGCTTCCGTAGAATTTGCTTCCGTAGGATTTGCCATCATGACTACACAATCAGGTAGACAATTGTAATCATTGAGTCAATTACTAATTAGTGGCAGTTATGGCGCTGGTGCAGTTTCGGCATTTTCAGGGTTAAGTTGCTGGTCAATGTCAATATCGGCAAAAAGTAGCGGGGCTAGGGCGGCGGCTTGCCCCAAACGGGTTTCAAGGTTTTCTTCTAGACTATAAAACTGATCCATGCGGCGGCAGAGTCCCGACGGGGAAAGGCTTTGCACGTTGTGGCTAATGATGTAACTTTGGGCGGCTGATCCCCGAAAAGCGGCTAAGGCGGATTCACAGTAGGCAATGCGTGAGTCGGTGTTGGCTTTTTGCCACTCGTAACCAGTGAGGTTGCCCCCTAGTTGTGGCGCACCGTTGGCGGGGATGACGGGATGATAGGTGGGCTTGGCGAAGACTGGGGCAAGGGGGGTCATCATTCCAGAGCAAAATAGGAGCAGCGCTGCTAAACCGGTTAAACATATAAAGCGGATTTGGTGGCGAATTTGTGCCGTGATATGGAAAATCACGCTACCCAGTTTGGTAAACGCTGGAGAATCTAACGCTAACGACCTAAATAGGGGAAAGTGACGGAGTAATAAAGTGGGAGGAGCAGGGTGGCGCATAGCTTTATGGCGTGGGGAGATGAATAGTTATAGTCAAACAAGATAAGAATGGCACGTTATTTAGGATACTTGTCAGACAAGATGCCTGACCTACAAGACACGTGGGACGGACATCTTGTCCGTTTATCTGCTTACAAGACTGTCCCAAAGGTATTTGAAATGACTATAAACTCAGCAGCGCAAAAGATTCAGAAATAGCAAAACCTTGAAAATCAAAATACTGACTTAGCCAATCCCGCCTAGCCAAAGTGTCGAGGCAAAGTATTGTGAAACCTGACCTTTAGCCATCTTAGCCCCCTTGAACGTAGCCGTGGGATTGTTCAGGGCTGTAGAAGACTCAAAAACAGCCCAAATGCCCCCTGATGGGTGATTCTGACAAATTACCGTGATTAATAGAGCCTCAATCAGGGAGAAATGTCATTTCTGCTACAACGTTACCCCCCAATTATGAGCAAATTTTAGACTGAGTGCATAATTTAGTCGCTTGTTAGACCCATAAACATGGTTAAATGGGACGTTAGCCTCTAGCGGGGCTGGTTAGAAACGTTGCCATTTTGATTCAAGCACGCCAGATGTCCGAAAACTATTTCAATCATCCTACCTTTGGCTTGCTGTCACTCATTTGTTCGGTAGATGATCATCGCAGTTTATTCACCACGCTTTATGCGCAACGACTGTTCTTTATGATCACCACTAGCCCGGAGGGAGTACAGTTTGAGCCTTTATCCCGTGCTGAGGCAAAGTTGTTAGTAGAAAATCGTTTGCGCCTACTGCGTCGCCTGGGTACATCTCAAGATTTAAGTACTTTGCAGAATATCCATAAGCGGACTTTCTCTCAATAGCCGACTGATTTGTGATGTAATTCGTGATGTAAATTACCTGATATAAATTAACTACTGCTATGACCAAATTGCTATGACCAAAGTGATTTCTCTGAAAGCTTACGCCAAAGTCAATTTGTACTTAGAAATCACGGGCAGTCGTCCTGATGGTTATCACGATCTGGTCATGGTGTTGCAAAGCATTGGTCTAGGGGATCGCGTTGATGTACGACGGAACCACAGTGGACAAATTACATTGGTGTGTGATCATCCTGAAGTGCCCCTTGATGAAACTAATTTAGCCTATCGCGCTGCGGCTTTATTAAGAGAGCATTTCCCCCAGGTGGGAGGGATGGAAATTACCATTGATAAACAGATTCCCATTGGTGGCGGTTTAGCGGGGGGATCTAGTAATGCGGCAGCGGTTTTGGTGGGCATTGATCGGCTGTGGCAATTGGGACTGACTCAACCAGAATTATGTGATTTTGCGGCGCAGTTGGGGTCGGATATTCCGTTTTGTGTGGTGGGGGGCACAGCCCTAGCTACAGGACGAGGGGAGATTCTATCGCCACTACCCGATGTGGAAGGGATGGTTTTATTGATTTGTAAACCTCAGGGTATTTCGGTATCTACACCTTGGGCTTATAAAACTTTTCGGGCTGAAGGTTTGCTTGCTAGTAGTCCCATTAAAGATCAGCATTTTTCTAAGGGAGTTATTGCGGCAATTAGTGAACGGGCTAAGTTGACGGCTCAGTCATCAGGGGATAATCATGAAGTTGTGTATGAGCATGTCAATCAATCGGAACGTCATCGGGCAGAGTCTCATATTGCCGCTTGTCTTTACAATGATTTAGAGCGGGTGGTCTTGCCTGCCTATCCGCAAATTCAGGCGGTGAAAGCTCAGTTATTGCAGTTTGTTGGTAAGGGTTGTGTGGGGGCGATGATGTCCGGCTCTGGGGCGACGGTTTTCGCGATTGCCGAGGATCGGGATGCAGCGGAAAAAATTGCCCAAAGTATTCGCAGTGAAGCAGTTCAGGTATGGATTACCCAAACCACCAATCGCGCCATTGAAGAAATCACCTAAATTGCTGAGTTATGATGGTTCATGTTGCCGATTAGCTCAGTTATTGGCTTAGTCTATTAATTCTTCTATCTATTTTGCAGGCGCATCATGAATCATAGCTTTGTGCCAAAAGGTGAAGAACGGAAGATTCAAACCCTGAGTGGGGCGATGATTGACGGTTCACCAATTGCCTATATCGTCGTGCTGGCGGCAATCACGACCGCTTTATCTTTCATTCCCTTTTCGATTGTGTTGTCATCAGGGGGAAGTATGCCCTTGAGTCAAGCGATTCTTCCTTTGACGGGGTGGCTCTTAGGACCAATAGCAGGAGCCGTCGCCAGTGGCATCGGTACATTAATCAGTATTTTTCTAGCGCCCTATAATGGCGGTATTCCCATTCTTTCCATTGGTGCAGCAATGCTTACCAGTTTCATTGCGGGGACGATGGTTTTAGGCAAAAAGAGGCGTTATTGGTGGTTAGGTATTACGATTGCAACGATCATTGCTCTATTGATTTACGGAAATAGAGCGGTAAATCAGAATGGAATCTCTTATTATAATTTTGTTTTAGGCGCTTTTATTGATTGGTGTTCAGTTATTTTATTTGTTTTACCGACACGGAATCTTTTCGGTAAATTAATTAATAGTCAGAACTTGCTATGGGTGAGCATCGGCTTATTTGGTGGTACGTGGATGGTTAGTGGTTTAGCCCACGGTAACTTAGTGGCAATTACTTACACTCTATTTAACTGGCCTGCGGAAGTTTGGTTGGCTTTGATTCCAATTATTCCTGTAGAAAATTTAGTGCGATCTATCGTCGGGGTAGTAATCGGAGTTGGTGTAATCTCTGGTCTAAGAGCCATTGGTTTGGTTAAACCCACTGAAGCAATTTACTAGTAGTCTATCAGTAATGTACTAATACTTATTAGTTTCTAAATCTAGGAACTGTACCTATTCAAAAAACAGTTTAAAAAACAATTTAAAAAACAATTCAGAAGCAATTTATCATGGAAGTTACTGCTAGTTTTGATCAAGTATCTTATGCCTATCCTAATGGAATTAACTTTGCGCTAAAAGACATTTCTTTGGAGATTCGTAAGGGAGAATTTCTAGGTATTATTGGTTCAACAGGAGCGGGGAAAACGACTCTTTGTTTGAGTTTAAATGGTATCGTACCGCAATTTTATGGCGGGCGTTTCTTTGGTTATTTGAATATGGGAAACTTGGATACTTTAAGTCATCCCGTAAGTACCTTAGCCCAAAAAGTAGGTATGGTTTTTGAAGATCCCGAAAGTCAGTTAATTACTACTTCCGTAGCCACAGAAATCGCATTCACATTAGAGAATTTGCGCATTCCTAGAGAAGAGATTTTAGCACGAATTCCTCAGGCTTTAGCTGCGGTACGTCTAGATGGAGCAGAATTAAAGAATCCCCAAGAACTGTCTGGAGGACAAAAACAACGGTTAGCCATTGCCTCAGCCCTAGCCGTACAACCGGATCTCTTGATTTTAGATGAACCGACTTCACAATTAGATTCTGTTGGTTCCCAAGAAGTATTTGCCACAATTAGGGAACTAAATCAGAAGTTCGGGATTACGGTGATTATGGTTTCCCATGCAGCAGAAGAAATGGCACAATACGCTGACCGGATCGCTTTAATTGCCGAAGGAACCTTGCAAGCGGTGGGAACACCACAGGAAATTTATAGCCAAATCGACCTATTACAGAAGTATAGTTTACGTGCGCCGCAAGTTGCTCAAACCTTCTATGACATGCAACAAAAAGGCATCAAGATTGAACAGATTCCCGTTACATTAGAGGCAGGATTACAGTTATTAAATCAATTAATTACAGAGCAAAATATTTCAATTAATTTAGCGTCTAATTTAGCATCAAAGACACCGGTAGAAATCCCAGATGATAACGCAACTAATTCAACAGAAAGCCAGGTTTTATCTAAGCAAAATTCGCCTATTTTATCTACGGAAAATCTACAGCATATTTATCCTGATGGTACACCAGCCCTAGAGAATGTTTCACTGAGTATTTATCAGGGAGAATATGTCTTAATTATTGGGCAAAATGGTGCGGGTAAAAGTACTTTGGTTAAACATTTTTTGAATTTGTTGCAGCCAAGTAATGGCAAAGTTTTAATTAATAACCAGAATATTCAGATATTTTCTGTTAGTAGCCTAGCAAAACTAATTGGCTATGTTTCACAAAATCCTGATCAACAAATTTTTAATACTACAGTTGCCGCAGAGGTTGCCTTTGCATTAAAGAATTTAGGTTATCCCAAAGAGAAAATCGCCCAGCAAACGCGGCAATCTCTCGAAATGATGGGTTTATGGCAGTATAGGAATTTGCATCCTTTATCATTACCTAAAGGCGACCGTTCACGAATTATTATTGCCGCAATTTTGGCGATGGAACCGCAGATGATTATTTTTGATGAGCCAACTACAGGGCAAGATTATCAAGGTTCCCAAGCAATTTTAGAAGTCAGTCGTCAGTTGCACGAGATGGGAAAAACTGTCATTGTGATTACGCATCATTTGTATTTGATGGCTGATTATGCAGAACGGGTGATTGTCATGGGTAAAGGTAAGGTCTTAATTGATGCTTCAATTCGAGAAGTATATCATCAAAAAGATTTGCTAGAGTCTACTTATCTCACACCACCTCAAGCGGTACTTTTAGCTCAATCAATGATGGATCATCAACCTGAGTATAAGCAAGATTTTCTACCAATCAAACCCGAAGAAATTGCTGACTTATTAGCAGGTTCTAATCATTTTAATTAGCAATTAAAAATTGTTTTCTTATTTTTATATAGTAATTTGTCAATATGAAAAACTTTAAACTAGAAACCGTGAGCCGTGATTCAATTTTTACTCAGTTGGATTTTCGGACTAAATTAGTGATGATTTTAGTCATTACTTTGATTGCATTCATTTGGGAAAGTCCTATCAGTGGTGGGGTCCTGACGGCAAGTGTGATGATCGCTTGTTTAATTGCTGGAGTCAGAATGAATTACCTTGGGACAATTTTAAAAATTACAATTCCTTTTTATGTATTTTTATGGTTGTCAATGGGGTTTTTCAATGTTGATCAAGTCAAGCTTTTAACCCATAAGACTGAGCTAACACCATTATTTATCGTACCTGCACAATCGCTAATCCTAGCAGGGGCAAAAATGAGTGTAGAAGGCAGCTTATACGCTATGAATATTATTTTCAAGACTCTAACAATGGTATTAATTATTCCCTTAGGGATTTTTACCACTGATATTAATCAAATGGTAATTAGTCTGGTTTTAGCGAAAATTCCTTATAAAGTAGTTTTCATCTTTTCATCGACTCTAAGACTGTTTCCCTTGCTGTTAGAAGAATTGCAATCAATTATCGATGCCCAAAGACTAAGGGGGTTAGCGGTTGAAAAGATGAATTTATTTCAAAAGGCACGAGTTTACGCCACTATTGCGGTGCCATTGATTTTAAACAGTATGGTTAAATCACAAAAATTAGAAATTATTCTCCAAGCCAAAGCATTTTCTGGTAATTCCAATCGGACATTTTTATCAGAGTCAATTCTAAATAAAACCGACTATATAGTGATGGGAAGTTTTATCGGTTTATTTGTGTTAACTCTAATTCTATATTTTAGTTTTGGTGTGGGTAAATTTGCTTGGTTGATTTACAACTAATATATTATAAAAAATTTTGATGCGGACTATTTGAAATTTTATTTAAAATTATTGGAAAGTCCAAAATTTAAATTTTATGCCTTAATTGATCATTAGAATCATAATGGTATAGTACAGTTCGGTAATAGCGGATCAAGTTGTAAATTGCCTTGATGGGGAGATCCGGATCAACCGGTACGAATTTCAACTACCAACTAATCATAGATGCGTCATAAATTGGCAAGCTACCAATAATCAACCTCAGATAAAAAACATTCAGATAAGATGTAGTAAAAAAAGTGCCATTTACACCTTGGGTAAACAATAATCAGGAGCAATCTATAGAAATCACGAACGTAGAATGACTTATTATATAGTCTATGGTTAAAGTTATTATGATTAGCTAAAATGGCTTATCATAATTAATTACACTGGTTACCGTTGGTTATTGATATAAGTTATTGGATTATGACAGATAGAGAAGATTTTCAAATCAAGATTGAATCCTATATATCGGCAATCGAAATGATCACCAAGATGGATCCATCTGAGGAAAATCAATCAGATACAATACAGATTAATGAAGCAGATGCACTGTCGGTTTTGGTTACTAGGGATGAACTAGAACACTTAATTACTCAGAATATTCGGCTTTCTGTGGCAGAGATTTTAACTGTTGCTGATTTAGATCATAAATTAGCTAAATACCACACTATTCTCTTAAATTCTATTAATGTCGCACAGTTTCACGACTTATTACATCCACCGAAAAACCATTGGTGGTGGTTTGTGCCTGTTGACGAATCTTTGGAGGAAACAGTAGACCCTTGGGATCGATTTGATTGGGTTTTCAATTTATTAAGCATGGCTTTTTTAGCTGGGTTTGCTTCCTTAGCTACTCAAATCATTCCTATAGTTTTCTCCAATGGTGTCAGCATTTTAGAATCACTAGGTTTCCTCGGTCCAGGTGCTGTATTAACCATGATTGGTTCTAATCTTAGAGGCGGCGAGGGACGCGATAAATTTATTAAAGCAATGGGACAACTTGGTGTACCAGCTAAGTTTTGTAGTGAAGTTACTTGTTTACTAGCATTATTTTTGTTTAGTGCCGCTTACGTCGCCCGCCAATCTTTACCTAAATACTATTTTAAGACTTTCTTTGAAGAAGGTGTATCTTTATACAAACAGAGTAGACTAATACTTGCCCAAGAAAGCCTAAATGCTGCTTTGAAATTGCCGGATTCAGAGCCTAAACAAGTATCCGATGTGTTTAATTATTTAGGACTAATTGAAGAATCTACAGGACAACACAGTAAAGCCATTGAATACTATGATCGGTCTATTTTGCTGGGCAATAAAGAGGCAATTAGTAATATATCAAGGGTGTATATTGCTAAAGAAGATTTGTTGACTGCGGAAACTTATCTGAAGTTAGGTATCCAAAGAACTATTGATACTAATGACACTAAGGATAAGATCTTACAGTTTAATTTGCATCGTAATTTAGGAAGAGTCTACCTAGAAGGAAAACGATATAAGGAAGCAGAAATGGAGCTAGAAACTGCGAGGACGATTAGCAGTCAATACCTAAACAATGAGCAGTTTTTTGGTAAAGGCATGGCATCCTGTTTTCTGGCAGTTGTTTATGAAAAAACTGACCGTTATGCCGAGGTTGCACCGATTTGGCAACGCTGTCGGACCCGTGGAAAGCCAGAAACCCTTGACGAATACCGCGCCATTGTCAAATTTAAGCCAGAAATTGCTAGTTACATTGATACTCAGGGTATCTTCTAGGTGGAGCGACTCGGTGAAGTAAATCTGAATAAATTTGCTGTTGAGTTGATCTCCGTGCCAGATGTATGCTGGAAATTGTGTCACTATGATCCCAGTGAGCTAAAACGTTAAACAAACAGTTAAACAAGTCGTCTAGTCCACCGTTGATATGGCTCATCATGAGCAATGACCCCGATCACTTTGAGCAATTTTTCGCTGAGGCTGCCCAGCAATGGGATTTAGCCCGACTTTACCGTGACCTAGAAACTGCGGAAGGCAAAGAACTCAAACCCTTTGAGCGAGCCTGTTTACGGGGTTTATTGTGTCGATATCGTCCCGGACAGATTGCGTTCAAGTTGTCTTGGACTTCGGGAGCTTTGCGAGTTGAAATTAATAAGGGCTTATATCGCATGATTGAAGCCATTACCAACAATGTCCCCAATACATTGCGCTGGGAAAAAGTCCCCGAATGGCTAGGTGATGCAGGTTATAGATTGCAGCGAGTTCCCAGCGTTGGTGATGGTTTTGCCTCAGGACAGCATTCTCTTTTATCTGAAAACTTATCTAAGAATCTCCCAGACTCCAGCACTACGGAACCGATTCCCTTAATTACGCCGGTTAATCCTAATCATCGGTCGGTCAGCGTAGATTGGGGGGAAGCGCCGGATATTCCGCAACTTTATGGCAGAACTGAAGATTTATTAATTTTAGAACGATGGATCACAGCGGAACGGGCGCGATTAGTTGCAGTGTGCGGTATGGGTGGCATTGGTAAAACCAGTTTAGCGGTAAAACTAGTCGAGAATTTACTGTCCGGTAGCCAAGGAACCTCATTTGATGTGTGTATTTGGCGTTCATTACGGGGTGCACAACCCACCACACAAATCATTACCGAATTATTGCAAGGCTTAACGAAAGATAAACCTGAATCATTAACTGTTGCTGCTCTAATGGAACAATTACGGCAAAAGCGCTGCCTGATTGTTTTAGATGACTTAGAAACTGTTTTACAAGATGGGGAATTAGTCGGTTCCTATCGTCCGGGCTGTGATGGATATGGAGAGTTATTAGAACGAGTTGGTTCCGAAAGGCATCAAAGCTGTTTAATTGTGCTGAGTCGCGAACAGCCTAAAGAAATCTCCGCCGCCCAAACCCCAGATGGTAGTACTCGTGCTTATCGATTGTCAGGATTAAACCAAGCCGGAGCACTGGCATTATTACAAGCGAGGGGATTTAGAGAACTACCAGTAGCTTCAGAAATGAGTAATCATGCTTTAGCGGCTCTAATTCAACAATATCGTGGGAATCCTGCCGCTTTAAGGATTGTTGCCACCACGATTCAAGAACTATTTAATGGGAATGTGACGGAATTTCTACAACAGACCGGATTAGCTCTGGGGGATGTATTACGCAGCTTATTATATCAACAGGTTGCCCGCTTATCAGACTTAGAAAAATCGGTATTATACTGGTTAGCCCTGAAGAGAAGAGCAAGTTCTCTAGTTAATCTGAGGCGCGATATGCATTTACAGGCAGGTTCGGCTCTAATTGATGCCTTAGAATCCCTGCGTTGGCGCTCCTTAATCGAAAAAAATCTAGAATCTGGCGAGGTGGAATTTGCTCTAGAACCAGTGGTAATGAAATATGTGAGTCGGCAATTTATTGAAGAAGTGACCCGTGAAATTACCGAACTAGTCCAGTATCCCCACCCCAACAAATTACATCTGATGCGAAGCCATACCTTAGTGGAAGACTATGCCCCCGATACTGTTCGTGCCATGCAAATTCGTTTAGTTCTCAAACCAATTAAAGACCACCTGACTCAAACTCTGCACTATCAAGAAATTTCCCTAGAAAGTATTCAGCAAAGCTTAATGCCCTATCGCCAAATTCTCGCTACCGACTACGCAGACACAAACCTAACGTTATTAGGAATTTGGTAAACAACAGCTAAGTAATTATGATGTGGAAATTAGTAGGACTACAATCTTTTTTAGTTGAACTCTTTGGCGGATAATCTACTTTGAAGGATCGAATTTAAAGACCAAGATGATATCAATCGCAACTAGATTACGAAAAACATCAGAATCTAGCGAAAAACCTCTCCTATAGTTGATTTTGCCTATGGGAACAACCATGAAAACAAGATGATAGTAATGCTTAGAATCTACCTCAATAGATCGAAAAATATCATATAAGAATCTAGTCTTAATAAAATCAAAAATTACCAAGCCTAAAATACTAAGGGGTTACAATAGGAACATTGGCAAGAATTACATCTTAAACCAGCGCTGTTTGGCGGAGTTTCTCAAGTTATATGTACTTTATTAAAGCAATATGTCTTAAATCCAGTACGACAATGTCACAATCCTAAAGATTAATCAACCATCAGTAATTTTGCGGTTGCGTAAAGTGAATTAGGCGGTGACAATGATGCTTGGGAATTTAGATGCAGGACTTGCTAACTAAATTCGGTCACACAATTCGGTCACAAACCATTAGCTGACCCATCATACCGAAACTTAATAGTTTTGTGGTGTGGTTGCCTGTAGTCTGTTGGTGACTTGGTTCATGAACCCAGTTATGTGAACTTAGTTGATTTAAAGAGAACCTAAGGAGAAAATTTATGGCAGTCGAGAAAGTAAACTCTTCTTCCAGCTTGGCAGAAGTGGTGGATCGTATTTTGGACAAAGGTATCGTAATTGATGCATGGGTCCGGGTATCTTTGGTGGGGATTGAACTGTTATCCATCGAAGCTCGTGTGGTAATCGCTTCCGTAGAAACCTATCTCAAGTATGCTGAAGCAGTTGGTCTGACGACTTCTGCTGCGGTGCCTGCCGCCTAGGTTTTCTGAACTTTACGCTCTGATGCGATCTTTGTGGGAGGACCGCCATCGTTTTAGTTAATCTGTTCAGGAATTTATGCTATTCGGGTATTTGTCTTCAATTCCTAAGGTGAATCATTCAATTTGTCATGATTGTAATGATGTACCTTGAGTTATATTCTCCTAACATTTTCAATTAGAATCATGGCTGAGGTTCTCCTACATCAGTTATCTATTACCTATACATCATCTGTAAATAAATTTTACACAGGCTATCTATGTAGGATTCTCGGTTCAGAGATGCAGTCGGTAATTATCAGTCATCATTTAGGTAATTGCTTCCTGATAGTTGTCTAGTAAATTCTCATAATGAGTTCTGAGCAATTCTAGAGTGAGTACCGAAACTAGTTAATTTCTTCAGTGGTTTGATTGGTTTGAAGAGAGGAAAACCTTATGGCATCGTTGATGCAGACTTTTGCAGCAGCCCGTAAACAGCGGCGACAAGCCTGTGATGATTTAGCCGCCAGTATGAAAGCTAAGCAACAATCATGGCAACAGGAACAGAAAGATTTAGGTAGATTGGTAGAGGAAGCCTTAAGCCAAAGCCGTCAGGAAAGACTAGCAGGGGAACTGGTGCGCCGTTCAGTTACTGGACAAGAGCAACAGCAAAGATTTCAGTCATCTCAAGAACGAGCCACACTTATGCAAAAATCTCTCCAACAATTACAACAAGAAAGATTAAGCACATCGGCAGCGGATCAACAAGAGCGCCAAGCCACCGCCCAAGCCAGAGCCTTAGCTGTACGCTTGCAACTACGAGAGGTGGGTCGTTATCGGCAAACCATGGCGCAGGCAGAAGCATTTAGCCGTAAGGTGGAGATGATGGAACTCCACGAACAGGTCCAAGCAGAACTAGCGGCAAATCGTGCCAATCGCCTTGCTGCTGCCACCCAAGATGGTGCCAATCGTCGCCAAGAAGCCAGTGAGCGGAGCCAAGCAGTAGCCGCAGCAATGGCTCAAATTGCCCAAGAAAGAAGTGAGTCCGCTGCCAAAGATGCCCATCACCGCCAACACCAGCACCAAGCTTTAGAAATGTCGGTGGAATTGCTGTTAAATCAGTTACAAGCGGAACGGGAAGCGATGGGCAATGGATTACGTCAAGAATTGCGGGAGTTTCGCCAGCAACTGCATGAGTCGGTATGGGGTAATGGTGGTGAAGCAGTGGTAGTGCAAGTGGTTCCCTCAGTGGATATTAAACCCAAACCCGCCAAGAAAAAGGAAGCCGCGCCGGAACCAGCTAAACCAGCAGCAACAGTAGTTTCTGCCGCTGTCATTGATGATTTTGTGATCAACTATGTGGCTAGCTTACCAAATCATCCTTCCCTGAGTGAAGTGATGAATGATCGGGAGCAGGCACGGGAACTGTTAGCCCAAGGAGCCAACAAATTAGGGGTGGATCCTTCAGAAGTTCTCAATGCTTTACTCCGGTTGGCAGAACTTTAAACACATCTTGGCTTGCACCTGGCATTATGCCTAGAGTCCTAGATTTAAGCCTAGATGTCAGCCCAGATAGAAATATCTCAAGCAATCAAAGGTGAATAGTGTCTAAATTAGGGAAGAAAGCCGAGATTCAGCCCAGATCTTTCCTAATTCCCACTGTTCACCCGCCATATACAATCCTATTACCAGCAAAATATCCATGACTACAGTTCTCCACGCCAATCCGAAACAGTTTGTCAGCACGGAATTCACCAAACAAATTGTCAAAAGAGCCTCTCGTTATTTGCAATCAGGTTTCGCAGTGCATTTGCGCGGTCCCGCCGGCACTGGTAAAACCACACTGGCAATGCATTTAGCTGGCGTTTTGGGTCGCCCCATGGTCTTGCTCTACGGTGACGAAGATTTGCGCTCTTCGCAGTTAATTGGTTCTAATGCTGGTTATACCCGTAAGAAAGTCGTGGATAACTATATTCACTCTGTTCTAAAAGTGGAAGATGATCTGCGCCATAGTTGGATTGATTCCCGCTTGACCTTAGCCGCACGGGAAGGTTTTACGCTGATTTACGATGAATTTAATCGCTCCCGTCCTGAAGTCAATAATGCTCTATTAAGTGTATTGGAAGAGAAATTACTGGTTTTGCCCCCAGACAGTTCGCAAAACGAATATATTCGGGTACATCCAGAATTTCGGGCTATCTTTACTTCCAATCAAGAAGAATATGCAGGGGTTCATCCCACTCAAGATGCACTGCTGGATCGGATGATCACCATCAATATCGGTGAAGCAGATATTGACACTGAGAAACAAATTTTAGTCACTAGAGTGGGCATGGATCGCACCCAAGCTTTAAAATTACTGAACTTGGTGCGGGGTTTCCGGCGGCAGGTTGTGGGGGATAAAAGCTCTAGTTTGCGGGCTTGCCTAGCCATTGGGCGCATTTGTCACGAACACAACATTACAGTTTCCGGCAAAGAGCCAGAATTTCGGGATTTGTGCTTTGACATCTTGATTTCGCGCTATGGTAGTTCGCCAGAGGATGAATTAACCCTTGCTAAATTGTTGGATCAAGTACCTTAAATGAATCAAGCTATTAAATCTAGCACTAGTGGTTCTTCCCTTGCTGATATTCTGGAACGAGTATTGGATAAAGGGATCGTCATTGCTGGGGATATTACGGTATCCGTGGGCAGTGTGGAACTGCTGAGTATTCGGATCCGATTGCTGGTAGCTTCGGTGGACAAAGCTAAAGAAATCGGCATCAACTGGTGGGAATCAGATCCTTATCTTTCTACCAGAGCACAGGAACTAACTCAGACTAACCAAAAACTCCTAGAGCGAGTCAATGCCTTGGAGCAAGAGCTAACTGTAATGAAAAGCGCTCAGTTACTGGATTCTGCCTGATGAGGGATGGGGCTAGTTTACAGAGTCCTTTGCAAAGTCCTTTACCGAGTGCTTTACAGAATACTGTCAGCTAATGGCTAATCTTAGGGGGCACGTCGGGCACAAAACCAGTCACAGGATCGGGCACAAACCATACTGGCATAAACCAGAAATCAGACAGGGTAAACCCACCCAACCAGTTTCTGGCTAAATCCTTGACTAAATTTTTAGCTAGATCTCGTAGTTGCAACAGCCCATTATCAAACAACCCGTAATGTGAATAGCTGAGTCAATGGATAAGTAATGGGTAGGTCACGGGTGAGTCATGGGTGAGTGAATAGCCGAGTAAATAGCTAAACTGTGACGATCTAAGCTAACCATCATCACAGCGACTGCTAAGATGATAGGGCACTGTGGCTTAGTGGTTTGGGGCTGCCGTTTTTGGGTTTGCCATTAAAGGCTAGTCAGTAGGGGCTGTTAAATCATCCTCACAGTAACGACTCACGACAAACAAGCTCTGTCCAGAGACTCTGGAGCTAGTGACTCTAGTGGAGGTACTGGGTTGGCGCTTGGGGCAACCCTTCAGTCTAAATTAACTCCAGACCTTATTAATTCTCAACCTTGTCGCAATCGACATTTGAAACTACAGTTGATATAACTATCTTCCCGTAATAGTCTTGATTAGTAGGTAGTTCATCTGATCATGATTTGTCAGTCCTGAAGATCAAAAGCTATCCGGTAGGTAACCTGAAAGGAAAATTAAACTATATGGCCAAAGTTTTAGTTGTCGATGATAGTGAAATGGTGCTCGAAATAATTTCAGGGCAACTGAGTGGTCAGGGCATTCAAGTGATGAAAGCCCGCGACGGTGAGGAAGCCGTAGAGCGCATTAAAGAAACGACACCGGATGTGGTGGTGACTGATGTGGTCATGCCCAAGATGAACGGCTATGAATTATGTCGTTGGATCAAAAGTAATGAAGCCACTAAAAATGTCCCCGTAATTATGTGTACCACCAAAAGCGAGGAGTTTGATAAGTATTGGGGTGTTAAACAAGGGGCTGATGCCTATGTAACTAAGCCCTATCATCCTCCAGAGCTAATTAAAACCATTAAGCAGTTCCTCAAATAGCAAGATTATGACCAACCTACCTAGTCCATCTGTGGTTCGCTTTCAGTTGACCCTGCCGCGCCTTTTGTTGTCGCTGTTATGGCTAGGTTTCACCATATATGCCTTTGGCTTTGCGCCCCCTGACCAACTCCAAACCTTGGATCTAATTCGGCGATTGGTGGTAGGACAATGGCAAGGAATCGACGGCTATGTGGTAGGGCTGTTTAATTTGATGGGTGTTTTGCCCGCAATCTATGCCGCGATTTTGTGTACTGAAGGTAAAAGGCAGCGCGTGCCCACAGGGGTGTTTGTGGCATTATCATTTTTTGTGGGGGCTTTTGCCATGATCCCTTATTTGGTACTCAGGGAATCAGAGCCACAATTACATCTTGGCGATCATAATCTTCCTGATCCTATTGATCCAGTTAACTCAACCGCTGACCAACCAAGCCCCACATGGTGGGAAAAGGTCTTCGGGGGGAAGGTCACTGGCATTATTTTATTGATTATCACCAGCTACTTTATTTACTACGGTTTACAACAGGGAAATTTCAGTAATTTTGTAGGTTTATGGCAAGGGGAGCGTTTCATCCATGTGATGGGTTTGGACTTTTGTTTGTTGAATTTGCTACTACCCATTGTGGTGCAGGATGACCTGAGCCGCCGTAACTGTACCCAAAATAACTGGTTATGGTGGATTGTTGGTTTACCCTTGTTTGGTCCAATAATTTATCTTTGTATTCGTCCCCAGCCCAACTATGGCAAGTAGTTAGACTAGGTAAGTAATTTGGCTATGACAGGCAGTTATGAGTCATGAAAATTACTAATCAGTTTATTCGTGAATTTATAGTCATTTCAAATAATTTTGGGACAGTCTTGTAAGCAGATAAACGGACAAGATGTCCGTCCCACGTATCTTGTAGGTTAGACATCTTGTCTGATTGTCTGAAAAGGACCCTAAATAACATGCGATTCTTATCTTGTTTGACTATACCAGCCATGTTGTTAATGGACAGTTGATACATCCCCTGGTAAGGCAGCATTCGACCTGTTTTCTGCTTAAACTTGGCGTTAGCGTCAATGGTGATAAATAACCCAGTAATTGTTGCTCACAACGTCAATTATTTATTGAGAATATCTGGAATACGATAATCAATCCCCATCTTCATCATGATTAAAACTGACTGATGCCATCTAGATCCCTAGATCATGCATTTGCCAAAAGTCAGCCATAATATCGTAGCGTACTGTGATTTAGACAGGATATAATGGTGGCATTGGTAAGCACATCCTAATCTACAAACACCACCATAACCACTAATATAAACGCCACATTGTCTACTTGTGATGCATGATGTTTCTGACAGCGCATTATTAAATCAAAAACTATTTCACTCAGAATTAAAACTCAGGCAGTTTTTTGCGGCAATTCCTGATTTAGTTGTAGTAATTTCTCTGAGTGGATCGATTGAGTTTGTACCTACACAGATTAACTTGAGTGATCCACGAAATCAACTAATCATTGAAGCCACAACTCATCAGTTTTTTCATGATAGTAGTGATGGTGTTTGGCTAAGACTAGCTGAGTCAGTGATTGCCAGTCAAGAGGTTAAAAGTCACGAATATAGTCTCGTTTTAGCAGACAATACGACTGACTGGTTTATGGCGAGTATTGCACCCCTTTCTACCGATGAAGTAGTCTGTATTATTCGTAATATTACTGAATTAAAACACCATCAAATTGCCTTGGCTCAGGCAAAAGAAGCCGCAGAAAATGCCAACCGTTCTAAGACTATTTTCCTACAAAATATTAGTCACGAACTGCGCACGCCCCTGAATGCCATGATTGGCTTTACACAGCTTTTGCAGGGACGGCAGGAAATTTCAACCACTGCGAGTAAATATCTAATTTATATTCTGAACAATAGTTATTATTTACTAGCAATGGTAAACCAACTATTAGATTTAGCTAAGATTGAGTCTGATGTTTTACATACGACTTTAAATCTTTGTCATACCAGAAGTTTCATCCAAGAAATTACGGATCAATTTCTGAAGGAATCGGAGCAGAAAAGTTTAGATCTGATTTTAGACATTGAAACGAAAGTGCCACAATGGATTTATATTGATGCTTTAAAAGTAAGACAAATCCTCCAAAATTTAGTCCATAATGCTGTAAAGTTTACCCAACAGGGCAGTGTTAAGCTAGAGATTAATCATCAAGAAGAAGTTAGTGAAACTCAAGCTCAAAGAATCTTAAATTCAGAAATTTACGCTACAACAGATGATGTAACAAACAATAAGATCAGTAAAGAAATAGTTGAATTACCTTTAGAATATAATGCCTGGTTATGTATCACGGTTACTGATACTGGCGTGGGTATTTTGCCAGAGGAAAAATCGATTATTTGGCAACCTTTTAGTCAAGGTAAAGCAGGTAAAGACAGTTATCAGGGTGTGGGTTTAGGACTCGCTATTTTTCAGCGATTAATTAGATATTTAGGGGCACTCATCTTCTTTGACAGTGAAATAGGTGTAGGCACTAAATTCACAATTTTATTGCCGATTAAAACACCCCATTCATCATTTCCTTTAGACCAAGAACCAACTCAATTATTCAATCCTTATTTAAATCTGGTCAATACTAATTCTTTGGATGAAAAAACAGGAATAGCTTCATCTCAGTGTGATTGTCTAGGACAAGCCAATGGCACAGTAGGCGATACACCGATAAATTCAACGGTAGATCACATCTCAAATACACTAAACAACTTCCCGATCGATGATTTATTAAGCAATCTAAATTCTAAGGATTTATATATGATGCAAAGGTTAGCCTTAGAAGCTGATTTCAATGGTCTACGCAATTTATGTCATAGATTAGAATCGACTTCACCTCGGACAATAGCAGTCATTACCAAGATGGTCGAAGAATTTTCCTATGAAAATCTACTAAGTTTGATTGATAATTTCATTCAGAAATCTGGATCAAGTCAGTTAAATGGATAATCCAACAAACTTATTTTATCTTAATATGGGATTTGACATAAAATCTGCCATAAAATAACAATAGATCGAATTACTAAACCTATTTGATCTTTTCTTGTTGTATCTAATTCATTAACCTTTATTAAGTCGTTTTGTCAGCTAATTTTATTAGCCAACTTATTAACCAGTTTTAGAAACCAGTTTTGAAACTAATCTTGAAACTAGTTTTGTTACCTAATTTGTTAACACAAAACAACCAGAAAATAGGAAATAAATCCAATGACAGGACCAATTTATGATCCAAGTAATGTCCATATTCTAGTGGTAGACGACAAACCCAGTAATTTACGCTTGCTGAGTGAAATTCTGCCTCAGAAGGGTTTTTGTGTGCATCCTGTACCAAATGGTAATCTTGCCCTAGCCACTTTAGAAAGGGTGCATATTGACTTGATTTTGTTGGATATCTTAATGCCTGATATGGATGGTTATACGGTATGTCAGCAAATCAAACAAAATCCCAAGATCAAAGATATTCCCGTTATTTTCATCACTGCCATTGATGAAATTTTAGACCGAGGTAGGGCTTTTACTGTGGGTGGTGAAGGCTACATTACTAAGCCATTTCATTTCCAAGAATTATTTACTTGCATTGATTTACACCTAGAACGCCATTGGTTGCGCCAGAAAATCAGTGAGTTAGCACCGGATCTGTTGCCAACGACAGATTGAGGGATTAGGGTATGGCTAACAGGATCGCCAAAATGAGGATGAGAAAAAGGGATCGAAAAAGTGCGCTATGATAGCAAATGTTAAGCAACGTTTCGGTATATGACTAACGCACCCGTATCGCGGATTCGCAACTTTTCCATTATCGCTCACATTGATCACGGTAAGTCCACGCTGGCTGACCGTCTGCTTCAGTACACTGGCACTGTCACCGCTCGGGAAATGAAGGAACAGTTCCTTGACAATATGGATCTGGAACGGGAGCGCGGCATTACGATCAAGCTACAGGCGGCGCGGATGAACTACACCACCAAAAGCGGTGAACAGTATGTGCTCAACTTGATTGATACCCCTGGTCACGTTGACTTTTCCTATGAGGTGTCCCGCAGTTTGGCAGCTTGTGAAGGGGCGCTGTTGGTGGTGGATGCTTCCCAAGGGGTGGAGGCGCAAACCTTGGCGAATGTGTACCTTGCCCTAGCCAACGACCTCGAAATTATTCCAGTTCTAAATAAGATTGACTTGCCCGGAGCCGAACCCGAACGGATCGCCCATGAAATTGAAGAGCTAATCGGGTTAGATTGCAGTGAGGCGGTGCGAGCTTCGGCAAAAGAAGGCATTGGTATTCAGGATATCTTGGAGGCAATCGTCGAGAAAGTTCCTGCCCCCAAGGACACCACCGATCAACCGTTACGGGC
>JBIKNH010000054.1:0-21438 GCA_044358815.1 Pseudanabaenaceae cyanobacterium | reverse complement strand
CTGATTTTGCTTTGATAACTCATTGAGGATCTTTTTATAAATATTTAAGTGTTGCCAATTAACCACTGTAGATTTCAGCCCACGATAGTTACCCTGCATTTGAGTTGCATGATTCACCCAATATCCTGCACAACCAGAAACATGGGATAAAGTTGGGTTGAGTAAGCCAACTTCTAGGATAAACATCCGATCTTCTCTGTAGGCAAAGTCAGGACGACGGGGAACTCTTGTTACTAGCTCCCGATGGAATAACATTCCTAGGAAATGACTACCATAGGTTTCACCCAACTGAATTGCTAAAAAATCATCCCAAAATGGAGGCTCCGGACATTCTGTAATTTTGCCGGATTCATGTTCCATTAGATCCACTCGAGAATAAATAAGATCAGCATTACTGGTGATAGCTGACTGAAACTGCCGATCAATGGTATTAGGAGTTAAAAAGTCATCAGAGTCGAGAAACCTTATATACTTACCTTTGGCAATTGCAGTTCCATGATTTATTGCCCATGTTTGCCCTTGATTAGCTTGTTTGATTGCTACAATGTCTTTCTGAGAACCTAACCAATCCCAGGTACCATCAGTACTGCCATCATCCACAACAATAATCTCAGTCCTACAGACTGTATTACGACAGGATTCAATTGCTCTTGGCAGACACCACAGACGATTGTAGGTAGGAATAATAACGGAAACATCTACATCCATACTCAAACCCTTCTCAGAAGTTTTTTCCCTAACTGTCTCAACCACAGGTAGAACTTGACCGGAGTATAGTTTAAATAAGCTTTTGTGGCTGATAATTTTGCGGACTCCTCGTAGTAAGCACTGGAGGCAGCGGACTCTGAAGCAATTAAACGATTTATGGTCTCAGTGAGGTGCGGTGCTAGGGGATGATTCATATGTACATAGTCCAAAACATTGTAACGATACCAAGGGGCTACAGTGGGAATGGAACGCAGTTTCTCTCGGATACGATCAGCTACAAGAAAGTCATAGTTGGAAAACAATACATGCCAGTAGTCTCTTGGCTGGAGGTTAATATGTCCATGACCACCTTGCCCAGGAACTGCCGCTGAAAAAACTGCAACTGGTGCGACCTTAGTCAGCCAATAAACCACAGCCTGAGATGATTGTGGTTGTAGATGCTCAACGACTTCCATTGAAATTGCGACATCAAAACTTTTACCAGCGAAAAGTTGTTCGATTGCCGATGCGTCATTCAGATCAAGACGGTGAAATTCTATGGAGTATTCACTGAAATTAGGATTAGAGTAACCATCTATAGCGGTAACTTGTACACCCAATTTTGCTAATTCCTTAGTTAAATATCCAGGACCACAGCCGAATTCTGCAACTGTTTTTGGATGGTAAGTATTAACAATAGCCAGAGCCAAAGACTGGTAATCAGTCTCAAAGATTCCACTATCAAAGTAATCTGAGTTATAGGATACAGAATTAGAGTTCATATATTTGACTTAGGTTTTAAATTCGTTCGGAAACTGATACAGCCCTAACACCAAATAGTCGATGGTAAAGAGGTCTTAGTATATTCTTGAAGGTACGAACACTCAACTGTGGAATTGAGTGAACTAAAGTAACCCAACCGTCAATTACCCAAACTGGCAAGTGTTCAGATGCACAAGCTAGCACTAATCTCATTTCTTCTCTTGTATACGGATAATTAGCTGCATGATGACCTAAAAAATGGACTAGCAAGGGATTAGCTTCAACAATAGGATTCCACTCTTGATGCTTTGGATTTGGTGGTGGGGGATTGATTAAGTGTGACTTACCTCTCAATGTATCAATTGATAACTTCCCAGGAAAAGCTTGGGGATCAGTAAAGATAGAGCCATCTTGAGGAATTGTAGTCTGATCATGTATTGCCATTGAAATTGCCATGAGTAACTCGTCATTAGGGTGATTACGTAACCTTACCAAGCCAATTTCGTCATATCGCGGCTCCAAATCACGGGCTGTTTCATAAATGCGGGTACTCATTTCTCCTTTCTCGAAATAATATAATCCCCCATTAAATTTAGGTAAACCATCAACTTTAAACTCTTGACAAACTGCTGCTACATCTCCAAACCACTCACCCGCAGTAATAGTACCACCGACCACGGAAACAGCATGACCAGAAAAACGTTCAAAAACTAATTCTAAAGAACCGGTACACAAACAATCAGCATCAATAAATAGGGTTTTATCCGCAGGCGAAAGTTTATCTAAATACAACTTAGGTGAAAAGCCCTGTCCGTACTGATTTGGTTGTAATTCAATAATTTGAATACCTGACAGATCTGGTGGGATTAAATGTGCCTGATCAGTAGCAAGTAAAAACTTGATATCACTGTTTTTATGCCACCATTTAAAAGATCTCGCAAGGTTGATTGCCATTCGGATATAAATTGGCTTTCCTGTGGCGATTGTTAATACAGCTCGATCAATCATTATGCTTTCTCTGCCTCCATAACTAGAGTCTCAAATTCTATATAATCTCCAACATGCACATCTAGATGAGAAAGTTCTGGAAACTGTGACTCTCTTGGATTCATCAATTTAATATTAGTAAATCCAGCCTTTTGTAAGGCTATTGTGAGAGTAGCTTCATCGTAAATAAATTTATGATCAAAGCCAAACACCACATTGACTACATAACCCTCAGCGTCACTATTAACTTCCGGTCGCCAAGTTTGCATTACAGACTGAATATATTCCTGTTGTGCGTCGGTTTTATCCTCACGAAAGAGGTCAACTAATTTTCTTAAATCCGGCGTAGCAATGCGAATTTTGCCATTGGGCTTCAAGACTCTATAACATTCCTTAAGCATATGCCATCCCTGAAGATAGTCAATATGCTCAATCATATGTTCACTGAATACATAGTCAAAGGTTTCATCAGGTATTGGGAACTCCCTAGTTGCATCCATGAAATATGAACCATCATAGAACGGAATAATATCAACATTAAACCAGTCTGGCAAAACATTGATGCTACAACCTATTTGCAGCTTTTTAATAGCAAACTTCTGACAGTAATCTGTTAAGCCCAACTTACACTTAGCTCGCCAGTAAGACTTTCTCAGAAACCAATAGGGACGAGATAGAATTGATAACTTTCTTAATACTTGCATAATATGTAAACTGATTTATTGCTTGAGTTGTAGTGTTGACGATTGAAGTTGAATCACCTTACTATTCGGAATTGCAGCATTTTTGCAATTTTCCATCCAAATAGCTTTTTGATTAATTCTCCTTTCCAAGTACCAAAAATCGGGACGTGATTAGTTCCGCCTAGTTCTTTAACTTTCTGTAATGCCTGTTCTGTGATATGCGAATATTGAGGATAGGTTATAAATGCTTGTTCCATATAGCAGCGAGCGAGGGTCTTTTTTGCCCGAGGTGAATCAGTTAATGCCAGTATATGCCTAGCCTTAGAATCTAAGGAATAAAGGGCTGAAAGATAATGCTTCTCTGTTTTGCCAGCACTCAAATTGGAGCCATTTCTATATTTTCGATAATATGTCAATGCTGAACTAGCACGGCGTATTCCTTTACTTGCAAGAACAACTCTAGTGAAATATTCTCCATCGTCATCAAGAGATAATTTCTCGTCCCAGCAACCTGCAATATCCGCAATATTACGGTGTATAAGCCAGGAATGCATGGGAATCATACCGCCATGTTTAACATTTTTGGCTTCATCTCCTCCTAAAAGTATTAAAAGCCAGTGTAATGGATTATCGCTATCCAAAGTAAAAGGCAACCCAGACTCATAAATACCGCATTCTGGAGATTCTCCATCCCAAAAATGAGTTGTTGAACATAAAGCCAAGAAGTCATAACAACTATTCTGTAATAATAAAAGTTGATCTTCTATTTTGATAGGATTTAGCAGATCGTCAGCATCCAAATACTGAATGAAATCACCTTGAGCCTCTTTTAGAGCGCGATTTCTCGCCGCACTTGCGCCACGATTCTCCTGACTAATCACCTTTACTTTATTAGAAGCAAACCTCTTGGCAATTGACAGACTGTTATCTATTGAGCCATCATCTACTACTATGACTTCTATATTTTGCCAGGTTTGAGAAAGGGCTGAATTAAGAGTCTCTTCAAGATATTTTTCTGCGTTATAGCAGGGAATTAAAATCGATACTAAGTTCTTGCTCATGATGACATTTTTAATACTAGCCAAAAATCTGCCGCCATCTATCAATCACTGCTTGGTTGGATGGTGGAACATTATGATGAAACCAGGGTTCTGATAGGTAGTTTGCGTACAGATGATCATCTCGGTCAACCTGAATTATGTGATCAATAAGATCATCAAAGTTCTGATACTGGAACTCTCCTTTTAAGTTGCGCCCAATAATCTTGACTTTTCTTTTTATTTTATTGGGTAAACTGTTAAATGCAGTCGGACGAATATCTTCAAAATCCGGATGGCATCTTTGCTCCAGGAAATTTACAACCCAGGATTGGTTTGCTTGTACATATTCATGGGCATTAATAAAGCTCTTGGGATTAAAATGTTTGTGAATATAAGGGTTTCCCAAATATATGGGCAGACTATTAACCAACATTGGGTCTAGTAGTTTTTCAGTGTTATAACCAGGATATGAATAGTTTTCAAAAGCAATCGTAAACTTGTATTCACTTAAAAAACTTTGCTTTCTTTGCCAAATATCTCCCTGTCTATTAGTATCTAAACTCGGTATATTATTCATGGACTTACCAGGAGCATCAATGTGCTTGTATTTAGAAAGTGCTTGAAAAAATTTTTCACGGAATGGTACGCAATTACTATAGACAAAATTGCAAAATTTGGTTTTCTGGGCAATTATTTTGTCTAAATCTATATCTCGTTTAATTAGTTGATTTGGATTGAAACCATGCCATTCAATACGCATGTATTTGCTACTTTTAACCTCATCAGCGTAAGGTACGCCAAAAGCCCATTCGCATATTGCTAAGTCAGGAATGAAATTCTCACAGAAATAACCAATACGAATGTATTTACCTGGTGGGGGAATATCATTTCCGTAGGGTCCAAATATGATGAAGTCCGGCTCATCACTGTTAATGAAATCATATTCATGAACCATACAGGATAAAATATCCCTGAGTCCGATCGTAAAATCTAAGCCATTAGTAAATTTGATTTTAATTTGTTTTTTCATAAGAAGTTAAATTCTTGGTTTGCATTGACATTATCTAACTGCTCATAACAAAATTTATATATCTCTGATAAGCTAACAGGGCTAGAATGTTCTTCGTCTTCCTTGTGATCCTTAGGTTGCCATACGCCTAACTGATAAAGTGTCTTGCCAACAAAGATTTTTAGCTTTGAATATGGGCTAATACTTGCATGATCACCTGGGTATTCATACATAGCATTAGCCCTAGTTCCCTCACCCTTCAAATTACGTGATACAGCATTTGAAGAAACACTATTTGGGTTAAAGATTGACATGGCATTAAAACCAGTGTAGTAGGCAATATTAGCCTGCAAATAAGATATTCTTAGAGAAAACTCATAGTCCATCATAACGAAACTAGTATCATATAAACCAATATAAGGAATACTGCTCTTTCTAAGCAGCATTGAGATATCCCCAAAGGTGAATGATTTTACCTTACCTGTTTTCCAAGGCAAATAGTAATTTTGGCGGCTTTCACGGTCAATCTTTTGATAATTTAGTAAACTAGTGGTCAAGGTGTTTGAAATACAAACATCAACTGACTTATTCGCCAGCATATATTCCTTGCACTTTTGAATGGCGGCAAAACAAAACAAATCATCATCAATAATTTTTTTAATGATCTCTCCCTCCGCTAATAAAATAGCCTTATTCCAACCGTGTGACTGATTTCGGTCTGGCTCCGAAACAAATTTTTGGATTTTACCTTCAGCATACAGTTCGGACAGGTATTCTTTCGTACCATCAGTACTGTCACCATCAACGACTACGATTTCTTCGTTACTCTTGACGTTTGCTAGCAGAAATTGCAAAGTTACTTTTAAGAATGGCAGTCTATTCCGCGTAGCAACTATGTAAGAGAGTTCTAATGGATTATTCATTTAATATCCTAATATTAGCAAGGCTTTAGTTTTTCCTCAGGGACAAGAAGAAAGCTCTCTGTATATAACATATTCATTTCTAGGAGAGTCTTACTTCCAACGATTGTCAAATTAGAAGCGTTTAGAACTTTATATTCAAAAGAGTTACAGAAATCAAAAATCTTCTCAGGTGGACAGTCGAATCTTTTGAGCCACTCTGCATTCCACTCAACTAGTATATAAGGGCGACACACTGATATACAATGAGATGCACCCTGTAAAACCTCAAACTCGGCACCTTCCACATCAATTTTAATAAATGATACTTGAGGACTCTCTCGCTTTTGCCACTCTAAATCTAGGGTGGTGGTTGTAATGCTGACTTTATGGTTGGATTGAGCAATCTTAGAAGCACGTAAGCTGTCAAAAGCTCCTAATTTAGACGAACTGAGGTAAAAGTCCGATGTATCTGCTTTGTCACTAAAGGCTTTATCAATACACAGCCATCTATCTGTAAACTGACTTTCTCGAATAGTTCTCTGTAAAAATGGTAAACTATTTGGAGATATTTCCACAGACAGCACCGTACAGGAAGGGTGAGCCAAGAGTATAGGCACAGACATCAGACCAATGTTAGCACCCACATCAAAGTAGACACTGTTAGGACTCACGTTCTGTATGATCAACCTGAGGTTATGGGACTCATAAATCCCTTGATCACAAGCCATTTGAAATATAAGAGAGTCTTTTGGAAAATAAACTTTTACCCCATAGTAACTGAATGAGCCAGATGTCAGAGGCAAAGTTCCGTAAATAAACTTTTTAAACTGTTTCCGAATATTCATTTTATTTAATTTTACCTGCGGTTAGCGTCAAAGTTAGAGTTGATAAATAGCGCATCTCCCTGTAGAATTTCTCCTTCTGGGGAGCGAAAACCTGTTTCCACTTCCATCATTTTAAAACCAGCACTATTGAGCATTTCGTAGATTTCTATGAATGTGGAAGAGTTTTCATATAAAGGCTTGAATGAGAACTCCGTCCAAATCATGTGTATATGGGGCAATGAATCACCTGCACCACTGAGGACTAAGTGCTCTGCTCCCTGTACATCAATTTTGAGCAAGTCTAGTGTCTTCAGATTTGCTTCCTGAAACAATCGATCAACTGTGGAGGTTTGACAATTAATCACCTTTGTAGTACCGAGATGTACATGAGAAAATTCAGGCATTTCCTTCTTGATTTTTAAAAGAGATGAAGTAAATTCAGCTTCATTGACTTCAAAACTCTGTATCCCTTCCTTTTCTGCCAAAGCCAAACTAAAAACCTTATACTTTGGATGACTGAAGTTTACCGACAGTTCTTGTGCCATGGTAGGTATTGGTTCGACCAAAACTGCCTGAGAAACACCACAATACTTCTCTATACTGGCTGTGAAACCACCATTATAAGCTCCAACATCTATCAAGCTAATTGATTGCTTTGGAGACAGATATTTGATCAGAGAATTAGGTAGACCTATAGAGTTATAGGGGATTTTTAATTGACGGTAAAGGAATTCTTTGACAAGCTGCTTGATTAATTTGATCATAACTCTAAGCACCAAAACTTAAATTGTATTTTTTCCTAGATTGAACTTTACGAGTTCAAGAGGCAATTCAATTGATCCATACCCCCATGATTGCGCCAGGACTCTTCTGGCTGTGCCTTTTGGGGGACGATTTACATCAAAGGACAAGCATTTATCGACTCTATCATAGATTTCAACATCAGGTAGGGTTATATCTAAGCTAACGTAATAAGTGCCTGTAGCCAAATCAGAAGTAGAGGTTGAAAATGCAATATGATTTACACCACTTTTAAGTTCTAGTAATTGCATGGGATTTAGTGACCCTAGAGAGCCGAAGCCAACTGCTACTCCCATAGCATCTGACAGCCTCATATCGATACTAACAGTTCTGATATTTTCGCTGAACAACTCAACTACAATTTCAACATATTCATTGCTTGTTTGATTTAGAGATGTAGATGCTATGTAAGGATTTTTGCTATCACTTGGGTGTCGAACAAATGAGTTGGAAACAGAGCCATCTTCAAGATATGCTTGAATTGCGTCTATCGTTAACTCATCTACTATCAACTTACCTTGATTTAAAACAACACATCTCTGACATAATGACTGGATTATACTAAGGTTATGACTCACAAAAATAATTGTTCTCCCCTCTTTACTAACATCCTCCATCTTTCCTAAACATTTTTTCTGAAATTGAGCATCTCCTACTGCCAGAACCTCATCTACAACCAAAATTTCCGGCTCCAAATGGGCAGCTACTGCAAAAGCTAAACGAACGTACATTCCCGAAGAATAACGCTTCACAGGAGTATCTAGAAATTTCTCTACTTCTGCAAAGTCTACAATCTCATCAAACTTACGCCCAATTTCAGCACGACTCATACCTAAGATCGCACCATTCAGATAGATGTTTTCTCTGCCAGTTAATTCGGGATGAAAACCAGTACCAACTTCTAATAAACTTGCAACTCGTCCTTTAATACGAATTTGTCCTGTGGTAGGTTCAGTTATCTTACTGAGAACTTTAAGTAAGGTAGACTTACCGGCTCCATTACGTCCAATTACACCAACTCTGTCACCTTGTTTAACCTCAAAAGAAATATCCTTTAACGCCCAAAACTCTTCTTGATCTGGCTCAGGTTTTTTTTTACCTAAGGGATTAAATAACGCCTTAGTTTTACTGGTGATAGCATCTCTAAATGTTAAATATCTTTCCCTCGGTTGGTGACCGATAATGTATTTTTTGCCTAGATTTTCTACTTTGATTACTGTTTCTGACATGTGAAGATTAATCTACGCTTAGTTTGGAATTAATAATTTACTAGACTTGCCTTATTTACTACGGCTATAATCACAAAATGAGAAGAAGTTTGTTGCAGTTAAATATGGTTATCTAAAACTATAAAGAGAAGTGTAAAACATACGTTCTCTCTTAAAAGGACACCATAACAAGTCAATCATGACCGTAGAATGCTTCCTCAGAGAGAAGCCGAGATCCTCAGACCGTCAAGGCTCACTCACCATAATTCAAGAAACAGAAAACCAAAGTTTCTTCTTGAATTGATTAAGTATTTATTTAAAGTGTGATGCCTAGAAACGAGTTAGACCATTCTTTCTCAACAACCTATAGAAAGAATTTACCACTAAAATCTCAAAACAACACACCGCAAAATTACTGATCTGTGTAATTCATCTTTCATTGCTTGGTTCTGATTTTAATCTGACTCTCTGACGAAAATACGCTTGCTATAGAAAGATTAAAGAATACACTAAAATTTTATTTTATACAGGAATTTCTCGGGATAGTTTACTTTTTCATAGCTATTTCTAGGAAGCGGTAGCCAAATTCTTGAATTTCTTGTTTATTCCTGATCTTTGCCATAGCTTCTTGTGCAAAATCAGGACTAGGGCAGGAACTACGCCATTGTTCGTCTATTAACTCAGCTAATTGATTAGGTGAATTTCTCGCAAAGAAATAACCATTGGGTGGATTCTGCTCTAGATGCACTTCAAAATCAGAGAGAATCATTTTCTTGCCTAGGCATCTAGCATCTTCTATAACCGTACTCCATCCCTCAAACAAAGAAGGTTGTATTACTGCGATAGAGCGCCTCATCAACTGGATTTGGTGATGTCTAGGAATCAAGCCCAATAAATAGGTTTGGGCAGCCAAGTCGTATTCATGAATTATTGTAAGGATTGAGTTTATGTAGTCAGGATTCCTATAGTCCTGAATACTTCCAGTATAAACTACCACAGGATTAATAGATTTATCTGTCTTAGCTTTCAGTATTTTAAGAGCTTCTAAAATAATTTTATGGTTTTTATGCTGCCAAAACTGATTACTCACCAAAAAGAATCGATTAGGTAAGTTATATTTCTGTTGGACTGTAACTGGATCATCATCTAATAAATCTTCTTGGATAGAAGTCCTGAATTGCAGTACTTCGATTTTGGCTTGAGCATTAGGAAAAAACTTATTGAAATCTTTTGCTGCACTATTACTACTTAGAACAACTCTTGGACTAGTATTAGCGATTTGTTTAAATGTGACATCCCTACCCCTTATATCATCCTGAGAAAATAGTTGGGGTAAATATTTATGCTGGAAATCAGGAATCCACGGACAAGACCAGAAATCAGCAGTTTGCTCTACCCTTGACGTTAGTAGTGGATAAACAAAATTGATCTTTTTCTTTTTGCAGAAATCAGAAATTCGAGAATTGATTTTTCCTAGCAAAATCTTACGTACTTTCCAAATTAGTCGATTCGTAAAAGTAAGTGACGGCAATTCAACATCCAAATCATAGGAGGCATTTAGGCATGGCTTTACTTGCTGATATGTGTCAGAGTCAATATCACCACCACTATACAAAAGACAAAGCTCAAAAGTTTTCCTAACATCAGGTGGTAAACTTGATAATGCTAAAATAATATTTTTAATGTATTGTGTGCCACCAATCCAGTTTTTTCCTCCTTGCATGATTAGTCCAATACGTAACGGTTTTGTCATGAGTTTATTTAATAGAATTTATAGAGTTTATTGTATTAATTCAGCCGTTACCCAATTCGCAAATAGTTGTGTTCCTTTATCTAAACTAATAGATAGAGAAAAACCTAAAGATTCTAATTTAGTAATGTCTGCCTGCCAATTCAAAGGATTTCCACTCACCCTAGAACCGTCAAATTCTGTGACGATATCTAGATTCAGTTTTTCTAACAGCATGTGAGCTAAATCACTGATTTTAATTTCTGCTCCACTTCCCAAATTATAAACTTCTCCCTCCATTGGAGCATGACTCGCAATAATTTCCAAGGCTCTAGCAATATCCAAGGCATGAATAAAATCACGACTTTCATTACCTGTACCCTGTAAAACTAAGTGTTTTTGAGAAATTGCCTTTTGGCAAATATCCCACATCACTTGGCGACGCAGTCCGGCTCCATATGCCGAGAAAATTCTAACACTAGCAGTTGGTTGGGCGTAGATCCTAGCAAACTCTAAACATAACTGCTCGCTCTGGAGTTTATGGAATCCATAGGGTGATATAGGGGACGTGGGATGGGTTTCCGCTATGGGTAGTTTCGCTGGATTACCATATACCGCTGCGCTGGAGAGGAAGATAAACCGACATGTTGGTGCGTTGAGACGCAAAGCATTCAGAATATGGAAAGTTAATAATGTATTGCCATAAAAATCCGCCACCGGATCAGTCACAGATAGAGCCACAGATGCCCGTCCTGCACAATGAATCAGCACATCGGGATGATAGTTCTGTAATAGAATATCAAATTCTGGATCAGGCAGTTGTAACCTCTGATAGTGATATAAATCTGCTAGGGGTGCATTTTCAGGCTGAGAGTTATCCGTACCAACTACCCGCCATTTTCGGCTGGAAAAATATCGAGCTACATAACGACCGATAAATCCTGCAACCCCTGTAATAAGTAAGGTTTTCATTATGGTTTAGTTGCCAAAAATGAATAATGTCGTCCCGGTGTGTTAAGATTTCTCTCCAATTTCCAAATGTACATCTCTTGTAAGAATTTGAGCTTAGCTAAATTATTCCCTAATAAGTTACCAAGTTTTCTTTTTAATACAGGCTCAATTAAATTTTGACGTTCAGATTTAGTCATTGGGAAGTAGTTGATTACACTCTGATAAGGTGTAAGTGTTTTAATGATCTTTAATCCTGACAGTTTAATTGCTGTCAAATATTCTGACAAAAGATAGGCATTTTCGCCACCATAGAGATGATGCAAAAGATGGCTATCCAAAAACTTTTGTAAATCATCTTTTCTCGAAATAACATGTTCCCGTGTGGCTATAAAACAACCATTAGGTTTCAAAACCCTAGCAGCTTCTTTACACAGTTGGTTAAGATCATTTGCATGATGTAGTACCGCACGACCATAAACAATATCAAATGTGTTATCAGAAAATGGTAATGTTTCACCCCAATCTTGAACCACTGTAATATTCATACCAGTGCGCTGCGATAGCTGTCTAATGGATTCTGCACCAACAAGATCGCTAGGATTTGGTTCTAGGGCAGTTACTTCATAACCTGATTTTGCAAAAGCATAGCTAGAAATCCCTCTACCTGCACCAATATCTAACACTTTACCAAACGTTTTAGACTGCAAAACCTCTTTTAAAAGAATCATTATTCCTACCCATTCTTCACTTTTTGAAAAACGTTCTGCCGCAGATTCTATAGGATCATCATAGTAACAAAGTTTAACTATTTCATCTTTTTCAGGCTGATCTCTAAGCCATTGGACAGCCTGTTCCCAAGTTAATGTTTTATCGTTCATAATATTGCAAAAATTTGATTTGATTCACATCTTTTATTTCCACATTTCTAACGCAGCAATTCCCCGACTACAGGCAGCAAAGTCAGGATCATAATCCTTTGTACTGTTAGGATTGAAATATTTAGTATCGTGAATATTAAAACCTTTAATATTTGCACAAGAATCCTTATCACTGAAATTCCACCCTGAATTCTCATAGCAGAAATATGTTTCCTTGATTTTTGAGGGGGCAAAAGTTTCAATTAGTTTATTTATCATTTCTGCATTAAATTGTTGATACCAACCGAAATTGGTATATTCTCCATACGGAACGGATATATACACCTTACCGCCGACTTTAACAACACGCTTTAGCTCTGTAACAGCTTCTAAAAAACTCCAAGGCTCATTTTCTACAAAGTTGGGATCACTAGAGTAGATTGAATTATTCATGCCAATATGTTCAATGGTTGATAAAGAAATTACTTCATCAAACCAGTTATCTCGAAAAGGTAAATGTCGCAAATCACAAAATACATAAGAAATTCTATTCTGCCAAAAACAACTCCCTTCTGGTTCGAGTGTTGCAATGGTCACATCTTTATTAGATATAGAACCATGATTGATGACATAATCAAAGTTTAGAATTGATCCGGCATCGAATAATTTACCCTTTGTAGAAGATAGCCTTGAAATAAGCCAAGGATATTCAACAACTCTCTCATCAATAAACTCGCCATAGTTTGCTTCTAAGGATATTCCTTCCGCAAATTTTTGCAAGGTTGCTTTAGAATTAATTGCTTCTCTGATGAGATTCTCTTTAAAATAGCTATAACCCGTTGACCAAGGTTTTCGCTCATTCTTTAAATATGTATTTAAGTCCTTCTCAATTGCTTTGTTTCTGGCTTTTTCTTTAAAGGAAGAATAGGTTTGTCGTAAAATGCTTTTGATTCGACTAGATGTCATAGTTTTTAGTCTTTTGTTGGACAATTTAAAGATTCAAATTCAAGCTTGAAAATTGATAAAAAACAGCTTCGAGTTAACTAAAACAAACGTACTTACAGACCTTTACAAGTATCTACAAAGTAGTATTTGATAATTAACAATTGGTCTGAATAACTTAGTTTTTTGCCTCATAGAAATAGAAATATTAGTGGGGTTAAATACTCCTAATAATCTTCGCCGGATTACCACTCACTATAACACTTGGTGGTACGTCTTTGGTCACAACTGAGCAGGCTCCAATTACAGCGCCTTTCCCTATGTGTACCCCTTTTAAGATTGTAGTATTGAAACCAATCCAAACATCATCATCAATTCTTACTGGAGATGCTTTGATATCAAAAATATTTTCCTTTGGGTGTCCTGTGGACATAATTGCATAGAAGTGTTGACCTCTTAATTCTGCGTCAATGGAATGGGAATTAGTATCATGAATATTGACATTATGGGCTATATAAACACGATTGCCAATATGAACTGAATCTGATGACCAAATTCTAGTGCCATCTCCGACATAACAGCCTTCACCAATATGTATTTCCCCACCATGAGCAAATATCAGTAACTCTCCACGAATTACAGAATCTTTACCAACAATAATTAATTCCTTACATTGACTTAGATTTGCAACGGAAGCATTGGGTAATATGATAGTCGAGGGATCAATACAAGCATTGTTTGAAAAGTCTATGCGCCGTTGTCTATTTTCTTCATTCTTCAGAAAATTAACAATTTTTCTGCCAACTATATTTCTGAGTTTTTTAATCATGCCAAAAGTTAAGTATCACCGTACTGCTAACCAACTAAAAATTCTGCTTTTAATACGTTGAAGAAAACTTGAAGACTGTCTTAGAGATTTCAAGTGTTTAATGACCGTATTTACCTCTTTGTTGTTCAATTTAGTCGATTTTGGCATTAGTAATATTCTGTTTTGACTCACTTCGCCATCGAGTGATAAAGAATCAGAACAGTGAGTACCACTGCCATCAAATCCTATATTTGTCACGAGAGATTTTTTAGGAAATAATGTTAACCCATTCAGCATAAACGTGCTCAAATACCAGCGAATAGCCCAAGAGTCGATTTTGCCATTTATCTGTAACTCTAACATGCTGAAATAGTTGTATGAGCCATTTAGATTGAACTTGTGTTGTTTTCGTGAATTTGATTTAAGCTCGGCATAACCTCTCATGTCAGGATCAAAATGCTGCCAAGATCGCTGCCATGTAGCCCATCCCCATGAGGTAGTAAAAGGCAGAAATACACAGTCCGTTTGACTAGGTGGAAACTCCACAGGAAACATGTGACCGGATATTTGCACTACTTGGGAATCTGCGACATAAGTATCTAGAGCTTGATTCATATATTCAAGGAAAAAAGGCGATAAAACCAAGTCATCTTCCAGAACAATTACCTTACCATATTGATTACAAAGATCTGTCACTCCCTGAATCACTGATTTCGCCAGCCCCATGTTCTGTTCTCTTTCGATAATATGAACCCTTCCGCACCATTGCTGACTTCTTATAACTTCTCTTACTTGCTGAATTGCTGCTCTATCTTCAGACTTCTTTATCCCATCACAAAATATAAATAACTCACTAGCCTCTGCTCCATGATTTCTTGCTAATGATTCTAGTGATTTTCGAGTATGTTCAGGACGTTTATAGGCAAAAAAGGCAATAGGGGCTAGTTTCATCATCATTCTACCACAACGATTTTACGATACCAAATCTCTAATAATAAAAGCTTATAAAGCATAAAAGTGTGTTGACGTTTGTCTATAAACTCTTGCCAAATTTTATTTAAATAGTCAACATCAATAATTTTTAGTCCAACCAAATATCCATCAATTAAAGACTGGATATATCGCTGCAAAATACTTTCCATCCATTCCTGAACAGGAGGCTGAAAGCCACGTTTAGGACGATTTAAAACCTCATCAGGAATGCTATCTTTTAACGCTTGTTTGAGCCAGTATTTCAACCCCAATTCATGATCAGGTTTGGTCTGACGTAATCCCATGACTAGCTCAATCAGCTTATAGTCCAAAAATGGCAACCTGGTTTCAATGGATGATGCCATACTAACGCGATCCCCTAGGGCTAGACAATTAGATGCTAACCAAGTATCAAATAAAATTCGACAAATCTGCTGAGGAACTTGTTCCACATTTTGCGAACTTATAGCGTAGGGGTGAAAAGCATTATCATCAGGAATTGTTGCAGCAAACTCACGGGTGTATAACTGCTGAGAATACACTAGTGCTGCCTGAAAATCACCAACTAAATTCTGGTATACCCCTTGTTGAGGATGTTTCAAGTCTAATAAACGGTACTCCATCCCTTGAGTAAGTAACGCTCTTACAAACTGCGGCACTTTACGACTATAGGAAAATTTATGATACAGATTCTGACTAGAAAATTGACTCAGAAAATCTATGCCCCATGGAGGCTTAACTTGTCCTTGCAGAATCTTCAGTTTATACTGCGTCAACTTCACAGCCTGCACCGTCCAGCCATACCCCCAAAAAAGTTCATCGCCACCAATCCCACTTAGCATCACTTTTATACCCCGATCCCGTGCCAACCTCATGACCGAATAGTGACCATAGGCAGCAATATCGGCGATGGGATCATCCATTGCGGCAACCAGATCAGGAAAGAAATTTCCTAAAGCTTCTGTAGTCAATTCAATATCAAAAAATGGTAGTCCTAGTGACTTCGCTAACTCTTCTGCTTCGTGACGTTCATCATAGGGTGGACGATTGGGATAACCGATACTAAAACATTGGAGTGTTTCCTTATATTTGGGTGCCGCCAAAGCAGTTATCGCCCCAGAGTCAATCCCTCCACTAAGGGCAACTCCAACCGGCACATCTGAGCGTAAGGTAAGTTCGATAACCCGATCTAGTTCCTGGCGAATTAACGGAATGGGATTACCATCAATAGGTGGAATTTTGTCTATACTCCAATATTGCTGGGGTCGAATTTCCCAGGTTTGATAGTCAATTAGGAGATAATGAGAGGCAGGTAATTTTTGAACTCCTACTAATGGGGTTTTTGGTTCAGGAATATATTGATAGTGAAGAAATAGGTCAACCGCACTAGGATCTAGTTTTGGCTTATGAGGCAGCATTTTCACTAACGCCTTAAGCTCAGAAGCAAAATAGAAAGATTCTTGATCGTGGTAATAATAGAGTGGTTTTTCGCCGACCCGATCCCTCGCCAAAAATAGTTTCTTAGTTTCCTGATCCCAAATTGCGAAGGCAAACATTCCCCTTAACTTATCGAGGCAATCTGTTCCCCAATGGGCATAGGCAGCCAGTAAAACCTCTGTATCAGTTTGACTTTTAAATATATATCCTAAATTCGTTAATTCTTGCCTAATCTCTAAGTAGTTGTAAATCTCTCCATTAAAAACAAGCCAATATCTTTCGCTCTTATAAGACATTGGCTGATGTCCTAAAGGGCTAAGATCGAGGATGGATAATCTGGTATGTCCTAGAAAAATACAATCATCATGCCAAAAACCTTGACTGTCTGGTCCCCTGTGCTCAAGGAATCTGGTAAAGCTATCTAATTTGTTGATGTTACAGAAGAAATTGTCATCTAATTTCAGCCGACCGAGTATGCCACACATTGTATAAAGTTGTAAATTTAGTAATTTGGGCTTTTTAACAAAATTGATGACTAGCCTGAGTAACTATTTACGCAGGAACTTCTGTATAAATGGCTTTAAGACAGGTTTAACTAATTTACCAAATTCTATTTTAAAGAGCGCCTTGAGATTATTTACCACACTTACCCCCCCCCACTGACTCTTTGAAATATATAAAAAATCTCTTATATCTCTGGCATTTAATATTAGCCATACACTATAGCGTACTTCATCACGCAACAAATTTTCATCGCTACGACTTCTGCCAGCCTGACCTAAACTTTCATGTATCGTAACAATGGGATTAGAACAGCATGAAATACCTTCAATAGACTTGTGGGATAGCATCATATACTCAAATCTTCCACCGGTTTTTGCATGAGTGAATGCCCAGAATTTAGCAACATCATCAAGCACACGAAACGGGACACAAATGCCGCTAGCATTAGTAAAGACGTGACCTGCAGTTTGTTGGGAGTTATAAGTCAACCATTCTCTGCAAGATAATGGAGTGTCTGTAGCTGAATCTGGTAACGAGGAAGTTATACTTTCATTTGATGACATATCTATAATTTTATAACTACCTATCCAAGCTATATTTCCATTTCGAGTAAGACATAATGACAGCCATTCTGCATAATGTTGGGAGTTTAGCTCGTCATCATGGCAAAGCAAAAACACTCTTTGAGAGCCTGGAATTTCAGATTTAAGCTGGCGGGTGATCCAAATTATGTGATGAACTGGAGGAAGATTTGCATTAGTTTTTAATATAATTGGAGAACATTGAAATAAATGAGAATGCATTAGAGTGGCTTCGTCTTCCGATGGTTCAGAACCATTAATACTAATACAAATTTTTGAAAATAAATGTACGCTGTCTTTCAAGGTCGCCAAGCATCGCTTGAAATCATCTCCGCCCCGAAATACTGGAATTATGAGAGTAGGAAGATTTAGCTTATTCATTATTCTTTATAGTTGGAGTAATCCAAAAAGATTGACATGATAAAATTTAACTCTTTCGTGATATTGTCACCCCTACTAGCTTAGTTATACGCTTCTCAAATAATAGGGTGAGTTTTTAATCTGTAACATTGCATGATTTAAGTTTAATTTATGCTCTTCCATTAAGTACTGATAGCTACCACAAAACTGAGAGAATCTATCTTGAATACCAATTCTCTGAACTTTAATTGGATGATGTTCTGATGTTATTTCAGCGATCGCCGATCCCAGACCTCCATATATGGAATGTTCTTCTAGAACAACAATAGTTTCATGACGTTGTGCGATAGATATCACCTGCTTAATGTTTATTGGTTTGATGCACGGAGCGCTCCACACTTCTAAATCACCTAACTCTTGACTAACTTTTATCGCTGTACTAACCATTGAGCCAGTTGCAACTAAACATATTTTGCTGTTTCCTTGTTGAACTTGGCATAGTTCACCCATTTGAAAAGTAGGCAAAGAATCATGTATAGACTCTAGATCTGCTTTACCAATTCGGATGTAAACTGGTTGACGAGATCCGATAGCCAGAGCCATACATTGATTCATTTCATAACTATCCGCAGGGGATAAAATAGCTATATTAGGTACTGCACGCAAAGCAGCGATATCTTCAGTACTTTGATGACTAGAGCCTAAACTACTATAAACAACACCTGCACCATCTCCAATTAAAATTACGGGCAAATTCTCATAACAGATATCTAATTTAATTTGTTCAAGTACTCTAATCGGGACAAATGCACTTAAGCCATAAACAAAAGGCTTAAACCCAGCTTTAGCAAGTCCTGCGGCTACGCCAACCATGTTTTGTTCGGCTACACCAGCATTAATGTATTGGTCAGGACACACTTTCCGAAATTCGTCAAATAAAGAGTAGCCATGATCGCCAGTTAATAAAACAATCCGTTTATCAGATTTAGCGGCATTGACTAGGGCGTTACTAAAAGCATTTCTCATGGCAAAGATATTAACTCAATTTCTGATAACTCAGCGATCGCATTTTGATAGCTTTCAGATGTGAGTCTTGTATAGTGCCAACGGTTATTGGCTTCCATAAAAGATATACCTTTACCTTTTACTGTATTTGCAATAATTGCTTTAGGTTTACCTGACTGCGTATTCATTAGTTTGCTAATTGACTGATCTAAAAGATGTTCATCGTGACCATCTATTTCTAAAACATCAAATCCGAATGCAATAAATTTAGCAGTAATATCCCCCATGTCCATTACTTCTTGAGTTGAACCCATCGCTTGATAACCATTAGCATCGACAATCACCATTAGATTATCAAGCTTAAAATGGGATGCAAACATCACAGCTTCCCAAATAGCTCCTTCATTAAGTTCACCATCCCCAACGATGGCAAAACATTTTTGCTGAGTTTGTTTACGCTTTGCTCCAAGTGCTAACCCAACACCTACGGATAATCCATGCCCCAGTGACCCTGAAGAAACTTCAAGTCCAGATACATGAGCATCTGATAAACCCTTGAGAGTACTTCCATCACTAAAATAATTTTGAATGTCAGTATCAGTGAGCCATCCTAATTCGAGCATACAGGCATATTGAGCCATTACTCCATGCCCTTTACTCAAGACTAGATAATCTCGCTGTGGATCTTCTGGTTGACCATTGCCAAGATTAAGATGCGATCGATAAAGTACTGCTAAAATCTCGACAATAGAGAAGGCGCAGGCAATATGAACTGTAGAGCCAGCATAAGCCATTCCCAAGATTGTTCTGCGTAACTTTGATGCTTCAAACATGATTTACTCCTCTTGCCTGAGAATACCAATTTATTGAACGCACAATTGCATCTTCGAGCGTAATAGTTGGCTTCAAATTTAATGAATTAAAAGCTCTTTGAATTGATGGAACATACCTTTCAATAGGTTGGCTAGGATCATGTTTTTTTGCAATACTAACTAGTTGCTTATTTCCAAAACTTCTTGATACTAAGTTAGCTAATTCGGCTATAGTGATTGCCTTATCAGAGCCTACATTGTAAGGATAACAGTTTTCGCCTTTAAATAGAATAGTCCATAGCCAAATTGCTAGATCTGCCATATACAAATAAGAACGGCAGGTAGTACCATCACCTTGAATATTAATATCAGATCCATTTAATCCTGATTTAATGAAACCAGCGATTGCTAAATGGCTTTCTAAGGATAAATAAGCACCAACAAAGGCGAAACAACGCGCTATTTTTACCTCTAAAGTATGCTTATTAGCATAACAATTACAAAGAAATTCTGATACTCTTTTTCCTTGAGCATAACCAGATTTCCAATCCATTAAATCTGGCGCTCCTTCGTAATCTTCACAAAGATAATCTAGATGACTAGGTTGCTTACCATATACAGCCCCCGAACTAACTAGTAAGAACTTACTAGTCTTACATTGAACCGCTAAATCTAAAACGCGCTTCGTGCCTTCTGTAATTGCATTAAAAGCTTCTACGGAAGTTCTGCTATCACTGATGACATTAACTTCTGTAGCAGCATGAATAATATGGGAAAACTTAATATTAGGAAATTCAAAAGATTGAATGTCACCACAATGTAATTTTATAGCTGGGTGACTTGCTAGATGAGGGGCTTTATTAGTAAAAGATTTAATATTTCTAGTTAATACATGAATTGTTGAATTTAAACCAAGTTTATCATTAGCCCACAAGAAACTCTCTAACAACCAGCAACCAAAAAAACCTGTTCCTCCTGTAATAAAAATTTGTTTTTCTCTAACTTCTTCCCATAGATCATAAGTATGAGAAAGAATATGATCTAAGTCTGATGTTAATGGATTAGTCATGGTTGTTATTTATGACTAGTATGGTCAGAGATTCAAGAGATGAGGCGATCGCAGTCATTTACCATTACCTCTTACAAAACTGATGAATTACTGATACGGCATAATCTAACATCTCCTCTGTCAGAGATGGAAATAGACCAATCCAGAAAGAATTTTGCATGATCCAGTCTGTGTTTTTGAGATCACCAATAACCCGATAGTTCAAGCCCTTATAAGCTGGTTGCCTAGTTAAGTTTCCTGCAAATAATAATCTTGTGCCGATTCGCTGTGACTCTAAATGTTGGACAAGTTGATTCCGTGTAAAAGGTGCATTTTCTTTGACTGATAGCAGAAAACCGAACCAACTTGGATCAGAATTGGGAGTGGCTTCAGGCAATAACAAAACATCTTGTAAATCTTGGAGACGAGAATAAAGAAACTCAAAATTTTGTTTTCTTTGCTCGATAAATGTTGGCAATTTATCCAACTGAGCTACACCGACAGCCGCCTGCATATCGGTCATTTTGAG
>JBIKNH010000225.1:0-6794 GCA_044358815.1 Pseudanabaenaceae cyanobacterium | reverse complement strand
GCTCTGAAAAAGAGAAGAGCTTATGCTCATCAACATACATCTTTGGATTCTCTCATTGCACAATATGCTAATCTCATCCTCTAGTTCTTATTTGATTCTACTATAGTTTTTGCTCCCATATTGGCAGAATCTTTTTGACCTTTATTCCAGCCCAAAACAATCTTGCCAATGCTATTAGATAAACAGTGATTAACCACGATACGCGCCGCTTTATTTACAGCGTCACGCATTTGTCGGTTACGCTTCTCAGTAATATTGGCTAATCGCTTAGTCCAATAACCATTAGGCTTGCCATCCATTAAAACTGATGTACGTTTGTTGTACCACTGGTTAAGTGATTTTAGATGCTTGCCATCAACAATAAAACTCGTGCCAACATTGCTGACACAGGTTAACCAATTGTTTAAACCGTGATCTATACCTAAGCATTTATCAGGATCTAACTCAGTTTTAACACTGGCTTTTGGATAAACAAACTCAGCATAAAAAGCGCCGTTTCTAGGCAAAATCCTTACTTCCTTGAGTGAAACAAAATCAAGATTAGATGGCATTGGCAGAAAAAACTCTTTGAGTCCAAACCAAGCTTTGACCTTTAGCCCTAACGGAAAACGGATCATGTTATCAACTAATCTCAGCGCTCTTTTCGGGAATGCGACTAACTGATAGCCTTGTTTTCGATACTTAGGAAATTTAGGCTTCTGCTCTAATTCTCCGTTTTGAGACTTTTTCAGTAACCCAGAGAACGATTTAACTGATTCACCAACAGACAGGCAAGTTTGCACGGCTGCCTCAGATGGCAATGCTGAGAAATGCCGATTAGAGCCAAGTTCATTAACAAGATCAAAATCTGTGACAAACTTTCTAGTTTTAAACCAGATTTGTCGAGCATAGTAGACAGCACAATTATGGAGCTTATTAGATTCTGAGCAAATATATTCCAAAATTGCTTTTATAGATAATTCAAATAAAAAATATAGTTTCAACTCTGCTCAGTTAATTTACACCGAGGGCTGAGCGTAGTCGAAGCTCCTCTATAAATCATTTTAAACAACTATAAATCTTTGTCAGGAGTGATTAAGCATTGCTGCACTCCCATTAACCTTCTCGCTTTAGCCATTGCCTCGACTCACAATGTTTTTGACTTCTTTATTATAATCTATAATAGTAGATATCACAAAACTATCAACCAAAATATTATGCTAGTTCAGGAAGATTATAAAATCCATAATCATGTTAAATTCTTAATTAATTATCATTTTGTCTTTATTCCAAAACGCAGGAGACGAGTTTTAACTGGTAATGTAGCAACTAGGTTAAGGCAAATATTTTTAGAGTTGGCAATAGAAAAGGGGTGGGATATATTAGCCCTCGAAGTTGCGCCCGATCATGTGCATTTATTCGTAAGCGCCAAACCTACCGATACACCCCATTTAATTGTCAAAGCTTTTAAGGGTCGCTCTAGTCGATATTTGCGTCAAGAGTTTCCAGAGCTTTGTAAGATGCCTTCTCTTTGGACTAGCAGCTATTTTGTTAGTACGGCTGGTAATATTAGTTCAGAAGCAGTGAGGAAATATATAGAAGATCCTCACCATGCTTCTAACTAATCCAAAAGACTAAAGGCAATAAATTGCCTCGCTCGTTTTCCTCTCAGGTCTGAAGACACTGAGTTTCCCACTTACCGTATTGTTTTTATGACAGATCCCACCCCTTGATTCCTATCAAGAGCAACGAAATTGCATCCTAAATTGTAATTGAGAAGTCTCTCTGTTGCATCTTTGGTGTGGTCATCAAAAACATAACCCTTACCGATGTTGGAAGAGATTGACTGCTTCATGGTGAGCCATTGTTAATTGAACGATTTTCATAGGCGTTGCATTCCACAAGTCGATCCACAAGTCGATTGCCGCAAATTTACAACATACTCATTCTGACCCAAGTTTGACCCACCATTATCCTATCAGTGAATATTAATGTTTCTATGCGGTTTAGTCTTTGACTCTCTCCGACAGAATCCTTGCGATGTGTTTGATCTCAACCTCCTGTAACAGTTGCTGTAAAAAATGAATCACAAGAACGATCGCTTCTTCACCCTGCGTGACATGAAAAACCTCATCTGTTTTCTGTGTGGTATAAAGGAGATAATGGATCGACTTCTGTAAATACAGAGTTACTCAACCAGTATTTTATTCAAGTAACTTCAAAGGAATAGTTATGGTCACAAAATACTTTAATCCCTACACAGACTTTGGCTTTAAGAAACTGTTCGGCGAAGAGGGCAGTAAAGATTTACTTATTGATTTTCTCAACCAACTGTTACCAACCCATCACCAGATTCAACAATTAACCTTTAAAAATCCTGAAAATCTTGCCGACACAATTGCCGAACGCAAAGCCATATTTGATATTTATTGCGAGAGCAAAACCGGCGATAAATTTATTGTGGAAATGCAAAAAGCAAAAATCAAGCATTTCAAAGACAGAGCCTTATTCTATGCCACTTTCCCCATTCGCGAACAATCAGAAAAAGGCGATTGGAACTTTCTCTTACTTCCTATCTATTTTATTGCGATTCTAGATTTTGAGTATGACGATGATCCCCAATTTAAGACGACACCCAAATTTAGACGTGATGTATGTCTCAAGGATCAAGATGGTGATGTTTTCTTTGACAAACTAAACTTCAAGTTTTTGCAAATGCCCCTATTCAACAAGCAAGAGGATGAACTAGTAACCCACTTTGATAAATGGCTATATTTTTTAAAGAATCTAGAAAGTTTTAATCATATCCCCGCAATCTTAAATGAGCCAATCTTTCAAAAAGGATTTGAGATTGCGGAAATATCACAGTTAAATGTGGAGCAGTACGAACAATACAAAAAGAGCTTGGTGCAGTATTTAGAAGTAAAAAATGTATTCGATACGGCTTTTGAGGAAGGTGAAAAGCTTGGTATTGAGAAAGGAATTGAAAAAGGGATCGAGAAGGTTGCTAGGGCTTTGAAGGAGCAGAATGTCGCCATAGAAATTATTGCCGAATCGACCGGTTTATCATACGAGGCGATTGAACGAATTTGAGCAGATAATGGGAACGACATTTAGTAGAGATTCTATTTATGTGATCAGCCAATCAATCGGAGTCTACAACGTACTCATTCTGACCCAAGTTTGACTCACCACCTGATCATAGGTTTGTTCCAAAAGGGTGATATTTTTGTCTAAGGTATACAGATCTAACACCCGCTGCCGTGCTTTTTGTCCTAAAATTGTGATTAACTCCGGTTGTACCGCTAAAACAGGCAAAAGAGTTGCCAATTGGGAAACTACTTTACGGGAATCTAAGGCAATACCCGCACCATTACTGACCACTTCCCCATCGGCTCCCACATCCGTAGCTAGACAAGCCATTCCACAAGCCATTGCCTCTAATAGAGACAAAGACAACCCTTCCACAAATGAAGGTAAGATAAACACATCCGCCCCGCGCAAAATTTCGATCCGACGGTCTTCATCGCCAATAAAACCCAGCCAAATAATGCTTTTATCATTGCCATAGGCGGCTTTTAGCACTGAAGCGAGGGGACCACTACCCACAATGGCTAATTTATGACCTGGGGGCATTTTAGCTTTACGCCATCCCTGTAATAAGGCATCAACATTTTTTTCGGTCGCTAAACGTCCTTGATAAACATAAAGCCGTTCGGCATTGAGTTCAGTTTTAATGTTGGATGGTCCTGGACTATAACGGACTGTATCAACGCCGTTGGGAATTACTATCAGGCGATTGTTCGGCACACCTAAACTGTTTAATAAACTCTTCTGGATATTAGAAAATACGATTACCCGATCGTAGTCAGCTAGAGAGGGAGCATAAATCTGATAGGTAAGCTGTTGGGTGCTGGAGGTCAGATTACGGCGCTTGATGTCAAAGGGTTGGTGAAATGTGGCAACCAAGGGCACGCTCAGATCGGCACAAATTTCCGGCAGGCGGAAGTCTAGGGGTGACAGGGCAAGGGAAGCATGAACTATGTCAGGTTTGAGGTTGCGGAGGGCATCCACCAACATCTTACTGGCGCGGAGGGATGGCACAGTGTAGATGGTGGATTTATATAAAAACGGTAAAGAAACCTCCTGGGCTTCAGGAGAGTTATCGTTGCTGTTGTCAAAACTGGTTTCATTAACGGCGGTTTGAGTTTGATCAACATCTAATTCATTTTCGGCAAAGTGCAAAAAGCTCACCCGATGACCCCGATCCAGCAGTGCATTAGTGATTTCACGGCTATAGATGACGTTGCCACAGACAGGGGTTTTTTTGCCTAACCACGCAATGTGCATTTTCTTACCCTGAATTTCCCTGAGTTTGACCCTGACTAGTTTTAAGCAAATATACCAGTTGCACTGTACGCAAGGTCAGGTAGACTAGGGGGTTTTTTGGGGTGTGATTACCGTCTTTAGGTTGGTTTGATTACCCAACTGGACGAGATCATTTGCTTCAAAAGTGCTTGCAAAGGTTTAGGGGTATAGCAAAAACTACCTGGGGGAAATTTTAGGGAAAGGCTATGCTCTCTGGGGCGTTATATCAAAGGTAAAATCAAACCTATGGGGATCTGCTCTAAGCTCCAATCACCTTAGCCTCGATTCTAATTCCTGTGACAATAGGGTTTGTTCTTCTCTAATTACCTCTAAGCGGTGCAGAATTTCGGTAATGCGCTCTTGGTTCTCAGTGTTTTGGGTTCCATTATCTTGGTTTACAGATTTGGAAATTGACACCCAAATATTGGCAAGTATTTTAGAAGGATAGGTTAAAACCAATAGCCAAAACTTTTCGGTGAGTTTAGAGAGAGCACTTAATAGTCCTGAAAAGAAAACCATTCCTATTAGAAAGATACTCAAACATTGCAAGGGATGATTGATACACCAAACTATTTGAGGATGTTGATCAATCCAATTATTCAAAGATGAGTTGATGGAAGCTTGTATCCCATCAGATAAGGTTTGATTGAGGGTATCAATTTTCTGGATGGCAGTGTGTAAAGAGTCTTTTAAGGTATTGGTGGCATTGGTTATACTATTGAGTAACTGACCACCTTTCTCGGTAACATTACCTAATGTATTGTTTGCCGCTTCAGTGAAATTACGTTTTGCGTTTACTGCTGTTTGATTAATAGTTTCAAGAGATTGATTAGTGCTTTCTGTAACTGTAATTTTAACATGTTGAACATTTTGACTCACGGAGTTGACGGCGTTATCAAGCAGGTTTTTGGTGTTTTGTAGTTTTTGAGTAACGCTGTCTGGGAGGGAGATTTGCATGGTTCAATATCTTATCTATTCTATATTTACTTCGTAATATGCTTCGCTAAAAACCAAGTCAACACCCCAGTTCCGAAAGTCAAACCACTCAGCGCAAAAATCACCGCAGGCAATCCGAAATAAGATTCCGCAATTCCTGCCACCGCCAAAGGCAAACTCAACGCAATATTCACCGCATTGTTCTGTAAACCAAACACCTTACCGCGCATTTCTTCCGCAGTCTCTTCCTGAATTACCGTCTGCATCGGAATCACACACAACCCCGCAAATACCCCCGTTAACGCAATCGCCCCCAAACCTAACCAGAACTTATCCGTGAAAAACGCCAGTAAACCTAAACCAACTGCCATTCCCAACGAACCAATTAAAGCCAAGACCTGACGGGAGCAACGATGCCCCACCTTAGCCACAACCCCCGCCCCAATTGCCATACCCACACTGGCATCCGCCAACAAAAAGCCAAACTGCTCTGACTTAATTTCTGGCATCACCTCCGCCAAACGCACCGCCAAAACCGTCAACGCTGCAATTACCGAAAACGTACAAATTAACTGCAACATTGCCGCCAAAGAAGCATATTGGGTCCGCAGATAATTCAACCCGTCTTTAATGTCCGTCCAGATATGAAAATCTTCATGGTGCATATTCTCCCTAGTTTCACCAGTTTTGAGAAATAGCAACAACAACCCCGCCACCAAATAACAACCACCCACAACCAAATCACGCCCGAAACCGTGTAGCCAAGTCCCTGCTAAAGCCAACATCGGTTCCCCTAAAGCAAACCCTAAAATTAGCGCCCCCATAATCGTCGTGGTATAGAGGGAATTTGCCGCTAATAACTTGGTTTTATCAACAATTAGCGTGATCGTCGCCTGCTCAGCGGGGGTAAAAAACTGTGTAAACGTAGAGACCAAAAATGTAATCGTCAGCAGTCCCCAGAATCCCACAGGCGCACCCCAAGGCAAACGATGGGTCCCCGCCACCCACAGCATCGGTGGAATTGCCAAAACTAACCCACCCCGCAACAGATTAGACCACACCAAAACCGCTTTCTTAGACCAGCGATCAACATATACCCCAGCAATGGAACCAAATAGAATCGCCGGAATTGTAAACGCCACCATCACCGCCGAAACCCAGCCGCTAATTGTTTCCCCTGCCTGTTGGAACTGCGTCGAAATAATCGCAATAATCAGGACCAAAAACACCTTATCGGCAATCTGTGAAAATATTTGTCCCGACCACAGGGATAAAAAATTGGGATTAGCCAAAACCGAACCAGCTTCCACCGGAATATTTTGGGGCGTACCATCGGGGTTATGGTGTTCGGTTAAATCTGGGGTAGGGGGATCAAATAAATGGGTCATATATAGGGGGGTGATGGAAGGAAATCGCACACCCTGAATGGGAATTTGGGGCTGCGATATTTAAGTTAGCAAACAAGTTGAGACCAGGTTGGCAATCAGTTTAGGGAAAGACTTTAACCAAAG
>JBIKNH010000224.1:0-6838 GCA_044358815.1 Pseudanabaenaceae cyanobacterium | reverse complement strand
CTGTACCAGTAACCGCAATCGCTCCATCTACAGATGCGACACTTCCCCCATACTCAAAACGTACACCTTCATTATTATTTCCTGTCGCAGTGGTGGAACCCTTCCCTATCAACGTAATCTTCCCTGCACCAGTGCCAGTTCCGGTGGAGCTAATCACACCATTTGTTGACACGATAACGCCGATGTTGAGGACTGTTCCGGAACCACCTGTACCTGTAACAGCGATGTCTCCATCAACAGATGTGAGTAGACCTCCTGTCCCTTCAATCCGGAAGCCTTCGTTATTAGTTCCTGTGGCAGTAGTGGAACCTTGACCCACAATATTAATATTCGCGGCATTGGTACCAGTTCCGGTGGAACGCACAATGTTAGTAGCACCGATATACACACCTTGGTTGGCACTGCGAGTACCGCCACCAGTGCCGTTCATGTTAATGTCACCACTGCCGGTGGACTCCACTATGGATGATACCTGCATACCGATACCTCGGTTATAGTCAGTGCCCTTAGTGCCGCCCTGTCCTTGGATTGTGACCTTCGCTGTACCAGTAGAACTAACGCGAGCACTACCGGTGAGGGCAACACCGTAGTTATACATCCCAGCCGTTTGGTCTGTACCTACCCCTGTGATGCTAATGTCGCCGTTAACTGACTGCACTTTGCTAGTGTTAGTTAAATCCACGCCGATATTAACGTTGCCCCCTTGTCCCTTACTGATGCCACTTAAGGTAATAGCGCCATCGGTAGAAGTGATCCTCGTATTATTGGTGAGAATGCCTCTGGTTTCTGCGGCTGTGAGCACACTACCTTTGCTCACCAGGCTGATACTGCCTGTGGTGGTCGTCACACTGGAGTCATTCAGAGAGCGAATATATCCCCCTGTAGTCCAGTTGACATTGCCTGTGGCGGTCACTGCCGTACTGCCCGACACCACGCCTAATTCAATCGCCTGGACATTATCAATGGTGAAGTTCTTGCTGTGGGGATCTGCATTCAGATTCACTACGTCGCCACTGCTATAACCACTGCCATTGAGGATTAGGTCCAAGTTAAACCCAGTGCCCACACCATTCACATTGAAGGTATTAACTGCTGGACCACCATTGATCTGTAAGCCATCACTGGTATTGGTATAAGTTGTGGTTCCCCCACCAGCACTGGAGCTAACATTGGTGTCGGTGCCATTAGCGGCAATGGTGATCGTCTCCGTTGCATTGGCAAAGTTCACCACCTGAGGCAAAATTCCCTGATAGTTGGCTACGGCTTCAGGATCGATCAGAAGGGGCGTGGTGACTGCCCCCGTTTGCACCGCTAAATCCCATGATCCACCTAGGGCACTGTTACCGACCTTACTGGCAGAAGCCGCTACATTTGCCCCAGTAACCGCTGCCAACTGTCGCACAAAATCCTGACCTGTCGCATCTGCTGCTACTTCACAGGCATAAAGCGCAATTTCTGTAACTTGCCAACCCTGTAGTTCTGTGGCGTAGTTGGGCAGTTTGGCTAAATTTAGCCGTGTATTACCTAAACGAATTTCCCCTGGACTACCGTGAGCCAAAATCTGTAGGCTGTGAACTTTGCTGCCCTGGATAGCGCCGCTAATTTGGGCAATGCCATCTTGATGAGGATGCAGGACATAAATCTCAACTGTTGCGCCAGTGGCAGGTTGCAAAAGGTGGTAGTCATCTATACCGGAATCGATGATCACTAGATGACGCAGAGCAACCGTGACACTTTGAGCAATATTAGCCAACCCATCATTGCCAGACTGACCACTGGTATGAACAGAGGAGATATTCATAATTTAAGTTTCTTCGCTGAATTTGATTGAAAGCCTAATGGATGACAAAAGTAGGTAACAGTCGTGGCATCGCATCAGTCAAAGTCTATACCCTATATGACCAATTAACAAAGCAAGTGATGGTTATAAAAAGTTATCTATTCGTCAAAATGTCTAGGCGGCAATTTATCTCTTTTCATACTTTAAAGATTATTTCTGCGAAATATTTTTTTAATTGCAAAGCCTTGAGCTTAATAATTAATAAACAAATTTATAAAATATTTACTATAACTAATATTTTTGCTTTAAACTGATATTTTGTTCCTGGTTTTTAGCTTATACTATGACCAATACTTCAGTTAAAATATTTGTTTTGCAGAGCCTAAAACCTTTTCTAGAAACAATCTCTGGATTTTAATATCAAACAATTTTTCTTGCCGCATCGATATATTTTGCCTGAATTTTGTCAAGTCTGTTCATATATAAATTGATCGATAGTAAAAATATTTAGAATTTTATTTTACTTAAATGTCAGATCTTAAGTAAATTATTTTGTCGATTAAGCCATTATCAAAACATATTACAAGATACATGAAATCATAATTTACTAAAAAAGTCATTTTAAAGTATTGCGTTTAAAACTTTAATATATTAGTAGTTCAGTAATCATCAGTTAATTAAACAAAAATCACGACAATTTATTATTAAAATATTGCTGATTTTGATAAAAACTTTGCCATTTTATAACGATCAAAATTGGCTATGAAAAACAACTTTACTTATGTTTACATAAAAGTTGATTATCTAGGAATGGATGATAATTATCTCCGTGTCTAGATCAATTTGCCTACATTATGTTAGTAAATCTAAAGGCTCTAAATCGGGCATTCCCCTATTTCATGAGGGTAAAAAATCCATTTCATATCTTTTTGGCTGATTTCCATTTCAGAACCAACCCAAAAGTCCACCGCTAAAGGTAATTTAATGGGAATGACGTTTTTATATTTTTATTTCATATTCTTGGATTTTGAACTACTAGCCCATATTTTTGTGTTTTTAGACACCTTGGGAATCAAGATATCGCGGTTTTTTCCACTTCCCATTTAACCCATCCCTAGGTTGACTTGACTAATGGCTTGCCATAATTAGCGCTAATATTCGCAATTTATTCGCAAATCGGTATATTCCTACGGTGTTTTGCCCAGGTGGATTCATTACCCTGTAAATTCAACCTTATTGATTTATGACTGGATCTTGACTCCTAATTATGAGTACTAATACATTGCCGCGATTTGATTGGAGTGATTCCCTCAAAATTGGTGTACCAATGATTGACAACCAACATCGCGAACTTTTTACCGCAGTCAATGACTTAGCCGATGCCATTGAATCAGGACAAGGCGGAAACAAAGTGAAGAAGTTACTAACATTCTTACAGTTCTATGCTGAATGGCATTTTGATAATGAAGAACAATGCGCCGCTCGCCACCTCTGCCCCATTGCTGACAAAAACAAAGAAGCCCATACCCAATTCCTCCAAGCGGTGAAAGAACTACGGCAACGCTATCGGGATGCAGAAGGCACCGAAGCCATTGCAATTCTGATTCATAAAACCTTAGGGGATTGGCTGGTGAATCACATTCTCAAAATCGATACAGAAATAGGTCGCTGTGTACAAGAGGCTCATTAATCAAGGCTTTCGTCAAGGCTTTAGTCAAGTTTTTAGTCAGGGATTCTAAAGCTTCTCTAATATGCCTGAATATATTCTCTAACAAGCTCCAATAACCTCTACCAGCCTAAAGCAAAACTACCAGCCGCGAGGGTGTAAAACCACTGCCTTAAGAATCCGTTCACCCTTCCATAATGGCAAAGAAAACCACCGCTTTCCTTCCTTAATCCATTGTTTTTGTAAATCAGCGCTGCGAAATTCACCCTTGCCACGAAAACATACAATATTTAAAGTCGGTTCACAAACCAATTCCACCTCTGGCGCATGATCAACCCATTGCCGCACTTGCTGGGCTTGGACCATAGACCGTTCCACCAATTGCCGATAGCCTTCCGTACCAATAGCTTGCAGCGCCAACCATAATTTTAAACTGTCAGTGCGACGGGTTCCCTGTAAATTCAAATTCCCAAAATTGAGGGGATTGTCTGCCATATAGGGCAAATCATTGTCGATTCCTTCTCGCAAAATATCCCGATGGCGCACCAAAACCATCGCACAGGTCCGAGACACCCACATCCATTTCTGGGGATTGAATGTAATGGAATCCGCTGTCTCACAACCAGCAAACAGTGGCGCTAATTCAGGGGCAAAAATCCCCGCCCCACCATAGGCAGCATCCACATGGAACCAGCACCCCTCGGCTCTGGCAATCTGTCCCACAGCCCTAATATCGTCTATGGCTCCGGTAACCGTTGTCCCGGCAATTGCTGCCACAAAAAACGGCGTTTGTCCAGCGGCTTTGGCTTGACTGATGGCGGCTTCTAGGGCTTCGGGAATAATTTCCCCCCGCTGATTAGTGGGCACGCGCCACAGATGTTCTTGTCCCAAACCTAAAACATTCATTGCCTTAGCAAAGGAAGTATGGGCAGCATCAGACACAAAAGCCGCCATTGGTGCGGTGATGCCCTGGTGCTTACTATGGGGGCTATGATGATTCCGAGCCAAAAGCAACGCGGTCATATTTGCTAAAGTACCACCAGCGGTCAAAGTACCGAAAGCCGTCGCCCCTAACCCAAACCGCTGTCCAAACCATGTCATTAATTGCGCTTCCAAATCCGTGAAAATAGGCGCTAACTCATGGCTGAGCATATTATTATTCAGTGCGGAAATCAGCGCATCAGCCCAGATCGTAATCGTTGCCGCCACGCTGTCCATGTGCCCCATATACCCTGGGTGCTGTAAATTCAAAGCCCTTGGTAAAATCTCCCGCTGTACCTGTGCCAATAAATCAGCCAAACCCAAACCCACCGGCGGCACTGCCATATTAAAAGGACTCTCTTCCGCCACAAAGGAAGTTTGCGCCGTACCCAAAACGCTATCGGTAATCAGATCCACAAAAGCGTAACCCATCCGCCGCAAAACTTCACGATTAGAACCATCGGGGGCAAAAAACTGTGATTCCACAGGATCAGTCCATAGATTTGACAAAGCTGGTGACGACGGTAAAGATGCGGAATCTGTCATTGGGGCGGTTGGTGATGAATGGTGACAGCGGAGAAATTTTGGGGATCTCCACTGGGGGGAAGAAATGCCTATATCCTACAGTTACGGTACAATGGGCATCAAACCCGTGTCCATACTTCAGGAACCATACTCAAAAAAACACACGTAAAACACATTTAAAACACACACTTAAAAAAACATACTTGGGGGAACTGGTGAGCATTCAATATAGAATCCCATCTAATCTGAATCTGACCTCAATCTAATCTCACTCTGACTTCTATCTAAATTTCTATCTGATCCATCACGGCATCTGATTTACGTTATCCGATCCACCCCATAGATCTGCCAGCACTCTCAACCCAGCAAATTTTGACTTTATGGAAGGGGCATTTTCCCTAACGCTACTGGTGATTGCCGCAATTGTAGCGGGAGTTTTTGCCCGTGTGATCGCTAACTTTTTCCGTGTGCCTAGCATCATTTTTTTATTGTTGTTTGGCATTGGCTTAGGGGGCAACGGTTTAGGGTGGATTCAGCCGCGCTTTTTGGGGGATGGTTTGGGTGTGATTGTTTCCCTATCTGTGGCTTTGATTTTGTTTGATGGGGGACTAAATCTTCAATTACGGGAATTAGGCAAGGTTTCAGTTAGTTTGCGTAATCTGGTCACCATTGGCGCACTGATCAGCCTAATTGGGGGTGGGATTGCTGCCCATTGGTTGAGTGAATTTCCCTGGACCATCGCGTTTTTGTATGCAGCCTTAGTGGTGGTCACAGGCCCAACGGTGATTAATCCCATTGTCCAAGCCGTCGGTTTAGATCGCCGTTTAGCCACCATCCTTGAAGGAGAAGGGGTGCTGATCGATGCGGTGGGTACGGTATTAGCGGTGGTAGTCCTAAATGTGGCACTGAACCCAGCCGAAGGGGCGGTGGCAGTGGTGCAGGATTTATTTGTACGGGTGGCAATTGGGGCGGGAATTGGTGGCGGTGGCGGTTGGCTCTTGGCGACATTTCTCCGACGCGCCTCATTTTTGGCGGAAGATACCAAAGGAGCGCTAGTCGTAGCCACAGTTTTGGGACTGTTTGGCTTGGCACAGGAGTTATGCAGTGAGTCAGGGATTATGACCGTAGTGGTGGCGGGGATTGTGGTCCGTGCCGCTGCTTTACCAGATCAACGCGCCATCCTCAAATTTAAAAGCCAACTCACCGCCTTAATGGTATCGGTGTTATTTATTCTCCTGTCAGCAAATCTATCTATTCCCAGTATTTTCGCCCTAGGTTGGGATGGAGTCGCCACTGTCTTATTTATGATGCTGGTGGTGCGCCCGATTAATGTCTTAGTTTCCACCTGGAACAGTAGTTTCACTTGGCGGCAAAAGGCATTTATGGCATGGTGCGCCCCCAGGGGGATCGTCGCGGCTTCGGTGGCTTCTTTATTTTCCATCGTCTTGACCGAGCGGGGCATTAATGGCGGTGAGTCCATCAAAGCGCTGGTATTTTTGACCATTGCCATGACGGTATTTTTGCAAGGGCTATCGGCTCCTTGGGTGGCGCGACTGTTGAAATTACAAGCCGCCGATGCTTCGGGGATGGTGATCATTGGCTGTAATCCCCTAGGAATTTTGATCGGTCGGTTGATTAGCAATTGTGGACAAAGGGTGACTTTAGTTGATACCAGTGCCGAATCCTGCAAACAAGCCCAAGAATATGGACTAAATGCCATTGTCAGTAATGGTTTAGATGCCATGGCTTTAGCAGAAGCGGGTTTAGACTCCGTAGGCACTTTAATCGCCTTGACCGTAAATACTGATGTAAATTTAGTTTTAGCCCAATTAGCCGCCCAAGAATTTAATCCGCCCCAAGTCTTTGCGGTATATACCAAAGATCGC
>JBIKNH010000223.1:0-6851 GCA_044358815.1 Pseudanabaenaceae cyanobacterium | reverse complement strand
TGATTATGCTTCTAATATCTACAGTTCTTTTGCGACCTCCTGTTCTTGCGGCGGGTATCAACTCTTTTATTAGTTCCCACTGGCTGTCGGTTAAGTCGGTGGGGTATGATTTCTTGGTTGTTTCCATCGGTCTGTCTTCGTTTTCTGTATTGACAGGCTATACCTTTGAAAGCTTTTTTTACCTTTGACTTTACTAAAAACTTCTCAAACATGCTCTAAGATTCGTAGGGATTCTTAGGTTCGGGAATAGGCGTGATATTCGTAGCACTGACAGCTAACTGACGTTTATTTTGCAGGGTTTCTGTAACCATAGTTCCTTCCACTTGCAGCCAGCGATCCGGTGGATAGTTACTCCGGCTTTGTTTGAGCATCACTGGCAAACTCACCGGATACACATCCGCCGCACAGCAGGTAATCACAAATCGCGTCAATAGGAAAACGTTATCCGGTAAATTACTGTCATGGACGACAAAACCAGAAATCTTGGCTTTTTGTCCCGTATAAGCATCGGGTTCAGGATAGGCGCTGAGGGTGCGAATCCATTCGATTAGGGTGCGTTCTTCGGGACGATTACTAGTGCGAAAAGAAGCAGGATTAATGCGCGTGGTGGTGAGGCTATCAGTGACTCCGCGATGAATTGCTTTATCACTGGTAAAGGGTCTAGGGGCAATGACCAAAGCCAATATAGCCGCCCAAAGCAAAATTCCACTACTCCATACTGGCAATAGCAAACTGATATGTTCCTTCGCTGGATTAACTGCCCTAGGGCGCGAACGTTGTTGTTGTCGCCACACGCGAAATCCTTCTAGTCCCCCCACAACACACAAAAATAAACCCGTGATCACAGTTAGGGGAACATAATTAGGATGAATTAAGAGAGTTAACTGTCCTAAAAACCAGAGCCGTAACAACGCAATGCCCCAAGCCAATGCTGCTGCGCTGTCAAGCCAAGGACGAACCACCCGCATTACCGACCAAGCTTTTGTGACCATTTTTTTGTGAAGTGTGAGAGGAATAGGAAACTAGAAAGAATTGATGGAGTGATTAGTGGATTTGAAAGAGAACTTAATCAGATTAATTAGATTCCGTTAGCACCAAGCGTAAAAACTTCTTTTTGCCCACTTGTAAAACTTTTCCTGCTAGTTCATCGGCACTGGCAAAGGCTTGGCTCCCATCTTGGCATTTGATACCATCGAGGCGCACCGCTCCATTTTTGATTTGGCTTTGAGATTCGCTATTACTTTTACATAATCCTGTGGCTTTGACTAAATAATATAACGGTGTGGGAAACTGAATTCCCTTGAGATCAAATTCTGGTACATCACCAAGGTCGGTTGTGCTACCACCAAGAACGATCTGTGCGGCATCCTGTTGAGCTTGGGCAGCGGCTTCTGGGCTGTGGTATTGAGCAGTGATCGTCCGCGCCAAAAGCTTCTGTTTTTCCCGAGGGTTTTCCGGCAATGTGGCTAAATCAAGATCTGTGAGTAACTCAAAATATTTGTCCACCAAACTATCAGGCACTTTTTCTAGTTTGGAATACATCGTAATTGGTTCATCGGTCAAACCCACATAATTACCCAAAGATTTTGACATTTTTTGACTGCCATCCAAACCCACCAACAGAGGTAATAACATGCCTAACTGTGGCGGTCTAGAAGCATGGTTCCCATTAGTCGCAAAATGAGTTTGTAAATCTCGACCTACTAGAATATTGAATTTCTGGTCAGTGCCCCCTAGTTCCACATCGGCATCAATCACAACGGAGTCATAGCCCTGTAATAGAGGATAGAGAAACTCATGGAGATAGATCGGCGTACCTTTGGTGTAACGTTCTGCAAAGCCTTCCTTCGCCAACATCTGGCTGACGGTCATTGTAGACAAAAGCGAAATAATCCGCTGGAGATCCATCGTACCGAGCCATTCACTATTACGACGTAGTTCAAAATATTCTGGCTCAAAACGGAGCACTTTTTGGGCTTGTTCCAGGTATGTCTCGGCATTGTGGGCGACTTCCTCCGCAGTAAGGCGAGGGCGGGCTTCGGAGCGTCCAGTGGGGTCACCAATTTGGGCGGTAAAGTCGCCAATAATTAACACTGCTTTATGTCCAGCATCTTGGAACTGACGGAGTTTGCGGAGGGCGACGGTATGTCCCAAGTGTAAATCAGGACGAGTGGGGTCAATTCCTAATTTAATGCGTAAGGGATTGGGGCTGCTGGCAATGCGTTGGGCTAAGCTGGCAGTATCGCTCTGGGGAAAAGTTTCAGCAACACCGCGTTCAATCAAAGTAGTGAGGGAAATAGGCTCGGTCATGGGGAAAATTAGGCGTACAAGATGAAGGGAATGATTAAAGCAATAATTTAATTTGCCAATTTAATTTGTCGGTTGGATGTGGGATTAACCAAGATAGGATGCACCAAGGTCAGCAAATCAAAAGTTAGCAAATTATAGGCTCAAACCATAGATTGTAGCAGGGCAAGGGGGGTAGGGGAGAGTAGAGGACTGGAGATAGCAAAACTTCTGTGGGTGCATTTGATTTGCGATTGGTGGAAAAGCATTTAAATGAGTATGATTAAGTGACGATTAGACACTCGAAACCTTGTGTGATTAGTCATGAGTTGCAAGTATCGCTGTGGTTTCCCATACTACTTCTCATAATCACCCGTAAAAGTTTTAGCGAAACAAGCAAGAATTTAGTGCCTAGGGTCAATAATCTGTTTGATAGACACCTAAATCATCCCAATCAGTTATTGCCTTAGACTATCTAAAATCTAGTCTAAAAATCTAGTCTAAAAAGTGATTGTGATCAATCTCCACCATCACTACATTTGCTTGAGCCTGGGTATTAAGACATTTAATTCTAACCTTCGGGAACAAAGCTTTTATAAAAACTGTCTCTTTGAGGTTGTAGAAAATTTTAGCTTAGAATTAGCCTAGAATCTCAGGTAAATTTAGGCTGGTTTAGTTTAGAACTATTGCAAATATCACAAGTTTCATGTTAGTTTTTTGTGAGCAATCAAGCTATTTGGCTTAGTTTGTAAATGTAAAGCATATATCTCTTGATATAAGAGCTTTTGGGGTAGTCACACCATAACTATTTTGCTGTAGTAAAAAATTCAGTATCTAAATAACGCTAAACAACATTAACTAATTACAGGGTTAGGGACAATGAGGAGAAAGTTTGCTTGGTTTGGGGCAGTAGCGATTGCATTAGTCTCTTTTTGCTTGGCAGTGTTTTTAGGTGGAAATCCTTCTGATGCAGTTAGTAGCAAATACAAAGCATTGATTTCGGCTGGAGTGATCGATGGGATTATTGAACCGAGTGAGTTGGGTTTAGATTACCTGCGGGAGCAACCAGTGGAGTTGGCAGCAGATAATGCTCTAGTTGGAGCTATCAGGAGTGCCAGTAGTTCCTTAGCGGTGATGCCAGAGGATATGCCCCTTGGCATTCCATTAGGAAGTAACCACCCAATTAAAATCGGTATGATGAGGGATGGGGGGAGGTCTGGTGCTAACTATGGTGAAGCTCCTATTGCAGTTGGCGTGGCTGATGAGAGTGGAAATACTTCAAATATTACACCTAGTGGTGGTGTGGTTATGACTCGCATTGAAGAGGCGAACGGGGGAAATATACCTAATCCTGATAAACAGACGGCTAGCGTTGGCATTCCAATTTTGTCATCTGACTTAGGAAGTCAAATTCTTTTGGCTGACGCATCACGGTCATTTCAGATGGCGAAGCGGCTTCCAGTAATCAATTTGATTGTCTCGCGTTACAAAAACGGGAGGAGAGGCAACTATTTAATTCCTAATGTCAATGCTAATGCTTTTTGCCGTGACTTAGTTAACGCCACTCTGAACAACAACCTGCGCCGTGTTCGTGGAATTGTGTAGCTATGTTTAGGAACTCTATAAAGTTAGTTGTTCCTGCCTTGTTATGCCTTAGTGCAGTGCTGGTTTGTCTATTACTTGCCGAACCAGCCAAGGCATTACAGAATTTCATCACCAGATATACTTCAGGATATAACTCAGTACTTCCTGCCGAATTATCAAGCCAAAACAGTGATTTAGTAGGCTTAGAATATCTGCAAATGGAACCTTTGGTAATATCTAGTAATGAGATTATGGCGGCAATTCGGTCAGCCGATGAACGGGTAGCTGTTTATCCTGAAGACATTGCTTACACATTTCCATTACGAACAAATTATCCAGTTAAAATTCGTAATGGAGCAGAAGACGATACATCAATTCCAGCAAATCAATATGTAGCGATTGGCTTTGTTAATGCTAACGGTGAGCGACGTAACTTCAAAGTAAAAATGTTGAAAGATATGTTTGGTGTTGAGTTGCGCAACGATGGTAATTTATCCACATCCTCCCAAACTGTCTTATCATCAAGAAAAATGGAAGATTCGGTTTTGATCGCAGATGCCAGCGGTAACCTTCGTCAATATATTAGAAATTCTCGCTTCACTCTGTTAGTCAAAAACAAGAAGACGGGGAAAGTAAGCAGACTGAGAGTTCATCCTAATGCTCTTTGTCGTGATGCTTTGAATGGAGTCTTAACTGAAAATCTCAATCGGCTGCCGTTATTCTAAAATGCCGTTACTTTAAGCTGTTATTCTACAATAAGTGATTAGTGAATTTATGAGAATCTCTAGACTGATCCAGATAGTCTTATTGAGTGTCTGTATTGCTGTAAGCCAATATTCATGTAGTTCTGGTTCTTCTCAAGCCGAAGTACAATCAGCACCAAATCCGAACCAACCACAGGCTGAGACAGCGGAAACCATGCTTGAGAATCCACCCGAAACCGAATCTGCTCCTCCTTCTAGTGCTCCAGTTACGGAATGCAGTAATGGCAAAACTCCTAAACAAATGGGTTTGGCAGAATATACTAAGCTAGTGCGACAAAGCATTGAGAAAGTTGATGCCATAGATCCTAAGACTCCACTTACATTTCCCTTGGCTACTAAATGCCCCACTACTGTAGCTAATAGGGCTGGTGTTAATAGAGCTAAACCAGTCAAGCGCAGAGATTTGCGCGTGGTTGGTTACTACTCCCCAGATACTAAGAAGGTTATGCCATTTTATTCTGGTGATTTGAGTACTTTGCTAAAGTCTCAACTACGGGGCATTAATCAGCAGAAGTTGACTGAACTTTCTCAACCCCCTAATGGTAAAGCTTCCGTTTTAACTTTAGCAATTTTAGATGTGAGAACTGGGAAAACATACCTGACGCGCAATGTTGCTTTGGTTGGTGTTTATAGAGACTTGATCAATGCTGTCAGTAATGATCAATTACAACCTCTTGCAGCAGAACAACGTACACCGCAATCCAATCCTGAGCCTGAAGTATCTCCCCAAGAAAACTAAATGTAAATGATTTTTCCCCTGTAATACTATTAGGATGCGATTAACTAGATGGTCATAAAAACACCAGAAAGGCAATTAGAGAAATTGACCCCACTTACAGGGATAACTACAAAGATTTGGGCTATTTTGCTGAGTTTTGTAGTTATCCTTTTTGTGAGTTTGACTAATACTTTACCTGGATTTGCTGAATATGGTAATCCTTACGCTAAGACAAACCTTGAATACGATTTAAGTCTTGATCGCAAAGTTACCACGCCAGTTATTATTGATGATTTTAACTTAAATATTACCCCCCAAACCTTAGCTAAAATTAATAACCGTCAGGAATTACTGAAACTGAGTAATCACCTAAGGGATATTGCTCGTTATTTGGGCACTGGTTGGCCTGTTAATATTACACTTGATTTAGTTTCTACTAGCGATCAGCAGTCCAGTCGATATATAGTGACTGATTTCAAAAGAAATGATGGGGAATGGGTCACCATCAGTGCGGGATATGCGCTTAACTTGGTAACTCAACAACTAGAATTTCTGGATCATCATCAAGCAGCATCACCTGTGGCGGATTTTTTAGTGAAACAAGAAGATGAAGTAGTTTATCATCCCCTATTGAATTTGCCGATTTCAGTTTATCTAGCCCATATTGTAGAAGATCGAGAAGCTAAATTAGCAAGGAAATAAGCTCAACTATTAAATTGGGATTTTGACATTAATTCCCCTTGATTAATATTAAATTGACTCATGTTTAGATATGTTTAAAACAATTGTTTCCCTGATTCTAATTGGATTTTTTTGGTCACTCAGCATTACAAATATTATTACAGAACCTGTCTATGCTCAGGATGAGTCGGCAAGTCCATCGGTAAATACCCAAATATCCACTAGTCAAAACTCTAACCAGCATTATTTAAGTCAACAACTGCGGCAATTTGTTAAAGGTGCAGCTCCGAGTGGTAAGGGAATTGAATACTTCATGTTACCAGATGGTAAAGATTTAAGCCAGATTCCTGCCGATCCTAAAAATCCTTTGACTCCAGAGAAAGTGCATTTAGGCAAATTGTTATTTCATGAAACGGCATTAAGTATCAATACCCTTAGTCCTAAACACTGGCAAACTTCAAGCTGTGCTTCTTGTCATTTTGCCCAAGCTGGTTTCGGTGCCAATTTAGCCCAAGGTTTAGGAGCGGGAGGTTTAGGATTCAATGAATTAAGACATCGTGATCCTACAGTACCACCAACGGTTTTAGACAAATTAGATATTTTAGTTCCATCGGTTTTAAATGCAGCTTATCAAGATATTCAGCCTTGGAATGGAAGAGCGGGTGTAACTGGTCCCAATGGGAAGGATCAGAATATTAAGGGATTTGATATGAATCGTTTCGGTTTTCTCGGTATTGAGGCGCAGTCTATTGAAGGCTTAAATGTCCATCGCATGGCTACGGCTGCCAGTGCAACGATTCCAGAATATCAAGATTTAT
>JBIKNH010000222.1:0-6892 GCA_044358815.1 Pseudanabaenaceae cyanobacterium | reverse complement strand
ATACCAGTTTTGTCAAAGCCTTAGCCGTTGCACCGAATCATAGCTTTTTTGCCAGTGGGGGAGCCGACGGCAGCCTGGTATTACATGCTGTGGGCACTAATCAAACCATAATTCAGCCACCCTTGGCGATCGCCGCCCATAGTCAAACCATCACTGCCATAGCCATAACCCCCGATAGCCAGAAAATCATTACCGCTAGTGCCGATAAATCAATCTGTATCTGGTCAGCGGATGGTAAATTGTTAGATCGGTTTGCCAATGCCCATGATTTGGGGATTTTAAGCTTAACCATTAGCGCTGATGGTAAATGTGTCGCCACAGGTAGCAGTGATCGTACTGTCAAAGTTTGGCAGTTAGTTGCGGGGGATGTGGTTCATCTAGAGCTAGTACATCAAATCCGTCACCATACCTGGGGGGTGTCCGCTGTGGCTTTTAGTCCCAAGAGCCATGATGCAGACTGTAACAGCACTGGGAGCCAGTGGCTTGCTAGTGGGGGGCAGGACAATATGATTTATGTATGGTCAATGGCACAGATCCAAAAACGTAGACCGAACGCCCAAATCCTCAAAACCACAATCAAGGGTCATAGCTGGACTGTATCTAGTTTGGTTTTCGCTAGTGATCGGCAACTGTGGAGTGGTAGTTGGGACAAAACTATTAAATGTTGGGACATCACCAACGCCACCACTGAAGGGCAAAACCTGCATATCCTTAGAGGTCACACTGATTCCGTCAGTGCCCTAGCATGGCATCCCCAGCAAGGCAACCATACACCATGCCTGAGTTCCGCCAGCTACGATGCCACAGTAAAAGTTTGGCGCTGTACTGCCCCTCAATAACCTACAGGAAATCAGTTCACCCTTGTGCTTATGGATACAGCCTTAAGCCTCACGGTGACGGATGATTTCATTTATAGGGAATTATCTATGTATTGCAGTACTTAATCAGTGGTTATTCTATGGTGTGACTCGGCGGCAATGTCAAGCCCCATAAACACCCCTACAAATATCCCCACAAACACCCGTTACGATCACTATGACTCGAAAAGCAGCGATTACACAGCAAAAACTACACGATAATTACACGACAAAAATTCTAGATCCTAATAAGGTTTTTTGTAGTTTCCATTACAGATATTTTGGGCAAATGAAAGATTCACCTAAGAAGTAACTTTTAAATAACTTTCTATGACTTTTTTGATAACTTTCTATATCCAAGACCTGTTGGCAAATCCAGAGCCTAGGGGAATAATGAAGCACATGTAGGTCGTTAGAGCAGTCAACCCCAATTTGTTAACTCCCCTTATTAACTCCCCAAATAACTTTCCTCTTCAAGAGCGTTTTTAAAGGAGCATCCAAGATGTTAGAGAGAACTGGGAACAAAAAGCATAGAACTTCTTCTTTAACTCTTTTAACTTATAGCTTTTGACTTATAGCTAGTTGACCCATTCCATCCTTCCTTGGCAATGACCCTTCGTTGAAATTAACCGACCTAACTAACTTTTTTGGAGCAATGAAGATGAGTACCACCGTAACCTTAACCACCGCCACACCCGTAATCCAAGGACAACAACTTTTCTCTTTGCACCTTGACATCAAAGCTTTAGATGTTGTGACGGGCAGTGATTTACTCGCTAAAGTAGAAGCCTGGATCGCCGCCAACCGGATGATGAATGATCAGCGCGTCCCTAGCATCATGCTAGACATGCAAACCATTGATTTTATCGATAGTGAAGGTTTGCGCAAACTGACCGCTGCCCTAGAGCGGATGCACAGCCAAGGTAGTAACCTCCTGTTATGCGGCATTCAACCTCAAGTGCAGTTAGTCCTAGAGATCACCCGCATGGACAATGTATTTGCCGTATTTCCTTCGTTTGATGCCTGTTTAGCCGCTGCTAATCTTGCCTAGTCTTGTCTAGGTTCCTAGGTATTGCCTGAGATTTCCCAGCACTTGGCTTGCCCCAGATTAGCTCTCTGATATTTAGTTACTCCGCCTTGGTTGCCTAGAGAAGTTTTGGAATTAGTTTTGGAATTGTCAGATCTCAACTAGTAGACTTTCACTGGGATTTGTTGCTGATGTGCTCGTTTTGCCAAGATATACCGAGACATTGGGAACAGATCCCAGAAAATAAATCCCCAAAAACAAAAAAGCGCCACTGTCTTCTTTTCAGTTTGACGGATGGCGCTTTGGGTTGATGAGGGAAATTTAGTAGTACAGTCAATCAAATTAAGAATGGCACGTTATTTGGGAGCATTGTCAGACAAGATATCTGACCTAGGAGCGATGAAGAAACGTGGCATGGACATCTTGTCCGTTGAGCCGTCTCCTTTGTTGGACCATCCTTAACTGAAACAGCTACAACTTGTCAGAGCAAGTTATTTACAAAGCAAGTTATTTACAAACTTATTCACAAAAAACTACTCTAGACTCAAATCCTAAATCCGTACCAAATCAGGATAAGTAGTTAGAACCTCATCACTGGTAAGGGTGTAGTCCTCTGACTGAGGTTCCCACAGAATCTCGATAGCGAGAAGATCGTCTTGGGGAACAGAACCCAGAGCAGTTAAAGTTTGTTTCAGGGTTTCAGAACTGCGGATTTCCGGTAGTTTAGCGAGGCTTTCCCCTGCCACTGCCACCAACATTGTCACCACAATATATTCGCTGGGATCTTCTAAGCTCACACCGCCGCCATTGGGCAAAGCTTCAGGATTTTTGCCTTGGGACAAACGCCCGTTGCTGTTAGACAACACCTCAGCATTGAGTTTTTGCCGCTCGGAAATTACCAAGCCATTAAATTTACTTTCGGCTAAAGCAAATTTAGTATTTTCCTTGGCGCTACTGACATAAACCCAATACTCAGGGTGACGCAGCAGAGACACACTTGCTTCCTGTAGTAGTGATGTTAGACCTGAAGTAGAACCAGTATCCGTGTCTAGGGCAAGGTGGGTGAGTTCTTGTTGCAAACCTCGTGCCGAAGCCAACAGTCCAACTTGAATTTTTGCCACAGTTACCTTGCTGTCATCGCTGGTAATGCCAGTACCATCACCGCGCCAACCCCGAAAAGCTTGCAGCACCACACTGGCGATCACCATCAACATAATCAAGCCGAATAGACCGCCAAAACCGCCGCCCCCAAAAAATAAGGGCATGAAGAAGAAACCACCGCCACCGCCATAACTTGGGCTGTAGCCGCCGCCATAACTGCCACCGCCTCGGCTGGGGTTACTGCGGACGGGGGCAGAGCGACCGAAGGAACTACCGCCAGCCCGACCACCACCGCGACGGGCTAGGGCATCCTGAGCATGACCAAATACTAAACTGATAATGAGTCCAAGGGCTAAAGAGGTGCGCAGCATAGTAGAAACCGTGGGACGAGATAGTTTGAACGAGGACAAGGCGTGTAACTTTGCTCTAGTTTGGCTAACCAAGGCTCGACTTAAACCACGCCAAAAACACCAAAATTTGTTCATAATAATTGCCGTAGTATTGCGTCATCTAAGCTATATCTAAGCGATCTACTTTATGGGTTTTGCCCTAGTTTGGGCTGCGCCTAAAGTATTTCTCAATATATAATCTGTCTCAAATAGTAGCTCAGGTTACCCAGAAATGGGGAGTGTGGTTAACCTACGGTAATTCAAGTCTATGGTCAGTAAAAGCCTGAGTTTTTGTGTCTAATTCTCTAGGGAAATATATCCATGCTGCCAATCCAACTAATTCCGTTTCCCCTCACTCATCATTGTGGTAACCATCGTTTGCAATCTCTGCGGTTTCGTCGGTTCGGTGCTGGTTTGTGGTGGGGCATTAGTCTCACTGTAACTTTAGCCTTAGGTAGTTGTAGTTCTAGTATGCCCAACAAGTCCCAAAGTAGGGCGGGTAATCCTGCAATGACTGCGGCGGTACCTGCTGCCCCTGCTGTTGTTCCGGTTTCAGGGGAAGAAAATGCTACAGCTAGTAAAGAAGCTTCTGGGAAAGATGCTTTAGGGAATAAACCGCCCCAGAGTCGTCCGCAATTGATTAAGTCAGCACAAATCACATTGCAAGTTAAATCAATTGAAGAGACGATGAAAAATGTCAATCTGTTGGTGCAGAAGTATCAGGGAGATATTTTAGAGTTACAGGATTGGCGGTCAGGTAGTGATGAAATTTATCAGTCGATTTCGATTAAGCTGCGTGTGCCCCAAGAGCGATTAGATGTGATCCTGGAAGCGATGGCACAATTGGGAACGGTGCGCAATCGTGCCATAAAAGCTGAAGATGTTTCCACTCAGTTGGTGGATTTGCAAGCGCGACTGAAGAATTTACGCCAAACCGAAACGCAATTACAGAATATTTTGCAGCAGACTGGCTCGGTGGGGGATGTCCTCAAAGTAACTCAGGAGTTGAGCCGAGTTAGGGAATCCATTGAACAACTTGATGCTACGGTGACTAATTTAAAGAATCAAGTTGCCTATTCAACGGTGGAACTAAGGCTATCGGATACGGTGGTAAAACCTACGCCCCAACGAGATTTAGGTTCTCAGGTGCAAGATACTTGGCAGAGTGCCACGAATGCGGTCTCTGGTTTTAGTGTTGGTTTGTTGAAGCTGAGTGTGTGGTTGCTGGTGTTTGCGCCCTATTGGTTAGTGCCTTTGGGAGTGTTGCTCTATTGGCGTTCTCGTCGGCGCAAGGCTCAACTAAATAGTCCTCCCAAGGAGCCGGATCTTGACATTATTGAGATGTAGATTGAGATGTAGTTAAGGAATGCGCGGAAAGTTAGCTCTCTAAATCTAAGGCTACAGATTCAGCAGTTTCCGTAATCCATCGGCAATTCCTTGGACAGGAGCGAGTAGTTTGGCTGCTTTGCTGACAATGCCCAAGATGCCATCAATTGCCATACTGATCACATCGCGGTCGGGTTCTTGATCGTTGGCGAGTTTGCCGATCTTATCCAGATATTTCAAGGCTTTCTCTTTGTCTGGGGCGGCTAATTCTGTAGATTCGTTAATGGCTTGTTGCAGTTGAGTCAGCAGATCGGCAAGTTGGGGCGCTTCGGGGGTGTCGCTATCTCGCAGTTGTTGAATGGTGACGGTGACCGTGCCGCTAATGTCACCACCAGCGACGGTTATTCCGGTCATGTTGCCGCCACCAGATTGTAAGGTAGTGTTTGTGTTTTGATCTTTACCAGACACTTTATTTTGGTCTCCTTGAACCAGTTGTTGAGTATTATTTATGGTGCTAGGTGTAGCAGCTTGAATTCTAGCAATTTCCTTAAAACCTGTACTTGCATCTTTTAAATCTGCAATTCGCGCGTCTTTTTCGGCTCTAAGCTCCTTTTCTAAGAGCATGATTTTACCGTTTAAATCTCTAATAAGTTGATTAGCTTCTGGATAAAGGCGTTTTCCCGCATCGTAAGCTTCTGAAAAGTCCGCATGGAGTCTGCTTGTGTCAGTATCACTAAGCACATCATAGCTTCTTTGGAGAGACTCTTTATCTTGTCCAATAAATTTAGTTTGGTTAAGGGATATTTCCGCTTCAGGATTTTTGCTCAGCATTTGCTGCATTGCATATTGAAAGGCACTAGAATTAATTTCATTCTTAAACAGAAAATCCAAGGTATTGGTAAATTCGCCCACCAAAAGCGCAAAATCCCCTTCCGCAAATTCACCACTAGCGGGCTTCCGTTCTTGCCTGCCTTTGTCAATGTACACATGAGTACAACTCACATTCTCAAAGTTAGTTTCAGGATTAATCCCCCAATTGGCAATCCTCGCGCCGGAAAAATCTGCTCCTGTAAAATCTGTACCTAATGCTTGGGAATTACTCAGATCCGCATTGATTAGCTTTGCCCCGCGCAGATCTGCACCGTTTAAATTGGCATGACAGAGAATAGCATCAACTAGATCAGCATTCTCTAAGTAGGTATTACGGAAGTCTAACGATGTGTAGTCTTGTCCTCTTCCTTTATCAGGATTACAGCACAGATAGCGAACTTTTTTATTTGCCATACTGTGGGGTAACTTACAAAGATAAAACTTGACTCCCTGCCAATTTACCCAATTACAATTAGCATTGGTAAAGTCTGTTACTCGTAATTGAGTATTGACAAACTTAGCCCCAGTCAAATCTGCACCGTTCAAGTCTGTACCTATTACCTGCCTCATAAATCGAATTATTCTGTGCAGAATATACCAAATCAAAGCAATAATACCTACACAGATAGTGATGTTAAAGAAATATTCGGAAATCTTGCCATCCGAAAATACGTTATAAGTTTGGTGTAATAATCCAAACGCTAATGCTATAAGAAATCCTAATGCTGCTCCAGTTGCACCCGTCCTAAAAGTTGCACCTGTGCTTGTACGCAAAATAACCCCAGCAACTGAAAACACACCAATAAATAAGATGGAAGTTATCTTTATAAATGAATGCGGATCGATTTTCGTAAGCATGTAAAGATGTATGAATACATCAGCGGTTGAGTAAGGGAGTAGAGATAAGGTCAGTAAGCAAAAACTCATTGAAAACTCGTATGCAATAAGAATCATCCACTGCCTACGACTCTTACCAGTTTTGGCTCCTGTGAAATTTGCACCCGTCAGATCAGCGCCACGAAAATCACAGCCCCGCAGATCCGCCCCTGTGAAATCTGCCCCCGCTAAGTCGCGTCGTCCCTTGAAAGAGCGATTCCGTAAATCTTGACCAACAAAAGATAGAGCCATGAGGTTGGGATTAACTGACTGAGGTGATGGATATATCTGTACACATTGTCACCTAAAAAGTTATATCATGCATAGCACAATTCCCTTAACTGATACTCACTAAGGCAACTTCTCAATTTCCTGCATCGTATAACCATAAAATTCCTCATTCCCCTGTTGCTTGTAGAGTGCCGCCGCCTTTTGGAAATCTGCTT
>JBIKNH010000221.1:0-6907 GCA_044358815.1 Pseudanabaenaceae cyanobacterium | reverse complement strand
ATGATTTAAATCAGGAACCAAATCGGAAACCAAATGCTCATCAGTATCTCTATCTCTAAGATGATAACTTCTTGTATCAGCAGCAATAGTCACATCATCGGCATAGATTTCCTGCCATTGTGCTAAATCATGACCATCTATCTTCGTCACTATAGGGCTAGCCTCATCTATTGTGGCGAACAGTTCATCCTCTGGAAACAGAGTTAATAAATCCTCAATGGTGCTGGTTTCATGACTTGGCTCTAGATCAAGAATCTGAGCGGTATCTTGAGGGACTTCCAAATTGAGCGAATTACCCTCAGCGACAGTTGGATCCTGTGGTTCAGCAGTTGAGGTGGCATCTTCAGTAACTTCCAACCACTCACTCTCTACAATTTCCATCGAGGCAGAATAATGTGGTGGTACTATTTCCGATTCTGCTAATACATCACTCAAATGATGTAACTCAGCATCAATGGAGCTATCGTCCGAGTCTGATGCTTGCACGGGATCAGACGTTGGCTCATTATCGATGGATAATAATCGCTCAATGAGAGACTCGTCTACATATTCTTGGACTGGGGACAGATAACTGGGGTCAATCTCTGGGGGCAAATCTATAACCCCAGATTCATTAAAAGCTGGTCGGACATCCTTAGAACTGTTGACAGCAGCAGATTCGCCGGAATCCACTTTTGCTATAATTGACTCTAACAGAGCCTCACCACGATGTTCTAATTGCTCAATATAAGATAACTTCTTTTCAAAAGCAGCTTTATAACCTTCCAAATCATGTTCTAGATTTTGGAATGTAGCATTAAACATCGCATCTAGGTTTAATAAAAAGCGATCAGTTTGTTGCTGTACTTGGGAAACTAACTCCGGTGCAATGGGAGTTATCACCTCATTTGGTGCATCAGCTAAAGGTTCCACAAGGTTTGATTTACCCTGGGATTGGAGTTGTGACTTACTCTGTAAAGCTTGTTCAATCGTTTGCTCTAGGGTATCTTGCACCACACTCTGCATGGCACTTTGCACCGCTTCCTGAACCGCTGACTCTAAAGACTTCTGCAAACCTTCTTTTTGTTGCGCTTGCATTGTGGCAACTTGACTAGACCAAGACTCTTGGGCATTGGCTAGGCGACTAATCTCTTGATTCAGTAACTCTTTTTGTAATTTTAGATTTGCAATTTCCTCTTCTAAACGCTCATAACGGGGATTACTTACAGCAGCGGGACTAACTTCGGGAGTAGGCGGAGTATTCTGGGTAATATTTTGGGCAATAGTTTGGGAAATTTCGTTAAGGATCACCGCTCGTTCGGTATTTAAAGATTGCTGTACCGCTTGTTGGACGCTTTTTTGCACCACCTGTTCTAGGAGTGCTAGAAGTTGCGGCTCTAAACTAGAACCAACGGCAGCAGTGCCAACCGGAAGAGTAATTTCTGGGGTAGGACTTTTAGGCTCGAAACCAGCCGATCCGGCAACATCTACCAATTGCTGATCTTCTAGTTCCTGTGTTGAACCGCCATCATTAACACTGGGTCCGAGATCGGCGGTAATGTCTTCTTCGGGAGGATTTGTTTCAGTCAGGTTGACTTCACCCCGTACAGGACCAGTTACACTACCAGTTAAAGTCCCAGTCACCACATCAGGCGCTGCCTCCGCCCCTACACTGGCACTATGGGCAACTACAGCACGCCCTGAATGTCTTGGACTAGAAACGTTTGGAGGTAAATTTAGGGGAGCTTTTAAATTAGGTGGCAGTGGTAAGGGTTGGCTAAAGTCAGTGGTGGCAATGATTGACTCCCTAGGAGACTGATCAGACATCACACCAGGTTCGCTGGTATCAAGTTCATTAGTATCAGTTTCACTGGGATTAGGTTCATTGGCAGGTTGAGGACGTGATGGTCCTGTATTGCCACCCACAGGACTAAGGGGCGGCAAAGGCATGGGACGGGATATATCTCTTTGGTCACGGCTTTTCAGCGGCGGTAAAGGGGGCACCGCAGGCAAAGGTATTACATTAAGATCGGATATCTGAGGCGCAGATGCCTGTAATGGCTGAAGTTGGTGGACTAAGGCACGAAACTTTTGCTCCAGAGCATCAATTTGGCTGTCATCGGTCATCGCTTCGAGCCGAGAGCGCAATTGCTTCAGTTGTTCTCGATATTGCCATTCTTCAGACGCAAGAACCTGATCTGCACCGTTAGCCATCTGGGGTGGTCGTTGCAACAGTGCATTAATTTCGGTGAGCAAGTTACGGATCTGAGTGTTCGCCATAATATATCCCCTACACGTACCACTGGGCAAATCAGCCATACTTTAGCGTCATTTTGCCAATTAGAAATCTGATTTTGTAATTTTATGTAACTTTATGATTAATTTATTATTAATTGTAATTTTTGCCTCTAGATTTTTGGTAAGCCTTTAGTTCTCTTCAGATCAAGATCAGTCATGGAAATTACCATGAAAGTTACCGTTGAAATTTGTTTGCAGACAATATGACATATTTCGCGATTTTTTTTGCTAGTATCTTGACGAATTTTGCGGTAAACCTCTATGAAATATGTCCATCGCGTTTTTGGGTTATTTCCTTTAGTGCTGTTAGCAACTCTAGGGATAGCGCTGCCTAGTGATGCCGAGCATCGGGAGGTAGATATTCGCTTACGGGTCAACCGTAATGAAACCTACACAATCTTAGTACGTAAGGCAGAGTCTTTGGCGCGTAATGCCACACAACAGGCTTTTGATCAAGAGGTATTTGTGTCTAGTGTGTCGGTGAAAGTCACGGCTCAGTCAGCGGATCGAGCCGCAATTATTTTGAAATTACAAACTAACCGTGAGAATTGGCAAAACCGCCCCGATCCAAGGCTGTGGTCTTTATATTTCCCTATGGCTAAGAGCTTGATGGGTATTAATTAAATGGGTATTAATTAAACTTGCCGTACAAAATCGCTCTACGAAATCACTTTGCACAATCACTTTGCACAATTACTTTAGAAACTCGCTCTACAGGGACTGAATTGGGTTTGAGCCTAGCAATGAGGGATGACTAGGGTGTGGGGTATTACCTGTTTTTTATGCCCCAATGTATCTACTCCGATGAATTATTGTGGTGCAATGGATTCACTATCGCGGATTTCGGTCAAAAGAATATTGATCTTTCCTAAATATCTTAATCATGAAGCTCCAGACTTAGTCGCACTTAATTGCAAATTTGCCGCTGATTTGCTGTTGTTTGAATCAAAATTTGTTTGTCAAAATTAGCCCAATATTGAACCCATCACTGCGCCAACGCTTAAAAGTATGACTAAATCCCTCATCGGTTTGCTCAGAAGTCCGGGACGATCCACCAGAAACCTCTGGGCTTTGGTTAGCAATGTCAGCAATATTGGTAATAATCTCGGCGGTCTGGTGATAAATCGTAGTTTGGGGTCAAGTCACCGCCTGAGTTACCAATTGATTCGCCGATTGAGTCATATCAGTATTTTGGCACTGCTAACCGCCTTGGCTGATGGGGGGATGGTCTATGGTTTGCCCCTAGAAACCCCTAAGCCCAGTGGTCGAAGTGGTCAGTATCAAGGATCTGCTGTTACCACGACCAATGCTCCAGTGCCGACAAATCAGGGAGGAACCGCCATAGTTCCTAGGGTGGTTTCTGGGGATAACACAAGTAATACAGGTAAGGGAAACGTAGCTAAAACCAGTAACAGAGGTAATGGACAGCCAAAGGGCATCCTAGTCAGCCAAAATCCTCTGGCAGCGCCACCAAACCAGTCGCCACAGAACCCGCCCCCACAGAACCCGCCAAATAGCAGCCCTAAGCCGAACAGTGCGACTCCTGCCCCAAAACCATCGGGTAATGTTTCCCCCACAAAACCCACCCCTGCGCCCACATCAAACCAACCTCCTAAACCAGCCCCCAGCCGTCCTACCACTCCAGCACCACAAGCCCCACAGGTAAAACAACCGACCCTAATTCCCGTGCGACAAATTCGGGTTGTGGGCAGCACGATTTTAACCGAATCGGAAATTCGTGCCCTGACCGCTCCCCTAGAAGGTAAATCAGTGACGATTAACCAACTGCGGGAAGTAGCGGATAAGATTACTCAAATTTATCAAGAGCGCAATTACATTACTTCTAGGGCAATTATTCCAGCGGACCAGGTCATCCGTAATGGTGTGGTCACGATCCAGGTACTAGAAGGAGCCTTAGAAAATGTCGAAATTCGCTGGGCAGGCAACGATCGCGGCAGACTCAATGAGGATTACATTCGCCAACGGGTCCTCAGTGGCGCAAAAACACCTCTCAACTTCTCCCGCCTTGAGGAAGATTTACAGTTGTTGCGTAGTGAGCCGTTAATTGGCGATTTGCGAGCTAATCTAACACGGTCTACCACTAATGCTCCAGACAAGAGCGTAATTCAGTTAGTGGTAACGGAAGCACCGTCGTTTAGTACTAGGGCTTTTATTGATAATTATGGCAGTACGACCACAGGCATTTTCCGGTTGGGATTGGGGGCGCAGGAATTAAACCTCACTGGTGCAGGAGATGCCCTCTCAGCGAACTACACTCGCTCTGGAACTGCCAATGCTTATTCCTTTGGTTATACTTACCCCGTCAGTCATAACGGCGGTACTTTAAGTCTCAATGCATCCTTCGGCAATAATCCCATTAGCGATCCTCAATTTGCCGGTTTGAATATCGCCACCGATTCCCAAGTTTATGAATTAGCCTATCGTCAGCCCCTAGTACGCACCACGCGGGAAGAGTTTGCCCTTGGTTTAAGTTTCAGTGCGGAAAACAGTGCTTCTACTTTTAATGGACAATCTTTTAACTTCCAAAACCAAAAATTCAGTGATGGCACTTCCCAAGCACGGGTCTTCCGTTTTACCCAAGAGTACGTTGAACGAGACAACCAAGGGGCTTGGGCGTTACGGTCTTCGTTTAACTTGGGAGTGGATGCATTTGGGGCAACGGTTCGCACCGATGGCACTCCTGATGGGCGGTTCTTCTCGTGGAATGGTCAAGTATTGCGGGTGCAGCGGGTCAGTGCCGATCGCGATAGCCTCTTGTCATTTCGTCTGAATACTCAATTCACCGGTGACCGTTTGATGGCATTAAATCGTTTTAGTGTTGGTGGCATGTATTCTGTGCGGGGGTATCGCCAAAATCAACTCACTGGTGACAGCGGCATCCAAGGTTCTATCGAGTGGCAAATGCCCCTGGTCCGTGACAATGACGGTGTGAGCATAGTCAAAATCCTACCGTTTATAGAGTCGGGTGTAATTTGGAACACCAGAGGCGTACCGACCAATCCCACCCCTCAGGTTTTGGCGAGTGTCGGCACGGGTTTAATCTATCAGCCCATGAAAAACCTCACCCTAAGGTTAGACTATGGCTTACCGTTGGTTGATGCCAAAAACCCTGGAACTAATCTGCAAGATTCAGGGTTGTATTTTTCAGTCAATGGCAGTTTTTAGTAAAATTTTGGCAAGCTTTTAGGCAGTTCTAAATAGATATAGTTATTTCAGATAATTCTGGGACAGTCTTGTAAGGAGATAAGCGGGCAAGATGTCCGTCCCACCTTTATTGATGCCTTGTAGGTCAGACATCTTGTCTAACAATAGCCCCAAATAACGTCCCATTCTTAATTTAACGCAGCATAATTCAAATGAAAAATACAGCTTCGACTACGCTCAGCCCTCGGTGTAAGCTAGCTGAGCGTAGTCGAAGCCCCATCTATAAACATTTTAAACAAATGTAATTTGACAAAATCCCAAAGCCTATCTCAAACCCTAGCGCCGCAACCGTTGCCGTACCATTTCCTTAAACTCATTCACCTCAGGAATCTTCAGCAGAAGTGCCCCACCACCAAAAACTGCTAAACCTAAGCCACTGGCGACCCCTAGCCACAGGAGTTTGACAAAGAAACCGCCACCCCCTGTCATGTGAATTAACCAGTCATAGCTAAAACGACACACTAAACCCGCGACTCCACCCAGCACTGCCAAACCGCCAATAGGCACTAGCCAAGACTGCCAGCCCAAGCCATTTAAACGCCGATCCAAGTAATAGATCATCACCAACATAGACAGCAGATTAACCGTTACTGTGGCTAGGACAATCCCAGGCGCACCAAAGGGTTTGACTAATAGGAAATCAAACAAACCATTTAAGAAAATATTGACAATGCTAATCCGAAAGGGCGTATCCCCATCTTCCAGGGCATAAAACACCCGCACCAACACATCTCGCCCCAAATAGACAAACATCCCCACGGCATAAGCCATCAACACCGCAGCGGTCAACTGGGAATCTTCGGTGGTGAAAGCATAGCGCTCATAAACCACTTGAGTGATCGGTACTGCTGCCGCCGTCATTAACCCACCAATGGGCCACATCGTCAAAGCGGTTAATACCATGCCTTGACGAATCCGCTGCCGAAACTCTGGGCGATCACTGGGATCGGTTAACTTCGATAGCATCGGCAACAACGGCACTAAAATCACATTGGACAAAATCCCCAACGGTGTTTGGATCAACAGTCCGGCATACCCCATCGCTGACACCGCCGCCGAAGCATTAGGAATAAACGACGCAAAAAACAAGTCTGTCCAGACATTAATTTGCAACATCCCCGAAGAAAACGTCGCTGGACCCATGATCTTCATGATTTCGCGGACGGCAGGCTGCCCAAAATTAAAGCGCAACCTCAACCCTCCCATGCCTGACTTCCACTGGGCGGGTAATTGAATCAGCCACTGTAACACAGCCCCCGCCAGGGTTGCCCATGCCAAGACTGCACCACCCACAAGGGCATTTTCCGGAGCCGTGATTTTATCGCCAAACCACAGCATCAAACCACCCACCCCCATCAACACCGTCACACTAGAAAACAGGGGACTTACGGAGGGTAACCAATAT
>JBIKNH010000220.1:0-6917 GCA_044358815.1 Pseudanabaenaceae cyanobacterium | reverse complement strand
CATAGAGGTTTTGATTTAGGGGTGAATGCGGTGAACGCGGGTGAAATATCGGTCAAGATCAGGGGGGGTGAGGAGACCATTTGCTGCAACTAGCGCAAAAATCCAGGGGAAATTAATCAAATAATTAATCAAATTCTGTGACTACTGCCGCCCATCTCCTTAGAAAATAGGATTATTCCCAAGGATCACTCCAACCAAATTACTCAAGAAGATCATTCAAAACATGACAAACATTGACTCGGTTCGCACTGCATTACTAGATTTAATTTGTACAAGGGCTTATAAGAGCGGTGATTTCACTTTATCCTCAGGACAGAAAAGCACCTATTACATCAACGGCAAGCAGGTCACTTTAGATCCTTTTGGGGCGCTCTATACGGGACAGGTTTTATTGCCTTTATTACCCGCTGGTACTGGGGCGGTGGCAGGGCTGACCCTGGGGGCTGATCCCATTGTGGCGGCGGTGAGTGTAGTTTCGGCTTTGGCAGAGCAACCCGTCCCCGCGCTGATCGTCCGTAAACAAACCAAAGGACACGGCACCATGGCATGGATTGAGGGACCCACCCTCGCCCCTGGTACTAAGGTGGCGGTTTTAGAAGATGTGGTGACTACGGGCAAATCAGCGATGTTTGCGGTGGAAAAATTGCGGGATGCTGGTTTTATCGTAGAAGATGTGATTACCCTCGTGGATCGGCAACAGGGTGGAGCAGAGTTTTATGCTGCCCAAGGTTTGCAATTTACCGCTGTGTTTACCATTGATGCAGTGCAAGCCCGCGCCACTGCATTGGGTCTGTAACAGTTTTGTAAGCAATTTCTAATGGATTTGCAATAGATTTAGTCGCGAGTGCTTTGGGCTAAAATCAAGGCTAATCATCCTTTACGGAGGTGTGTCGATGTCCGTATTGCCCTCAGTTATCACCCCTGATTTACCCCAGTCTGGTTTATCTCAATCTGGTTTACCCGAATCCAGCTTGTCACAATCTAGTTTGTCCCAATCTGATTTGCCACAATCTCGAAATGCCAGACTGGATATTACTTGGGAACTACTGCCCGATGATTACATTTTGCCCGATGATCCTGCGGAAAATCTAATTCAACCCTTTCTAGCAGCGTTCCTCAATGAAATTCTAGGCTTACATGGGTTATTGCCAGCGACGGGGATTGTGGCGACGGATTTCGGGATTTGTGCCACAGTCAACGACAAACTGGTGATTAAAGCACCGGATTGGGTCTGGATTCCTGAAGTAATTCCTACTCCTCCAGCAGCCAAAATCCGCCGCAGTTACACCCCAAAGACACAGGGTGACTTACCCGCCATTGTGATGGAATTTCTTTCCGCCAGTGACTGCGGTGAATACTCCATGAATTCTAATTCTCCCTGTGGTAAATGGTGGTTTTACGAGCGCATTCTCCAGGTGCCGATCTATGTCATTTTCGATCCTGAATCTGGCAGTTTAGAAGTATATTTCCACCACAATGGGCAATACCAAAGACAAGACCCTAAACCTAATGGCTTACACTGGCTCGAATCCATTGGCTTACATTTGGGGGTATGGCAAGGACAATACATGGGGATCAATAGTTTTTGGTTGCGCTGGTGGGATCAAAACCAAGATTTATTACCCTGTGGCATTGAGTTAGTTGCCCTGGAACGTCAAAAAGTCGCTGAAGAACGTTTACGCAACGAACAACTTCGGCAACAATTGACGGCTTTGGGGATTGAGCCAGAGATCGGGGCACAGCCAGAGGATGAGGATCTCTGAAATCATGGGCATAATGGTGTTATTCAACGGTTTTAGTAACTATCATTTGCCCTGTTCCCTATGAATCCCACCCACTCGCCCCGTCCCAAGCCCAAACGCCGCTCTTGGTGGCAGAAATTCATGAACTGGTTAGCTTGGCATTTCGCTAGTCCAGAATTTAGTGGCGGAATGCTGCTGATGTTGGCGCTGTTCTTTTTTGGCTCGGCGATTAATACCTTGGCGGGTTGGCTATATGTGATTAGTGGCGTGATGTTCGCTCTAATTATCATTAATATTTTTTTGCCAGGTCGCGTAATTAAGGAATTATTGGTAGAACGTCCGAAACTAGATCCAGTCAGTGCTGGAGATGAGCTATGGGTGGAAGTTATCTTCCGGAACCGTGGTCAGAATGTTAAATCACGGTTAGAGATACGCGATGTTTTGCCCGATGGTTTATCCAACGTAACGGAACAAGGGGTAATCATTGATAATTTAACTGGAGCATATACATGGTGCTATCAAGTGGGAACGTTGCGGCGCGGGGTTTTTCAGTTCCATAAATTAGAAATTGCCACCGCTAGTCCCTTTGGTTTATATCGTAGTCGGCGCTATCGTCCTGCAAAACAGAAAGCAATTGTTTATCCAGTGGTATTACCGATTTATAGCTGTCCTTTATTAGACAATCTCGGGAACGAAACTAATCCGCGCTATCAGAGCAATCTCTATCATCAAAGCGCAACGGAAGGCTTAACGCGCACTTTGCGGGCTTACCGTTGGGGCGATTCGACACGGTTTATCCATTGGCGTACCAGTGCCAAAATTGGTGAATTACAGGTGCGAGAATTAGAGATTACCAATGGCGGACAAGAGGTGGTCATCGGTTTGGATACTCATCCGCAGTGGTCGCAAGACAGTTTTGAAGAAGCCGTAGTTACCGCAGCAACCTTATATTTCTATGCTTTGCGGCAAAGTCTGAATGTGCGGTTATGGTTGCCAGAGAAGGGTTTATTACAGGGGGATCAGATTGTTTTAGAAAGTCTGGCGGCGGTGGGTCTGGCGCGGCGGGATCAGCCCATTCCGGAAGATTTACCCGCTTTGCCCACAATTTGGTTAACGGCGCGTCCGGAAAGTATTCAAACTTTACCTTTAGGGAGTCGGTGGTTATGTTGGGATGGAGCGCCCACCGGAGTGCAAACCCAAGGTATGACCATTGAAACTACACCCACCGCACCAGATCAACCTGTCAACTATCAAGAGTTACAGAATCAATTACAAGCTTATTTAACAAGGGTTTAGACAACAATTTAGAAAAGGGAATGATTTAGAAAATAGTTTAGGGAACAGTTCAGAGAAAATTCCAGAGAAAACAGAAGTAAATTAGTTTATCTACAGTACTTCTGTTTTCTATTAATATCTATCTCTTCCAATTCAAGCCATTCTAAAACCGTCGGAACCACAAAAACACGCCATAACCAACCACAGGTAAGGAAACCAAACCCAAAGCCAGCCAATTCATGACATCCAAAGACAAACTGAACCCGCTGAAAAATGTCGTAATTAGGAGCGGTAATCCATACTTAATTAAGATCGAAATTAAAACCGAACCAATCGCAAGTTGAGCGGTAAAAGTATATGTAGCTGAATGCATAGGAAGTATAGAGAACCTGCTCTGTAATAAATGCCCAAAAAGAAGTTAAGCGCCGTAATCCATCATCAAATCATAATTCTAGAATCGAAACCCAACTGATTACCAAGCCTCAAGATTAAATATCCAGACTAACTCCCAAGAAACAAACTCAAGATAAAATTAAGGCGCTTAAAAAGAATCTATCTATTTCACTAACTGCAATTAACTCCGATATTCCGTCACCTGATCTGCCTGTAATAAAATTGCTTCGGGCATTCCATTCCCAGTGAGCACCACATCCACAGCATGGGAACGATTTTGCAGCGTGTCTAACATTACCGCCTCAGATACTAAACCATATTCCAGGAGCAAATTCACCTCATCCAGAATAACGTGGGTCGATTTGCCGTGACGAATCACATGGTCGGCATGGTGCCATAATTCCAAAATTGCTGCCTTTTCTGCCGCTGTCAGCGCATCCGCAGTTAGTCCGTGCAAATTCCGATGGATATCCGCCCGTAACCATTGCAGATGTTCCATCAAATGACGGGGCTGGTTTAAACCCTGACGAATCCCACCCTGAAAAAACTGCACCAATAAAACCGGAGTTCCCTGTCCGGCAGTGCGGAGACCTTGGGCAATCACATCATTGTAAAGCGAACGCTCAGAAGCGACAAAAACCTGAACAGTACCCTTTAAACCCTGTAACACATTCATCAGGATATATTGGGTTTTAGTCGGCGTGGTGGCTGTGGCATCGGTCGTGGCAGAGACGGTAGCAGAAACTGGAGCAACCATAAAATCAAAACCGTTGAAAAATCAATATACAGCGTCTCAAGACTTTAGCGCATTGCGTCGGACACCATAAGTAGGGGGATCGGCTCAATTTTGTCAACCACTGAATTATGCAGTTTTGGCGTTTTTTTCTGTAAATCTTAAGGTTAACTATTCTCCCTAAACCCTCCCTAAACCCTGTATGACTCCCTGAAAACTTACCCTTCAGGGACGGATTTAGAGCTAATTTAGGGCTGACTCAGGGCTAATAATCCTAGTTAATAATTCATAGTGATTGCGTACCAAGACCACACCTATATTTCCCCTATATTTTTACTTACCGATTTTGAGTTAACCATCAATTAACTGATTAACTCCTGGATCAGCATCTTGTACTCATGCCCCACCCCTATTAATTCAATCACCCGTCCTTGGGGCAAGTCTAAAATTACATCATCAATTAGATCATCACTTAGGGCATCTTTATTTAGGACAGTTTGAGCCTCTACCCCACCGTCATCATCACTAGCAGGATTATCCTCGTCTTCTACAACCTTGATATTGATCCGTAAATAAGTTGCGGGTAAATATGCTGCTGGTAAATTACTTAATCTTTCTGCCCATTCAATCGCCACCACCCCAGGGGGCAACTCGTCCCCTTGCCAGTACATCGCTAAATGTAGTCCTTTGGTTTGTTCTGGTTCCAGGCGATAGAGATCCATGTGATACAGAGGTAAACGTCCCTCGTGGTACTCATCAATTAGGGTAAACGTGGGACTGGTGATCGGTTCAGTAATCCCTAAGCCTCGCCCGAAACTTTGCATAAATGTGGTTTTGCCACTGCCTAAGTCACCTGACAATAATAAAACCATCCCTGGAAAAGCCTTAGCTGCCAACTGTTGCGCTAAATTTGCCGTACCAGCCTGATCCTTGACCACCAACGAATCAACAAACAAATCCATAGCCCAATCACCAGTAACCACTAATCAACTTAATTACAAGAAAATTAATTACCAAAATAATTACAAAAGTAATTACAAAAACTGCAAACCCGAAAAACGAAAATCCAGGAAACCAAACCCAAAAAATACCAACGGTTACCCTGACCTATGGCTGTCTTGTACAATAGCTTAGGATCAGTAACCCTCCAACAGCCTTCACGTTTACCGCCAATTTAGCCTACAAATTTATTAGCCTGCAAACTTAGCCCACTGTAACCATGACATCAGAAAATTTCTCCTCTGACACCCATCATCCTGAAACTCCGCACGAACCCACCCCTCAGCATGAGGCAGATCAAAGCGCAGTCACAGATCCCCCTGCGGTTGATGTCATGGCTCCACCTGCCGAAGCTTCCCCCACTGAAGCCAATGCTGTTACATCTGATCCTGATCAGCCTAGCCCTGATGAGTCCAGTCCGGTGGATCAGCCCACAGACCAAACCGTAGACCAAACTGAGCCAGTGGCGGATCACCCTGAAACTGACTCCACCCCTGCCCCAGCGCAATTGTCCCAAGATGTAACTACCCTCCGTCAAGAAATCACCCAACTGCAAACCGAACGCGCCCAAATCCTCAGCCAACAAGTTGATAAACTGCAAGCGGCTATTTTGCGCCTTGCCCAGGGGGACATCCAGCGCCTAGAGTGGCAAAAACAAGAACTCACCAATGCTATCGCTGTTCTGGAAAAGAAAAAAGAACGTATCGAGAAGGAAATGAGCAGCACCTATGCCGGACTTTCCCAAGATATGGCGGTACGGGTCCAAGGCTTCAAGGACTACATGACAGGTACATTGCAGGATATCGTCGCCAATGTCGAAGCCAATCTCAACCTCGTTCCCGCCAGCCGCCAACCCACAGCCGCTGCCGAAGTTGTCATTGAAACCAAACCCGCTGGCGATCGCCCCACCCCAGAAGTTGGTCCCCCCACCGAGCAAACCTTTGGTGATCTCAAACAGCGTGTGGAACAACTCCTCGAAAGATACCGCAACCTCCCCGACTACTACGGTCCCGCTTGGAAATTACGCCGCACGTTTGAAATGATCCACTCAGAACGGGTGGCAGACTGGTTTTTCAAACAAGCCGGACGGGGTGCAATCCGGACCATGGGCACAAGATTACAAAATATTTTGGTGACATCGGCGGCAATTTCGGTATTGCGTGCCATCTATGGCGAACGGGTGCGGGTCTTGGTTTTAGCCACTGCCCCCGAACGCTTGGGTGAATGGCGGCGTGGGTTCCAAGACTGCTTGGGGTTAACCAGAGAACATTTTGGACCCGAAAAAGGCGTGGCATTGTTTGAAGATCCGGATCCCCTAGCCAATAAAGGTGATCGGTTTGTCAAAGAAGAACTCATGCCCCTCGTGGTCATCGATGAATCTGAAGAATTTATTTCCGTAGATCTGTTACGGTTTCCCCTAGTGATCGCCTTTGGACGGGATCCTGAATCCCGATTGTCTGGGTCAGGTTATGGACGGGATCTGCGAGAACCTAAAGATTTTCGCGAGTATAGAGAGCCAAGGGACAGAGATCCCAGAGAGAGCCGTGATACCAGAGAACCTCGTCCCAACCGTGACCGTTTCCGCGACGATGACCGGAGTTGGGATTGGTAAAGTACCCCCTAAGAACCATAATCCCTTAGGCGTAATTCAGCCAATAGCTAGGGACGATCACCGAATCACTGGGTTAATATTAATTAATATTCAAGCAAACAAAAGATTCTGCTTTCTAGATAAGCATCTTTGATCTAAATCTTTTATCTCGTCTCTCTTGATG
>JBIKNH010000219.1:0-6929 GCA_044358815.1 Pseudanabaenaceae cyanobacterium | reverse complement strand
ATTTCTGGATCGTCGCACCGAAGCGTTAGAGAGTTATGGATCGGCGCTTGCCTTTTACCGCGAGATCGGCGATCGTTTGGGTGAGGCGAACACTTTAAAAGCGATCGGCGATGTCTTGCAATTTCTGAAACGAAGCACCGAAGCGTTAGAGAGTTATGGATCGGCGCTTGCCTTTTACCGCGAGATCGGCGATCGTTTGGGTGAGGCGAACACTTTACAAGCGATCGCGATTTTAGAAGAAGATCCTCTAATAGGTTTAGCGAGTAGCCAAGCCGCTTTAAATCTGTATATCGAAATTGGCGATAAATATAGCCAAGGTCGCAATTTAATTTTATTCACCTCTGAACTACAACTCAAACTAGGACAAAAAGATGAAGCAATATCTTCCCTTATTCGTGCTGCGGAACTAGGTAGAGAAATTGATTATGAAGTAATGATTGATTATGCTAATCAAAAAATTGCGGCAATCAATGGTGGCTCTCAAGGCGAATGATGATGAATAGTTTGGACAAAAAACTTTACTTGAGCGATCACACTGTTGATGGACTGATAGGCGATCGCTATAAGCGATAATCAGTTAAATGCAATCATAGAGGCTAAACAGCAACTATTGTTGATATCAGTACACTGATCGTGCGTTCTCCAGACATTTGCGGCGGTCGTCCTCGTATAGCAGGTACAAGAATTACCGTCGGGCGCATTGCCACATTATGGAAGCAAGGCTTAACACCAGAAGAAATTGCTGACAACTGGGGCTATCTAAACATGGCTCAAGTGTACGCCGCACTCACTTAGTATCACGCCAATTGAGAAGAAATCGAGCAATCCTTAAAACGCGATCGAGAAGATTATGATCGCTTATATACGGAAAGCCTTGTAGCCAAGGAAATCGAAACATGAGTTCTATTCAGTTTACTCCAATCCCTCTAATGCTCAAACAAAGGAAAAATATTCATTTCTAAACTTTCTAGGCAATCTACAGTCGAAGCCACCTCTACAAATTATTTTAAACAACTACAACCCTCACCCCCAGTTCCTTCCCAAACATGGCTAACAGGAATTAAGGATAAGGGTTTTTAAGAACTTCTAGGCAAATTCCGCACTAAACAAGTTCTATATTAGTTCTCAATTAGTCCGCCACCAAAACCACCAATAACAGAAGACTAGTAATTCGGCATTCCATTAATAGCACGTTCTAGATTCGCTCTAGCTTGGTTATAGCCTGTAATCGCTTGCAGACGGTTCACACGGGCGCGAGTCAAATCATTCTCAGCGCTAATTACTTCCAATTGTGTACCAACCCCAGCACTCAGACGCAACCGAGACAACCGCAAAGCATCTTCCGCTTGTTTGAGACCTTTTTCAGCGGTTTCAATCTGTTGTCGCCGTCCGATCATCGTGTTATAAGAAGACTCCACATCAAACCTCGCTTGACGGGCATCCTGTTCAAACCGACTTTCTGCCAAAGCCTGATCCGCCTTAAATTGCCTGACCTGAGCCTGCGCCCGTCCACCATCAAAAATCGTGAAATCGACCCGCGCCCCCAACTGATAACCCATCGCAAAACCACCAGCAGTATTAAAATCATCTGCCAAGTTGTAGTTAGCAAACAGAGACACCTGGGGACCAGTGCGGGAAATCGACAAATTCGCCCGCTCTCTGGCAATTTCTCGCTCTAACCGACGCACATCCAACTCGGAACGATTCCGCATCGCCAACAAAATCGTTTCCTCAATGGGTTTATCCCAAGGTTCCACCGGCTGAATCTCATCGGCAGCAGCAATATCGAGGGTTGGCACATAGGACAACAGCCGCGCCAATTCCCGTCGAGCATTGGCTTGGTTCACCTTCGCATTGAGCAAATCTTGGCGGGCATTAGCAAGCTGTACCTCAGACTGCAACACATCAAACTTTGTCCCAACCCCTGCCCGTTCCCTTGCTTGGGTATCCTTTAAACTTCGCTCATTATTTTCCACCTGCTTTTCATAGATCGTCACCGTACCATCAGCATTTTGCAAGCCATAGTAAGCCGTAGCCACATTCAAATAGGCAACCTGGGAAACCCGATTGAGATCCGCTTCAGCAGTACGCAAAGTTTGTACCGCAATCCGAATATTCGTATCATTCACCCCAGAATCAAACAAAGTGTATTGCACCCCCACAGTCCCCTGTAAAGGCTGGCTAATCGTAGAACTACGCAAATTATTAGCAATGTTACTCAAGCGGGTTTGGGCTGAGTCATTGAGGTTATAGGTCACATTACCCGACACCGTAGGATTCTTAGCAGCTTCAGCTTCTTGCACCACACCCCGCGCTTTTTCCACCGCAATCCGCGCCTGGATAATATCCCGCTGGGTGCGCCCCACTAATTCAATTGCCTCCTTGAGGGTGATTTTCTGCACTCGCTCCAGACGCACTTGGCTCGGCGTAGTTGGTACAACTAGGGTTTGGACTGGTTCTAGCCTGGTGTTTTGGGCGCTGGGGGTGACGAGTACCGAAGTTTGCGGCGGAATATTAGCATTGACAACACCGCTGCTATTGGACCCTGAGGTCACTGCGTTGGTAGAACTGACCGGACTTGTCCCCTTGTTGGTGTTGCTGGAGTTATTAGGAGAGTTGCCAGCACTACTACCCGAATTACTCGAACCACTAGCGGAAACTGGGGTGATCGTAATGCCGTCAGTACCTTTACCAGTGCTGTTACCAGTGCTGTTATTAGCAGTATTGCTAGTATTAGTGGTGTTATTACTGGTGGTGCTGGCAGGGGTAGGCTTACTTTGAGCCAAGGTTGTTGGGGAAATATTCGGGGTAGCAGTAGGGGAACTATTGGAGTTCGTCGCACCAGTACCAGTCACATTACTAGTCGCATTACTAGTCACCGCCAACTTGGGCAGTGGCTCAGGAATTACCCGATCCGTCGGGGCATTCAGACCAGAATTTAGACCAGAATTAGGGGCAAATTGCTGGGGCAAACTGGGGAGGGTAACGGGACTAATTTCTTGTAAGTCTCTAGTCTGAAAAATACCACTCGCCACCGGAGCCAATTTCTGGGATGGTGCTCCCTTCTGATGGGACACGGCTGGGGAAGTCCACTCCGCCGCAAAATTAAGGGCATTAACCCCAGAGGAACGGGGAACTACACTAGTAACGCCCTTTGCAGATTGATCTACCCCTGGATTATTGATAGTAATTTCACTTACTAGGGATGACGGATTTAAGATACTAGCTTCAGCCAAAAGGGATTCATCCCAAAGGGTTGCATCTACGGGAGACGGTAATGGTTGAGCCAGAGGAGATTGAGCCGCACTTTTACCATTACTCAAACCATTACTCAAACTGACCTGAGGAGCCTGAGGTGTAGCCATTCCTGTCGCCGCCCCTATGAACAGCGCCGTTACAGATGCAGGTATGGCTAATGCTGGGATCAACAGTAATGCTGACTTATAGGAGGCGGAGACTGATTTCCCGCTTGTGCCGTGATTCATAGGGATATTAGTGAGCCGTAGGTATTGGTGCAGACGAGATCTTAGCCAAAGAGTAACCTGACTGGTTTGAGGCGCATGGGGTTGGTCAAAAATAATACTCTTGAGGTGGCGTAGCCGAGAAATTTCCATAGCTGATTGATCGATCACTCCTTAAAACACCTGCGCAAAAGTTACTGTTTGGGGATTAATGTAGTCCAGTTAGTTTGATTACCTAAGCTTTGCGATCCAAACCATAAGGTTTAAGACTTTAAGGTTAACCGATAGGATCACTGATATTGTGATCACCCTTAGCTCAAGTCAACGCTCACTCATAAGTGGTGCGTTACCCAGTATAAGCAAAACTGCTGAAACTTCGGTCACCAACCAGTCGCCACTCGTTCCAAAGTTTAAGTCTGAAGTGACCCAACTGAAACCACCCCATCAAGTGAAGTCAAACCCTTGGAGGTCAGACCTTTGGCGACTGTTTGAGGATATAAACATTAGCACCAACCCCAACTATCCTCAAAATCAAACCCGTAACCAGAATCAAAGTACATGATGGGTCAAAATGTAGTGACTCAAAACACAGCATAACCAATCACCAATGTTAAAGAAACTCTCTCCAACGCGGTAAAGTGGATAGGGCTACTGGATGTAGGAATGGTGTTACGGTCAACTGTACCCAAAGTTAATTCTGTGATTATTGCCGATCAAACCCCAACTCGCGCCTATCCTCAGCCTCAATAGCCTCAATTGTTCAGTTCATATTTGACCACGATTATGCCCATTAATCTTATTGCTGCCCATCAAAGTGTCAGTCAGTGGACTGGTGATGCATTGGCGATCGCCGTATTTGCGACCAATACCGACCCATCTGCTGGAGATGACTCTGCCACCAAGGATCTCACCAAAAACCTATTACGCGGGGATCTAGCAACCCTCGATGAAACGGTTTTGGCGCATACCCTAGCCGAACTAATTACAGAACAGGACTTCAAGGGGGAATCAGGCAGCAGTGTCAGTGGGCGTGTGGGCAATCATGGCACCATTCGCCAAGTCATGTTGGTGGGGCTAGGGGATGCCAGCAAAGCTACCCTAGACGCTTGGCGCAAAGCAGCAGCAACAGCCGCAAAATGGGCAAATCAAATTAAGGCAAAAAGTTTAGGCTTATATTTTCCAACTTTTAATACCGATGACGCTGGCACAGTCCAAGCCATCAGCGAAGGTTTGTATCTGAGTTTGCATCAGGATCAACGGTTCAAGTCCAAGGACCCCAAGCCCCAAACCCTAGTCACCGTCAGCTTATTGACCAGTGAGGCTCCAGCGATTACCACTGCCATAGAAACCGCTGCCAAAACCTGTGACGGTGTGATTTTAGCGCGGGAATTAGTTTCGGCTCCTGCCAATGTGGTTACCCCCTTAACCCTGGCAGCAACTGCCCAAGAAATCGCCGCTTCTTGCCCTCATTTCACCGCCCAGATTTTAGATCGCGATGCCTGCGCCGCCTTGGGCATGGGGGCATTTTTGGGGGTAGCCCAGGCTTCGGATATTCCACCCCAATTCATTCACCTGACGTACCGCAATGGCAACCCTAGCCGTAAATTAGCCATTGTCGGGAAGGGTTTAACTTTTGATTCCGGTGGCTTGAACCTGAAAACTGGCGTAGGCAGCAGCATCGAATTAATGAAAACCGACATGGGCGGAGCCGCTGCCACCCTCGGTACAGCCCAAGTTTTAGCCAAACTGCAACCCCAAGATCTGGAAGTGCATTTCATCGTCGCTACCTGTGAAAACATGGTCAGCGGTCGTGCCATGCGTCCAGGGGATATTTTGACCGCCTCCAATGGCATCACCATCGAAGTGAACAATACCGACGCTGAAGGTCGCCTTACCCTTGCTGATGCTTTGGTTTATGCCGATAAATTAGGGGTTGATGCCATTGTAGATTTGGCTACGCTGACCGGAGCTTGCGTCGTTGCCCTCGGTGAAAAAATTGCCGGGATGTGGGCAAACGATGACAATCTCGCCCAACAGCTTAGTCGCGCCGCCGATCACGCTGGGGAACAGTTTTGGCGGATGCCCCTAGAAGACAGTTACTTTGACCAAATGAAATCCGTCGTTGCCGATTGCCGTAATACTGGTTCTAGGGCAGGGGGAGCCATCACTGGGGCGTTATTCCTGAAGCAGTTTGTCAACAGCGCCACCCCTTGGGCACATCTCGACGTAGCTGGTCCCGTGTGGACTGAAAAAGAATCAGGCTACAACAACGCCGGAGGTACAGGTTTCGCCGTGCGTACTTTGGTCAATTGGGTTTTGGGTTAGGTCAGAGTGCCAGATCAGAGTGCCAGGTCAGAGTAATTGGCATTAGCAATTAGAGCAATTTATCAAAAATCCCTGAAACGCAATAGATTCACAAGATTCACAACAAGCACCACCACAACCAGTAAGCCAAACCAGCAACCATGAAAAAAATCCTTAAAGGCGTGCGCAAATTCCAGCGCGAACATTTTCCGAAACGCCAGGCAACCTTTGAACAACTCGCCCACGGTCAGAAACCCAGAGTTTTATTTATCACCTGTTCTGACTCCCGCATTGACCCTAATCTGATCACCCAAATGGATGTGGGGGAACTATTTGTAATTCGTAATGCCGGGAACCTCGTGCCGCCCTTTGGTTCTGCCAACGGTGGGGAAGGAGCCGCCATTGAGTATGGCATCCATGCCCTAGGGATTGAACAGGTCATCATCTGTGGTCATTCCCACTGTGGCGCAATGAAAGGACTGCTCAAGGTCGAAAGCCTCAGAACCGAAATGCCTTTGGTTTACGAATGGCTCGAACACGCCGAAGCCACCCGCCGCTTGATCAAAGAAAATTACAGCGACCATGAGGGTGAAGAACTTTTAGACATTACCATTGCCGAAAATGTCTTAACCCAAATCGAAAACCTCAAAACTTATCCGGTGGTGCGGTCTAAATTGCACCAAGGCAAAATGCAGATCTACGGCTGGATCTACGAAATCGAAAGTGGCGAAGTGCTGGCTTATGATCCTGTTTCAGAGGAATTTGTTAGCCCCCAAAGTCACCTTGCCATGTACGAAAATCTTCCTGCTCCCGTCCCTGGCAGATACACCCAAACCTCTGCGCCCCCCACTGATCCGGATACATCCCATAATTCCGGTTGGCTTTCCGCCGCCCAAATTGATCGGATCTATCGCGGCACAGGCAAATAGGTTACATAGTAATACCCATCTCAATAAACCTAACTAGCAAAAACAACCAGCCAACAACCAGCGGGGCAAATCTCATGTCTTTCATGAAGCTTGCCCCGCTTTGTGATTGGTAAATCGTGATTGGTATAGTAGAATCAAATAAGAACTAGAGGATGAGATTAGCATATTGTGCAATGAGAGAATCCAAAGATGTATGTTGATGAGCATAAGCTCTTCTCTTTTTCAGAGCAGCAAA
>JBIKNH010000265.1:0-4928 GCA_044358815.1 Pseudanabaenaceae cyanobacterium | reverse complement strand
GGCGGGATCACAGCGTTGGGGCTGGGGTAAAATGCTCACTTGGCTGACAATTATTGAGATTACCTGTCGTATTTTGGACGGTTTGCATTTGACTGTATGGGACAGCAGATTGAGTTTATTAATCAGTTGTGCTCCTTGGATTCATTTCTTAAGCTGGGGAATTGGTGCATATTTAGCAGAATTATTCTGGCGTAGAAGATTAAATATCGCTACTTTCCCATTACTCAAAACTCGCTCTAGTTATTGGCTAGCTGCCGCCATAATTTGTTATACAATTAAGCCTCTGTCAGCTTTTACATTTTTATTGTGTTCTCTAGGAACTGCAACCTATATCGCCCATCGATTATATCAATCATCTTCTAATCAATTATTTCTGAATAAATTAGATAAGAATTTAAATCGGTTCACTCAATATTTACAAAACTCTCAACTATGGCAGAAAATTTATCAGTTCTGTCAACAACACTTAATTACCGCAGGGATTTTGAGTTACAGTATTTATTTATTACATCAACCAATTTTATTAGCTGTAGCCCAGCTTTTACGTTTGTTACCTGCTAATTGGATTAGTCCTTGGTTATTATTTATTGGCTGTTGTTTATCGTGGCAGTTAATAATTTTGATTGGCGAGAAGTTTTATTACTTTGTAGAAATGCCTAGTATTAAGCTGGGAAAAAATCTAGCTAAGCTATGGCAAAGAAATATGTCATCTCTTTAAACTAGATTTGGGACTTATTTGGTTTGGTATTTAGTTTAGGGTTTATTTAGCATTTACAATTATAGTTGTTTGAAATAATTTGTAGAGAGGACTTCGACTCCGCTCAGCCCTTGGTGTAAGTTAGCTGAGCGGAGTCGAAGCTATATTTTTATTTGAATTATCTATAACACAAATTTTCAACGAATAAATTCCCAGTACCCAAACCACAATGACGATCTATATAACCCTGTTTAGCTAGATAGATCCCTAAATTAGTATTATAAAATTCGGCAATTGCGCCATCTAAACTACTAGTTAGCACCGATGCAATCCCATGATTTCTAGATTCGTTTACTGCGGTAAAAGTGGTTAATATACCACCTAAAACCATTGGCTTTAAAACCAAGATATTAGCCGCTTTTTGAATTATAATTTCCCTGATTTGTGTTAGATTACGACAAGATTCATCGGCAGCAACGGGTAAGATATTCTGTTGAGTCAATGTTTTTAAATCCATCAGATTTGCTACAGGTTGCTCAATATATTCAATTGCAATTAGAGGTTGATTGTCTGAGAATAATCTATCTAGTTCATATAATTCACAACTCAAATGATTTTGTAACTTCTGCATGTAAACCAATGCTTGTTCTAATTGCCAAGATTGATTAACATCTAGCCGTAAAAGAATTTTTTTATGGGATATAATCTGCGTAAAGTAAGTCTGAGTGAAGTAAATTTTAATCCCAGCGATTACAGCTTGAAATCTAGCTAAATCCGAAGCAAATTCTAAATCATTTCGACTACTAAATTTGATTTTTAAACAGGTGTAACCAGAATTTAATAACTTAATCGTCTTTTCGGTAGCACATTCAGGCTGTACTGCACCAATCAAGCCATTAATTTTTAATAAATCTTGGGATTGCAGCTGTTGTAGAGGATGCAATCCTAAAAGTGCTGTTTCCAAACCATGACGCGCTGCTGGATAATCCGCTAATGGAGCTAATAAATCTGCTAATTTCTGCCGATAGTTCATATTAGTAAAAGCGGCTAACCAATTCTCTAAATCTGGTAAGATTTCCCCTTGTAATCGTGCGCAATGTAATTCAAGGATCGCCGCACATTGGGCTAAATCTTCAGTGTCAAAACTAGGTAAAGGAGCAGCTTCACCATAACTAATTTTTCCCTCTGTATCTTCACAACAGATTACAAATCCTTCGCGATGTTGCCACATTCCTTGAGCCGTAGGCAATGGCTCCCGAAAAGTGAGCCGGTAGGGAGTGAAAGAGATGTGTGCAATTTTCATTCTTTCGCTTCCCTACTAAAACTAACGAAAAAAGAGCATCTAAGAAAAGTAATCAGGATCAAAAGTAACTAGGATCAATTAGAACCTAGATTCTATTTTACCTAGGGTGTCACGGTTCAATTCCAGAATTGGTTTGATCAGACTGGCAGTGGATGCACTCACCAAAATATCAATGGTTTCTGCCATAATGCTATAGGTCAAGGTACAAGCTCGCTGGGTTCCAAAAGCTTGCATGATAGTTTGAAACCAATATAGAAAACGATTTTGGAACAGTTTCTGATCGTCAAGCAACACTGCCAAGGCACTATAACGCAAGACGCGGATTGTGTCCTGATGCCACTTATGGGTTACATCTTGGGTCCCAAATCGCAATAGTTGCCCATTATCAATTACACTCAATTTCTGTTCCACTTTTTTGACCAAATTCGCTTCCACACGCTGTAATTCCTGATATGCAGCACAGCGTTCGGCGAAACTAGACGCATATTGACTTAGATATGAGAGTTCATCATCGTTAGCATATCGTTTATCAATCTCCGCACTAATTTCTTGAAGATGAGTTAGCATAATAGAACCAAATGATGTGAGATGGAATTACAATAGTTTGGGAATCCGAACGGGCAACAAACGACGATGATTGGGGAAAACAGCCTTGGGGAACAACTGCTGATGAATTTTCCTGACCTTCGGTAGGGTCGGCAAATCATTGCGAAAGTTACGGCTTAAATTGCCTTGGAGTATATTGTCATAGTCTTGGGCGGATAGTTTAACTACAGTTCGCTGGTTGAACAACTCCCGTGCCAGCTTGCGTTGAAATCGAAATCTTTGTCCAGCCTTGACCCTGACTTGACGCAGACTCGCACTCCGGCGATCTGTAACTTCTACTTCTCCTTCCAATACTTGCAGATCTTCTTCGTCATTTTCATTGGTTTCCAGATAATAGGTAGTTCCTCTGACTGCGGCAGTGATATTGGTAGTGCAGGTAGAAACCGCACCACTCACTAGGATACTCCCCCGTTCTAGTTGAGTACATCTGCCTAAGGTGAGCTTTGAATTTTTGTTCAGACGGGCAATGGCTTGATTAGTGAACTGTAGTTGTGCCCGTGAAACACCAGTGCTGACAGTTTGTCCCGAAGTTGCCACTGTTTCTATTTCCGCCTGTTTGCCTTGTACATACACTTCATTACCATCAATGATTTCCACCACCTTAGCCTGGTTTGAAGCGTTTGAAGTTTGAGCAGACGCATCCCAAGACCGCTCCAAAGATAGGTATGGAATCAGGTACGAACTTATTTCATACCCTACGAAACCGGCTAAGGCAGCTAAGGAAAAGGTTTTTACTAACAGCCCCAATTCTGGACGAGATACCATGACTTTAACCACTCCTAACGACACAAATATAACGGCACAAATATAACGACGGAAATATTTAGACAAACGCACTCAGATTCCACTGACGTAAAGCTGCCTCAATAGTTGCCCCAGTTAGCGCTGAAACAGTCTTAATTCAGATTTCAGTGATAAATGTAACGAAAAATAAATTACAGGAAAAGAATTGTTGAGAATTTCCGTAAAAATAAACTCGATTTTGGGATATTGGTGTAACTTGGCAATAGTTTTTATCGAAGCTTTAAACTAAGTGATGCAAATAAAGTGACATTAAGTCGCCGCCAATTATTTGATTAATTCATTGGGTTGTCCGGTGCGTTTCTTTAATTATATCTAAGTTGGTTTGTTGAATTAACCTAGTTACATGAACTAGATAAGCAAACTAGATCAACAACCTAGTTGATAAATTAATCAATTTAACTAATTGAAACTAATCAGCATCTTAATAGAGTAATTAGCAGACTTTTATTTAACTTTTATTTAACTTTTCTAGTTGATTCTCTTAGTTGAAACCTCAGGCAAAACCTTAAACAAAAACTCCAATATAACCTCAAATATAACCTCAAATCGAATCAAATTTATTCTGATTTATTCTGATTTTTTGCATTGCATCTTAAATTTTACATCTTAAATTTTTTAGTATCCAGTGAACTATCATGTTAAAACCCTCAGGTAAAGATCCCCTTGTACCCATCATCACCGCTGCCATTGGTGCAGGGGCGGTAGCTTGTTTCTTTGTTAGTCAGGGTCAGGACCTAATTACCGGATTGGGTGTTACCTTGATTTCCACCGTAGCTGCTTTGGTGGTGGATCAGATTTTCTTTAATTAAAGAATTTCAAGAGGCTTTAACGCAGAGTTTAATGCAGTTGCCTCTTAAGTTATTTTCTGATTTATTTTTTAGATAGTTTCTTGAGTGACTTTTACAGATATTAGCGATAAGACTAGATTATCTTGATGGTTAATTCAATTGCTCGACGATTTTTTAAGGTTTATTTTAGTGTTCATTGGATTAATCATCAATCAGTTAGTCTATCAATAAGCTATCTATCAAGTATTAATGAAATATTAATTGAATATCAACCAAGTATTAATTAAACACTAATTAAATATTGCTTCAGCCCTTGTTCTGATAGTAGGAGATAGATTCAATTCTGCTATTTATCAGAGACAGAGGGCTTAGTTTTTGCAGCATAGCTGAATCATGTTTTTAGGTCATATCTAGGAGCAAGCTTGGATAGTACTCGGTAATTCTTTGGTAATGCTACGGAAATCGACTCTCTGATTTAATGGTGATAGAACCATTCGATGCACACTGATGCACAGGTTTACCGCCAAGCCATCACAGTTTTGTTAATTTATGTTATCGAAAACCCTCCCCGCCATTGACTCCCTGACTTTAACCCAACTCGTCGCCCAGATGGTGGTGATCCGGACTACTGGGCACTTATACGATCACCAGATTGCCTATCCAGCATGGGAGCGCAATAACCATGAACTGGCGGATCTAATCGGTAACTATGGGGTGGGGGGGGTGATTT
>JBIKNH010000051.1:0-23009 GCA_044358815.1 Pseudanabaenaceae cyanobacterium | reverse complement strand
CCCATCAAATGAAAAATAATTAACTTTATGGTACTTTCATTTTCTAACATCATCAAGTCAATATTGAAAGAGCTACCAGCAAATGACTACCCAGTATTGAATAGCCGTCTATATCTTTGAAATCTAGCTAAACTTTGTTTTAGACAGCAGTTTAACCAGCATGAGAGATTTATTTTATCGACTAAGTTTCGTTATATCCAGATATTCTTACACATCTTACACAGACACTGCTCCTTAATCCACTGGAGCTATGCTCTATTCCCTGAGCTTCTCTTTTAGGCTTTTGTTAAGTTTTATTTGCTCATTCAACACTTCTGCTTAGAACCTTATAAAATTCTGAGAAATATTATTTGTTAAAATCTCTATTAAAACTTCTATTAAGATTACAACTTAGAGTTTGATCTAGTAGAGTTTGATTTGGATTTTGGTTTACATTTGCCAAGGGGAAAACAGATCCCGGACTGAATTTACAGCTAAATAGGGTTTGGCAATATTGGGTAGCTGAATTAAATAGTTAGATTCAATAATTAGATTCAGAAAATAGATTCAATGGCAAGATTCAGAAATGAATAGATTTAATCACTGGGTGAGGTTCTTGTCATGAGCATTTCTCTAATAGAAGAATATGTACAGAAATATGCGATTAGTCTCAAAGATACAGAGATCATCACCTGTGTTGATGAGGATGCAGTTTTAGCCATTCTCAATGCTCGTGATCACCTAGCTGCTGCCCTACAAACTGAATCTGGAATTACTCCTGATATTCTCAAAAGAGTTATTGATCTTGATCGCTTATTACGTCAAAAAGCTCCCTTCCTAAATCAGAATCTAAAAAGTGAGCGGTTCGCAGAATGGCGTGAAAGTCTGAATCCCCCTAGTGATGCTTGGTGGTGGTGGCTCGATAATTTTGCGCCAGTTCATCCTCTGGATCGTTTGGATAATCTTTGGAATTTGATTTCGGTGGTCTGTTGGTCTGTGAATATTAGCCTGTTAGTGAATATCGCTTCGCGTTTTTTGAGTAGTGGGGTGGGATTGGTGGGTGTAGCTACAGTGGCATTACCCAGTGTATTAGCCCTATTACAGATTGGCGGCGAATTTACCAAGGCAGGACGAGAAGAATTTGAGAAGATGTTAGTTTCCCTGAAAATCCCCAAAGAATGGCAGCAAGAAGTAAAGTTAGCGATCAGTTTGCTTTTCTCTTTAGCACTATGCACTCTGTGGCTAAAGTTGCCAGACATATCAAAAATCTATTTGCGAGAAGGGGTAATTAAATTCAATGAAAATAAACTCGATGATGCAGAACAGAACTTCTCAATGGCGCTGTCCCTTGACAGTGGAAATCCGGATATCCATTACAATTTAGCCTCACTTTATGAGAGCCTAGGACAGGATGAAAACGCCGTAAAATCTTACTTGCTGGCATTACCCAGTGGACTTCCTGATGTCTATAACAATCTAGCGCGGATGTATATCAAGGAAGAAAAATATGGCGAAGCGGTTAATTTATTATTACAGGGTTTAGATAAAATCAAAGATACACCTCCTGATGAATTAGACAACTTATTAGTGTATAATTTAAATAAGAATTTAGGATGGGCTAGATTCCAACAAGAGCGCTATGAAGAAGCACAAAAGTACCTCACTGTAGCGATCAGCGTGGCGAAAACATCAGGTGGTGTAAGGGATAAAGTTAAACCAGGATTTGCTTATTGTATGTTGGCTCAGGTGGAGGAAAAGTTGGAATCCCCTGCCTTGGCAAATTGGCGTAAATGCGAAGAGTTAGCCTCTAATTCCAATCCTGACGAAGATCCATTGTTATATCAAGCTCAACAAAAATTGCAGAAAGAGAAGGAAAAAAGTGATGAGTCCAAATTACCGCAAAGCTAGAATCTGGTTGGTGGGGATAGTCAGTCTATGGGGACTTCATCCGCTACCCCTGATTGCCTATGATGGTCAAACAAATACGGGTTTATCTATGACCAGTCAGACCAGTTTCATAGGGCAGTTCGTCAATCAATGGTCTGAAGGTGCTAATTCATTCAGAATAAGCCAGCGTTCGCAATATCGAGTACGCACTAGGGGCGGCAGCCGTGATCCACAAGTGCCCTATGTGATGAGTCCTCGCAACACATCGGTATTAGAAGGACAGCCTGTAATTCGCTGGAATCAAGTGCCTAATGCCAATTATTATGATGTGGAAGTTGTCGGTCCTGACTTTAGCTGGCAAAAGCGTGTGACTGAACCTCAGGTAGTCTATGATAATAATCCTCCATTACAACAGGGCGTGAAGTATCGGATTATCGTGGTGGCTAATGGGCGATCTTCTAGGGAGGACGGGGTTGTGAGTTTCACAGTTCTAGATGAAAATACCATAACCAAGATGCGCGGTACGATTACGGAGCTAGCTAAATCTAATTTGAGTGAAGAGGCGGCACTTTTAGCGAGAGTGAAGGTCTATCAACAAACAGAACTCTATTCCATTGCCATTGATGAAATCCAAGCCTGGCTGACTAAAGGAAACCGTAGCGGTGCTGTCTATGCTTTATTAGGGAGTCTGTATTGGGATGTCAAATTAGAACGAGTGGCGCGGGATCATTATGTCAATGGATTGGCTCTATTGCAACAAAATCGCGATCTTTCCGGGCAGGCTGAAGCACTGGAAGCTCTGGGGAGAATTGATGACTTTTTGGGAGATGTATCCCAAACCATTAAATGGCTAACGGAAGCCCAGCAAGTCTATCAAACCCTGAATAACTCCGCGAAAGTCCAGGAGTTAGAGACGAAGTTAACCGAACTAAAACAGCGAGTTTAAGACTTCGCTTATTGCCAATTGCCCAGCAAAACAAAAGCAGACCAATAGTAAGGATGGCGAAATGTTTCATCCTTACCGTTGAGAAGCTCTAATTGACCGAATTGTAATGCTTCGGCTCTGCTGGTGCGACCGTCGGCAAGTTTTTCGTAAAGTCCCGCCATGAGAATTGATGTACTGGTGTCACTGACGGGCCAGAGGGAACCAATGGTGCTTCTGGCTCCGGCTCTTACGGCAATGCCTGCCAAGCCTAGGGTAGAGCGTTTATCACCTTTGGCGGTTTCACAGGCGCTTAAAATAAGAATTTCTAAAGGATTCGCCTGATCGCGCCCCCGTACTCGCAAAATTTGGTGCAATTGTTCAATATTGATCTTGCGATCCCAAGCAATAATAAATGTATTCGCAGCTTTAGAACTAAAATTACCGTGAGTAGCAATGTGAACGACAGAATAGGGATAAGATTGCAGCGAACTAGCTAAGTTTTCACTGGTAAATGTTTCATTTAACAAAACATTAATGGTCGATTTACCGACGCGACTTTGAATCTTCTCTAATTCCACACTGACGCTGGGTAATGGCGTAAAGTTATGTCTGGCTTTGGTTAGACCACTGACTAAAACATTAACCTGTTTTCTTGTAATCATTTGGGAATCTAATAATTGTAGTCCTGGAGATGCTGCTAAATAGTATTTTTCTACAAGAAACTTTTTGCCATCATGGAGTGCCGCAAAAGGAATCCCTCGTAACATCGGATCAGATACGATGACTAGGGTGCGAATTTTAAATTCCTTTAAATCTGATTCTAGGGGACGAATTGTCCAATTGTAAAGGGTTTGGGCTGGTTTTAAATAATCTTGAGAACTTTCATCCTGAACATACATTTGGAATGTGTTTACTTGATGCTGTAACTTAGCAATAGGTAAGGTTGTGGTGTAGCGCTTTAGTTTTCCATTGGGTAAATTAAGAATTACTTCAAGACGATCTTCAAGGGGAATGATGTACATTACCGCTGCGGTTTGATCGATACGAGTAATATCATTGGCGCGAGCGGTGAGACAGTCATTACGGAAAAAGTTCGCTAATTCAGCAATTTTGAGAGATTCAATCACCGACTGAGCACGTTTGAGTTTTACTTGATCGGTATTCTGACTGGTTTCTAGAAGTAAACTAACATATTCGTAGTACAGCGGCTCAATACTTTCTTGGAATGAGAATTGAGCATTAGCCGCAGCGGAGGCAAGATTTCCTTGAATAGTTTTGAGAATTTCCACCGACTGATTATATTCAGCTAGGGCAGCTTCTTTCTGATTGGTTGCCTTGAGTAAACGGGCTAGTTGCCAATGCCATTGATAAGCTAGATCATCTGCACTATTACCAAGGGTTAGACTCGCTGCAATCGCTTCTCTGGTAATGGTTATAGCCTCAGGAAATTGTTGGTTCAGTTCATATACACGACCTAAGGTTCCTAAAATATAAATCTGACTACGTTGGTCACCAATAGCTTTCGCCTGATACATCGCTTTAGCCAGAATTAATGCTGCTGGTTCGTATTGCTGTTGTTTTGTCAGGAGTACACTGTAACGAATTTGCTGCTCAATGCTATTACGACTGAGGGGCAATTGTTCAATTTCGGGAGCCATTGCCGTCAATAATAATTGCAATTCCTGTTTACTTTTAGGAGCGCTCTGAACTGTACTAAATATTTCTCCTAAATTCAGTTGGGCGTTAAGCTTTTCTGGGGTGGCGGTGGCGACGGTGGCAGCTTCGCCGTACCAAGCACAGGCTTGGACTAAAGCTTCACTGGGGGCGGGTTTTGCGTCTTTAGTCTGATTGAAACAGGTCTGAAATCGTTGCCGGAGTTGGGCTGGGGTTTTCGTAGATTCCGTTTGTGACCGAGCTACATGTCCTAAATCTAATAAAACACGACTTCGTAAATTAGCTGTAACGGAATCTTGGGGTAATCGGCTCAAAGTTTCTTGGCTTTTTTGCAGATAGGTTTCTGCATTAGCCGGACCATCAATGGTTAAGAGAATATTACCGAAATGATGTAGTAATTCGGCTTTATTGATCGAATCGGGTTCGGCTAACAGAATTTTTCCCGTAGTGGCGAGTAACCCCTGGGCACGCAAAAATAAACCTAGTCGTTGATAAGCCCTGGCTTGATTAATCTGATTCCGAATTTGTGCTACACGATCTTGGGTTTGCTCATGGAGTGATTGAGCTTCTTGCCAATTTTGTAAAGCTGACTCAGTAAGCCCTTGGGCAAAGTCTAAAGTTCCTTTGGTATCTAGGGCTTGGGCAATCGCATTTTGCACCATAGGCGTAACTGGAGTAATGGATTTTCCTAAGGTTAAACTCCGATTTACGGAATTAATGGCTAGTTCCCATTGCCCTAGTTCCCGTTGTGCCATCGCTAAATTTGCGAATACAATCGCTTCTTGTAGAGTATTCCCCTGTTGATGATAGAGACTAGCGGCTTTTTGCCAATGGCGCGCGGCTTCCGTAAACTGACGCTGGGCAAAGGCTTGGTGTCCCGCTTGATGCAGTACGGTTGCATTTGTAGTATCGAGATTAGTATTACTTCCAGTAGCGGCTGTGGGTGAAACGGAGCGAGCATCTATTGAAGTGATATTATAGATATTACTACTCCACACTGCTGGAGCAAAGAATAGGAACGGCATCACACTAATGCAGCATCTCAGGATAAATTTATTTTGCATGGGACTATTTTTCATGGGATTTACGCAAATTGTGAATTTTAAACCTGATCAGCAATTCTCGAATAGATGAAAGTTAACGGGCGCAGGTTACACCATTTAAACTAGGAACTGCTCCCGCTACGAGGGAAACTTGATTCTGATTGATAATCCAACCTGTAGCTTCCATAATGGTGTTAGTATTGCTAATGGAGTTATTAGCAGAATTAGAATTAATAGAGTTAGCTTCGCTATTGGCTTGATTTGTGCTGATGTTTCTGAATGCAGTAGTGGAAGGAATCGGACCTAGATTATCTAAAGCACTGGTATAAGTCGGAGGATCACTGGGTTTAGCAGGGATGCCGCCGCGACCAGTAATAATAAATTGACTCCCGCGCTGATCCGCCGCACATTGTGGAATCACTAACCGACTTGGATCGCTGACATCCACAGGTAATGAAGATAAACCTTTACTCGGATCAACTCCTGGGGTGATGATGGAAACATTCCCTTGAACCCCGAATTGAGAACTGGCGGTAATATCACTCAAATTAGTTAATTGCGGACGGAAAGCTAAACCAAAAATCCCATTAGTCGTCAGATTAATATTGCCGCCCTTACCAGTGAAAGCATTCGCAAATAAATCTACATTATCATTACTAGGACCGACAATAAAACCAGCATTGATGTTGATATTGCCGCCATTACCGCCAGAAAGTGCTGTCCCTGCGGTAGTGCTGATTTGACTTCCATAACGTAGAAATAATAAGCTAGGAACATTCAGGGTAATATTTCCACCATTACTAGCAACAGTTTCAGCACTAATTCTGCCACCATTGAATAAATTGAGATAATTACTGAAGATGGTAATACTACCACCTTTACCTCTGCCATTACTGTCTACAGCAATCGCAGCGCCGTTTTGTACCGTGAGTATCTGTGGATCAATCACAATATCGCCGCCATCACCGGAAGATTTATTTGAGGTGTTCGCAAATAGCCCAGTGCCGCTGCCATCAAGATGGATCTTAGACAGGAATTGCAGTGTAATTTTACCAGATCGACCACTACTAGAGGTTTCAGTGCGAATTTGGGAACCCTGATCCATCGTTAAGTTTTCCCCCTTGATGGAAATACTTCCAGCGTTACCAGATCCATAAGTAGCAGCGGACAATACAGTGTTATTCGTCAGAGTAATCTGGGGAGCGGATAGGTTAATACTTCCGGCAATACCACCCGTAATAGTAATGCTATTAACAAGAATGCCACCAGAGTACACCTGAATTCCACTCGTAGAACCATCAGTGGTATTGCTCGTGATTTCGCTATTACTGAAGTTCAGAAAGCTAGGACTCGTAATGCTAATTGTACCGCCTTGGGATGTTCCACTAGTATCAGTAATAATCGTGAAATTATTAAATGTTATGCCGCCCAAGCTAGTAATGGTTACATCACCTGCTTGCGCTTGACGACTTAGATTTATCGGGATTGTTTCATCTGAACATGTTGCTACAAGACAAATATGGAATGTTGGAGCAGTAATAATTTTACTTTCTCTAATATTAAAGTTTTCACTATAGTTGCCATAAATTTCTATCGTTCCAGATTTACTTGCCGTAGAAGTAGTGCTAACATCCACATTGAAAAGCTCTCGTCCGGCATTTAAATTTACGTGCCCACCTCCACCTCTACCAGACTCGCCATTTACAGCTAAGGCCCTGATATTAGCATTGTCGATGCTACCACTGAGTGCATTGAGAATGACATTACCAGCGAAACCGACTTCTTCTCCTTTGTGTGTCACAGTACTAGTTGCCAAGAATACATTTGTAATATCCCCTCGATTAGCAGTCAAAGAAATATTCCCGCCATTACCAGCATTATAGGTAGTAGACTCAGCAAATGCGTATGCATTTACTCCTGTAATATTTCCTGTGCCTGATGACATTAAAATATTACCAGCATTGCCAGCATTACCAGTATCAGACCATGAATATGTATATAAATCTATCTGCGAATTATTTCCTTCTATTCGACCTGTTTCTGCCGTGATTGAAATATTTCCGCCATTACCATTATTGTTAGAAGCATCAATTTTACCCACAGTGATACCACCCGTAGCAGCGGTTAACTGTACCACACCTCCTTGAACATCAGGAATTACTCTAACATTTCCATTTAAAGTAATTCCTGCGGGAATATTAACAGTATTAGTTAAAGCTGGTAAATTTGGATTATTTTTATCATAATTTTGATTATTCCCACCATAAAGTAAACTAGATTGTCCCGAACGAATGATCAATCCTGGTTGTTTACTTAAAATAGTATCGGGCTGCGCACTTAAAATATTGTCGGTTTGTGTACTTAAAATAGTACCGGGGGCTTGAAATTTTGAAAACGAATCGGCACTGTCAATAGTGACATCTCCTGTAATTTGCACATTCCCCTTCGCTTCAATCAAAAGAGATGCCCCAGTGTAATTGCCATTGAGATTCACATTACCCTCACTGCTAATAATGGGATCAAACAAACTGCGGAAGTTCGCTAATTGCCCTGACAAACTGCGAACTTGGAAGTTACGACTAGCAAAATGACTGTCTGCGGAAATGATGCCATTACTAATGAGCGTTAAATCCCCCCCAGATTTAAAACCACTCTCCTGACGGTTCAGCGTAAAAATATCAATAGAGCGTTCCCCTTGTACCCATAGATCTCGCCCTGCGTTAGCCATAAAAGGAACAGTAGCAGTATCACGAATCTTAATATCTTGTCCTTGCAAAGTGAGATTCTGCCCAGCTTGGACTGTCCCCTGTAAATCTAATTGATCCCCCTGCAATGTCAAATTCTGTCCAGCAACCAACACCCCACGATTAGTAATAGTTGCACCAGCAGCACTTGTGCCATATTGCAACCCTAAAGGCACATTCACCTGTAACACCGGCGGCGCTTGGGGATTGACAGCACTGAACTCAGTTCCATCAGGAAATTTAATGCTATTAGCAGCAGTGGCAGTAAACGAACCACCCACTTCTAGCTTAGCGTTTGCGCCAAATATAATGCCTTGGGGATTAATCAAATAGAGATTAGTCATGTCATTGGTGCGAATCGTCCCATTAATTTCCGAAGCAGTCCCCCCAGTAACACGACTAATGATATTTGCTGTGGTGGGCGCATTATTGAAGTGAGCAGTATTACCACTAGGAACCGAAAATTGCTGAAAACTATGGAACTGGTTCGCCCCCACCTGCGTACCGCCCATAATCGTATAAGTTTTGCCATCGAAAGTGATCTGACTATTAGTTGGTAAAGTACGGTCAGAGGTAATGGCATTGGTAATGGCATTTTGCGCCCAACCTTGGGGGATAGATACGCCAAAGACCATAGTAAACATACTAGAAATTAACAATCCCCGACAGCAAAAGCATTGCATAAGATTACCTAAACTAGACCGTAAATAATGACCCCAAAATTAATTGTATATTCTAAATCGCCAAAAGTTAAATATTATTTAAATATTGATTATTAGCCCAATAATTTCTGATTGTAATTAAATGCTTTTATCAGATTATTTGTAACCTATTGAGATGACATAAAATAAACTAAATTTAGCTGCTACAAAAGGTTGTAGGGTATAATTGCACTCTCTAATCATCAAATAAGCCGTAAATAAATAAGATCTTTATCTGCCGCTAATTATTAAATTTAATTATTAAATCCAACGACTAAGCCCAATCAGTTAAGTAGACATCTCAAAATATTCGTGTCAGCAAATAGCCAAAACGATTTATTGATATAATCTTAAGCATAAAGTCGGTATGCTTTTATCATAAATCATGGTAATGATTTCTAATAAAAATCAAACAAACACTAAACAAATTATTTCGCTTATGCTCTAATTATCTCTTACATCTCGATTGCATTATAAGGCTAATATTTAATACCTTTGTAAATAATCTTAACTTCTACAATTGATTTATGATTAGCATAACAATTTCCAGAATTACTAACATAAATCATTTAAAATAAATTTTTAAAATAAATCACTGAAATTAGAGGAAATATGACTAGCAAATCCAACCGAAACGAGCGTAATTTTAATCTTTCAGATATTCGGTCTAACTATGTGTGCCAAGGCATAATTTTTCTGCTCTGCTACCTAGATTGTCCCCAATTCCTATTCTCTCAACCAGGATTCGCTCAAACCGTAACGCCCAATCTCAATCAAATTCCATCAGTTATCACCCCCAACCCTGCCACTCCCTTACCCCAAAAACCTCGCCAACCATTACCACCCCCTGAACAGCTTCTCAATCTACCTGCTAAACCCCTAGAAATTCCCACTGGCGCAAATCAAAGCGGAACCGTCATTGTTCAAAAATTTACGATTCTTGGCAGCACTGTATTTAGCGAAGCAGAATTAAATGCAGCGACAAATCAGTTTACGAAGCGCCCGATCACATTTGCGGAACTACTGCAAGCCCGCACTGCAATTACCAATCTTTATATTACGAATGGCTATATTACTTCAGGGGCTTATTTACCGCCGCAAAATCTGCAATCCGGAACGGTTACGATTCAGGTAGTGGAAGGGAGTATATCAGAAATTAAAGTGATAGGCATGGAACGCCTTGATCCCAATTATGTGCGGTCACGGCTCAATATTGCCAGCGGTGCGCCACTCCATCGGGATCGTTTGATCAACGCCTTACAAATTCTGCAACTGAATCCTTTAATGGCGAATATTTCTGCTGAACTATCCGTTGGTGATCGTCCAGGGCAAAATATTCTAGAAGTAAAAGTGAAGGAAGCTAATAGTCTAAATTTACAGCTATCATTAGATAATAATCGCGCCCCTAGTAGTGGTTCTTTACGACGAAGAATTCAACTTAATCAAGGGAATCTGAGTGGCATTGGAGACAGTCTGAGTCTAGGTTATAGCAATACCGATGGCAGTAATGTTTATGATGCCAGTTATACCATACCGATTAACCCCTATAATGGAACCCTTGGGCTTAGTTTCAGTAACAGTAATAGCAACATTATTGAAAATCCCTTCAATATTTTGGACATTTATGCTAACTCAACCACCTACGATTTAACTTTCCGTCAGCCCCTAGTCCAAACGCCTCAACAGGAATTTGCCGTTGGTATTACGGGTTCTTACCGCGAGAATTTAAGTAGTTTGCTGAAAATTCCTTTTCCATTATCTACAGGAGCCGATAATAATGGTGTAACCAAAGTCTCTCTAGTAAGCCTTTTCCAAGACTATACCCAACGTTCTAATGATGCAGTTTTAGCTTTTCGGAATCAACTAAATATCGGTTTAGGGGGAGTATGGGGCGCAACCATTAATTCTAGTTTTCCTGATGGGCGATTTGTTTCGGTGCGTAGTCAGGCACAATACGTGAAGTTATTAGCTCCCAATACTCTCGTATTATTTCGGAGTGATTTACAACTGAGTGATCGTCCTCTAGTACCACAGCAAAAAATTGGCTTTGGTGGGCAAGATACCCTCAGGGGCTACCGTCAAGATTTACTTTTAGGTGACAATGGAGCCGCTCTCTCAGTGGAAATGCGGATTCCAATTCTCAAAAGTCCTGAATCAGAAGGGATTTTACATCTAACTCCGTTTGTGGATACGGCGATGGTGTGGCAAAACTCCAGCGCCGAGGCTAATCCATCACCTAATTTATTAATCGGTACAGGATTGGGCTTACGGTGGCAAATGGGAAATCGACTGACTGCCACTCTCAATTATGGTATTCCCTTAACGAATGTGGCGAGTACTCGTAAAACTTGGCAGGAAAATGGGATTTATTTTTCCCTTTCTTATAATTTTTGACTATGCCAGCATATTCCCTAGATTTTAGAAAGAAGATCGTCACAGACTATGAAGCAGGAAACACCTCAATCTGCGAAAAAGCAAGTTGGCACAAAGTAAGTGAGTCCCTGAGAAGCTCATCGGATGGTAATTGTAGTAATGGTTGAGCAACATCCCGACTGGACATTAAAAAAAGACGCTTTGCAGTGAAAAAATCGTGAGTGAAGCAGTGCAACAGGAAAGGATTAATTTCTGGCAAGGAGTCCCAAAGGACGCAAAGCTTTTGCCCTCAGAGCAGTTTACAAAAGCTAAGAACATACCTTGATTGGTGTGATGAATTATGTCCTCATGTATTGTCAGGGCATGTGGTAGTAATGGACAATCTCAATTCCCATAAGTCTACGCAAGTACATCAATTAATTACGGAGACTGGGGCAGAGCCTTTGGATTTACCCCGCTATTCTCCTGATTTTAATCCGATTGAAATGCTTTGGTCGGTACTCAAGTCGTTTGTGCGCCAATTTAAGACTCATTCTTTACCTGTCATACAAATTGTCGTGAAAACATTCTTTCTTTTACTCGATAAATGTTTCGTCTCAAACTGGTTTACCAAATGCTGCTATTGTTTCCCTTAATTCCTCGATAGGCTGTACTGTTCAATCAATCGCAAATCAACCTAAATCACCTCTTTTCTGCGCTGCTTTAGACGATTGACTAAATCCATGTATATCCAACAAAATGTCTGCTCTGTTCGGTGCTTGCAAGCTTTTGGAAATGTCGAAATGTCAACTTTAATAACAGCATCATTTAGTCGATCAAATAAATCTCTTATACTGCTTAAACTACCATCTAAAACCAAGTTTAGCCAGGTTTCAAAGAATAGACGGCTATTCAATACTGGGTAGTCATTTGCTGGTAGCTCTTTCAATATTGACTTGACGATGTTAGAAAATGAAAGTACTATAAAGTTAATTATTTTTTGTTTGATGGGGGCAAAATACCGTATTCTGTCCCCTTTTTTACTCTCATCTTCTATCGGTCAACACTCCTAGTCGTCCTTAATATTTATAGTTATTTCAACTAAAAGAAAGACACCTCTGTGGCTGAAACCTTATTGTCAAGAGCTTTTAGCTGTCTCAAAATCATTTCAATCAACTATACTTTCTAAATGAACTCTTAAGCCTGAATCTAACGATATAACATGAAAGTATATGACTAAGAAGCGGCGTTCTATTGGTGTGGGCGTGATTTGGAACGATGACCGCTCCCAGATTTTAATTGATCGGCGGTTAAATGAGGGCGACTTTGCCAATTATTGGGAATTTCCTGGCGGTAAAATCGAGCCTGGTGAAGATGCTCCCACCTGTATTCGCCGCGAGTTAATGGAAGAGTTAGGCATTACAGTAGATGTGGGTGATTTGTTGGTGCAAATTGACCATGAATATCCAAACATTCACGTTACGCTGTTTGTGCATCATTGTCGGCTGTTGTCTGGTGTGCCCCAAACCATTCAATGTGCTGAAGTGATTTGGGTTAGTTTGGCGGATTTGGCGAGTTATCACTTTCCTGAAGCCAATTACCAAATTATCGAAGCCCTGTGTCAAACTTCTCCTTAAAGAAATACTTTAGAGAAACACCTTAGAAAAATGTCCTTGAGCCTATGCCCACCGAGCCTAATCAACAGATGAGTTTGTTTGATCTCAACTCCTCACCTCAGCCACCAAATGCTGTAAGTTCCGCAAATACAGCAAAAAATACCTCGTCCAGTGATGCGCCCATTAGTCAGGGACTGAAGCCGCAGCCCCTTACAATATCTAGTCTTACAACATCTAGTCTGGCAGCGTCTAGTCTGGGTTATGCCAGTCTTGATGAGTTAGAGCAGAGTTTGCAGGGTTGTCAAAAATGCCCTTTGAGTCAGTCGCGGACCCAAATCGTTTTTGAGCGGGGCAATCGTCAGGGCAAAATCGTGGTGATTGGTGAAGCCCCTGGACAAAATGAAGATGAATTAGGCTTACCGTTTGTGGGCAGATCAGGTCAGTTGTTGGATAAAATTTTTGCTTCGGTGGGTTTGGATACGAATCGCGATGTTTATATTTGCAATGTCAATAAGTGCCGCCCCGAAAATAATCGCCCGCCCACCGATGCCGAAATTGCCGCCTGTAAACCTTTTTTACTGGAACAGTTGCGCTTATTAAATCCCCACATTATTTTGCTGACTGGGGCAACGGCAGTAAAAGCGATTCTCAAAACTAACCTTGGTATTACGAAAATTCGCGGTCAATGGAGCCAGTGGGAAGGGCGTTGGGTGATGCCAATTTTCCACCCTGCCTATTTATTGCGTAACTCTAGCCGTGAAGTTGGTAAGCCGAAGTGGTTAATGTGGCAAGATATTCAAGCGGTGAAAGCGAAACTGATGGAATTGTCGGGGGAGTCCCCCAGCGCTGAAGCTCCCGATCAGGATAATGAAGTGTTTTAGGTTTACTTTTTTACTACATTTTTATTACATTATTCTGTTTCTGTGTTTCGTTTCTGTCATCTGCTGCATCTACTACGTTTGCATCTATTGTGAAAAATCCTGAAAACTTGCCGGAATCCATGACTAATCTCGATCCTGAATCTAACCCTGATATTTCTGAATCTAACCCACCCTGTCAACCTAAAGATTTACGGACAGACCTAACAGAAATGCTAGAAACTGTCCATTGGGGTTTGGTGGCTCCCCATGCAAAACGGGCGCGGGCGATTTTGGTGGCAGCCCATTTAGATATGGTGGATGTGGCAGTAAATCTCGCTGAAGATAATGCCCCAGTGGTCAAACAGTGGATTGATGACAGTTGGTTAGCCCATCCCACCGCCGAACAACTCACCCAATGGAATGATCAGCCTGATAGTTTGTTTGAATGTCTGGTGATTCCGCCGTTTGTGTTGGTGCGTCCTGCGGCGGCTGAGTAGGGAGTTTGCAATCTATGGCACATCCGGCGACGGCTTTATATTTGCATATTCCGTTTTGTCGGCGGCGCTGTTTTTACTGTGATTTTGCCATTACCACCGGCGGCGAGGATCTCAAGGAAAAATACATCACGGCTTTAATTCATGAGTTGCGGCTCACGGCAGCGATTGATCCAAATCCGGAGCCGTTGCAGACAGTTTTCTTTGGTGGTGGTACGCCGTCGCTGCTGTCAGTGGCGCAATTAGAGCGAATTTTAGACGCAGTGGCGACTTATTTTCCCATTGCTAAGGGGGCGGAAATTTCCTTGGAAGCTAATCCAGGGACAGTTACCACTGAATCTTTACGGGGGTATCGGGCGCTAGGGGTGAATCGGATTAGTTTGGGGGCGCAGTCTTTTCAACAAAATTTCCTAGATCTCTGTGGGCGCGGTCATAGTGTGGCGGAGATTTTCGCGGCGGTTGACTCCATCGCAGCAGCAGGGCTTGACAATTGGAGTATTGACCTGATCAGCGGCTTGCCCCACCAAACCCTTGACCAATGGCATCAGGATCTGACAGCGGCGATCGCCCTGGGTCCCCGTCACATTTCGGTGTATGACCTGATTATTGAAAATGGCACAGCCTTTGGTAAACGCTATCAGCCTGGGGATGCCCCATTACCCAGTGATGATCTGACTGTGACGATGTATCACGGTACCCATGACAGGCTCACCGCCGCAGGGTTTGCCCATTATGAAATTTCTAACTATGCCCAAACGGGTTATGAATGCGCCCATAATTTAACCTATTGGCATAATCAGGATTTTTATGGCGTGGGGATGGGGGCTACCAGTTACCGTCATCAACGCCGCTTGGATCGTCCGCGCAAAATGCGTGAATATTTCGAGATGATCACCGCATGGCAAGACAGTGGCATTGCTCCCCATGCGCCGCTGCTTCCAGAGCCGGAAATTTTGCTTGATACTTTGATGCAGGGCTTGCGCTTGGCTCAAGGAGTGCCGTGGTCAAGTTTAGCCGGAAAATATGCACCGGAATTATTAACCAAAGTCACCCAAACCCTTGCGCCCTATATTGATCAAGGTTGGGTGATGCCCTTTGATCTTGGCTCTGATGTGATTTCTGATCCCACTGCCAATACCCCCACTGCTAATAACCCCACTGCGAACAGCCCCACAGGAAAAAGCTTGACAAACCAAAGCCTGCGGTTAACGGTTCCCACAGGCTGGTTATTCTCTAATGAAGTTTTAACGGACTTATATGCGGCTCTGTTGCCGTAATTATTGCCTTAACTGTTACCTAGGACTGGGGCGAAGAACCACTGGGGCGCGGATAGGGATCTTCCACAAATCCGATTTCTACCAACTGTTGATAGGACTTCAGACCCAATTCCCTAGAAATAGACTGACTGCGGATCAACTGAATCAGCAGCGGTACCGATAATTCCGGCTGATTTTTAGCGCGATAGATCAAAGCGAGTTGATAGGTGGCTCCATCCCGTTCTTGGGCAGTATCAATGGCTCGTTTGCGCAGTCTGTCCGCAATCCGGTTGTCTATGCCATCAAACTGCTTGGATAACTCTTGGTAAAAGTTGGAAAGCTGATTAAATACTTGCCGTGAATCTTGGATCTTTGCCACTGCCAGATCATAGTTTTGGGCACTGGCGGCTGTCATAGCTTCTTTTAGTAAGCGTCGCCCACCAGAGACACTCAAAACCCCATTTTCTAAGGAATTGGGCACAGAATTGGCTGACGGAGCTTGAGGACTTACCTGAGGATTTGTGGTCGTTGGTAAACTAGAAGCAGGGGTAGAATTGGTAGGAACAGGTTGTTGCTGAGCCTTTGCTGGTTGCATGGGCAGAATGGTTGCCGCAGAGCAGAGCATTGAACAAAACAATACACGGGAACGCGGTCCAAAGGTCGCAATAGACATACGCAAGGGTTAACGTAGATTGAAGAGCAGGAAAGGGCAATGAAGTAGCAGTTACACGAGCCTCTGGTGACCTAAATTTGCAACTTAGTGGCAAATCTAAGTTTGAAAACTAAGCTTGAAAACCTACTTTCAAAATTTAGGCAGATTCTTCAGGTTTTAATTTTTTCAGATTTTAACCAGTGACTTTTAACCAGTGACTCAGCGGCTACCTTTGATCGATTGGGCTAATCCTAGCATTGTGTGGGTAGACGGATCATCCTGAAAAAGTTCCAGATTCACACATCCCCCAAAAAACTGCTGGCTCAATAGTGAAGTGTGATCGGTATTGTCCCTGAATTTGTTTGATTAATCTGCTTAAATTTATTTACTGGAATTTTTCTTATCCAAGGTATTTTTCTTGGCTAAAACCGCTTGAACAAAGGCTTCTGCTTCTGGAGCTTGCCAAGGGAAACCCACACTAGGCAGATCTCTAGCATATTCGTCAAACCCAAATTCCTTTTGTCCAGGGAGACTACCGGACAGATTATTGAAGATATTCCCTAATAAGTTCGCAAAGGGGCGGGTTTTACCATTGGTACTGATGGTGACAACGGGCAATCCCCACAGATACCCCAAGCCCACTAGTAACAGGGGTAAGCCGATAATATTTTGGCGCAGGATCACCACACCCAAAATTGACCAAATAGCCCCAGCGGTACTATTGCGGCGAATCTCAAACCGAATGTTATTGATTCTGTCCCAGGGAATAATGGCGGTGCGCTGAGTGCCAATCGCTTGGAATCGCACTTGGAATGTCAGATTTTTGGTGGTCAATTTACCGAACCGTGACCAGTCAAGATCAGAGTTGGTTTTAGGCGCAATGGGAGCGGAACTAGTTGGTTTTGCCGTAAATAGATTGAAGTTATTCGAGAAGTTATTAGAACCATCTTCAGAATTTAGCAAACTCTTTTCCACAGTGGTAAGGGCTTCTAGGGCAGCTTTTCCGTTGGGAAAACGATCCTTAGGATTAGTTTGCACCATTTTTTCGAGCCATTGCCGCAGGGGGGCAGCTAATTTAGGAGCAATCTTCTGTAATTGAATTTTGCCATCATCACTGACTAAATTCCCCACATCGAGGGAACGAGTTCCGGTAACTAAACAAATCAAAGTCATTCCCAAGCCGTAGAGATCTGTGGCTTCGCTTAAGGGACGATTATAAAGCTGTTCAGGAGCCATAAACCCCAGGGTTCCAGCGGCGATACTCATCCCTGTAGCGGTTCCTGTGCCGATCCGTGCCAAGCCAAAATCAATCAGATAAACGGTTTGCTTATCGTCAATGAGAATGTTTTCTGGTTTAATATCGCGATGGAGCACTGGTTGGGTAAAACTGGTTTGGAGGTATTGCAGAATTTGTAATACAGAACGCGCCACATGGATCACCGCTTCGGGAGTCCAAAGAATTTTGCTAGTTAAAGGCTGAGCAGGTTTATATTCTTGAACAATACAGAAGCCGTTACTAGTTTCCAGAAAATCAAGATATTTAGGAATGCCAGGGTGATCTAGGGCTTTGAGAAGTTCTACTTCCCGTTGATATTGCTCAAAACCTGCCCAATCTCCGCCCTGAGCATTTCCTTGGGCAAACTGTAACTGTTTGAGGACTACTAGTTTTGGGTTAGTTTGATTAGTTGAATTAGGAATATTTGGACTAGTAATGTTTTGACTGGTAACATCTGGCATCTTTTGGGCGAGATAGGTATTACGCCCAGCCAGGGGATTACTGCCTAAAAGTTTTTGTAACTGATAACCGTAGGGACTAAAGTCTGGTAGGGAATTGTTGTTGGTAGCGTCGTTAGATAGCATGGTTAAGCAAAGAATAAGTTGAAAGACGGAATTGAAAGCCGGATATTATAAGCCAGATATTATAAAAGGTAACAGAAAAGATTGGGGTTTGTATTACTGTAATCCGTCTATTTATTAATTGCTGTTAGTTTGCTATCATTTGAGACTCTTGGCTGAAGAAAGAACTCTGCCCATTCTAGCATTTGGTTTTTGGTCACTTTTTACTTGGTTTTACCTAGATTCCCTTATAACCAACCTCATCTACCGCTGCGCCTGAGGCTGGAACTAGTTTTTGCCGCTGCTGGTTCAGTTGCATCGTGCCAATTTGCCCACAGACGATGCCAAGTATGATAACTGCACCACCGATGTATTGAGACAAAGTTGGCGCATCACCAAGAATCAGATAGGTGGCTAAAACCCCTGCTATGGGACTGAATGACGTTACTAAGGAAACTTCTGCCGCAGTGGTCTTTCGTAAACCAGAGAACCAGAGCCACTGCCCCAACACAACAATCACTGCACTATAAACTAGCATCCACTGCCACAAAAATGGGGCGGTAACATCCATAAAATGCTCTGGTCCAAATAGATAAACAACTACTGCAAAGAAAATAATCGTCGCAACAATCATCCGAAATAGGCTAAAAATCCCTAATGGAATCATAGATAACCGCGATTTGCTAATTACCGTACTAATAGCGAGGGCAACTGCACCGCCAAAGGTCATCCAATCACCGCGCCCAATTTGAAATAAACCGCCCGTATTTAATAAGGGCAAAAACACAGTTAAACCGACACCTAAAAATGCTAATAACGCACCAACAATCACCCAAATATTAACTGATTCACCAAGTAAAATCACCGATATAGCTAAAATTAATGGTGGCTCAATGCGGCTAATTAAAATTACATTATTCACAGGAGTTAAGGACAGGGCTGTAAAAAATAATGCTGGTGCTAAAGTGCCACCAATGATAGCTACAAGAGACAAGTTAAACCAATCCCAGCGGCGAATTTGCCTTAAAAAGCTTAATTTAAGCTCCTGCCTATAAATGCAGAGCATGAGGGCGATTGCACACAGATTCCCCACAAACAAAACATTACATAATGAAATAGGATTTCTGCCATGAATCAGATTTTGTGTGCCCAAGATAGTTAATTTACTAGTAATAGGATTTGCCGCAGCAAAAATTAGTACTGCTAGTAGTAGATAAAGTCGCGCTGGAATCCGTTGGGTAATTTCTTTAAGCATAAATCATCCGTAAATTAATCATATATTCTTGAATTGTTTTCTTGAATTATGTCTAGGGGAGCGGATTTCAGGAATTAGGTTAAGTCATGCGATCAAGGGTACGATATTGGACAGCTTCGGCAACATGAGCCGTTTGAATTTTAGGGACACCGCCTAAATCTGCAATAGTGCGAGATACTTTCAAAATTCGATCTGTAGCTCGTGCCGAAAGCCCTAACTTACGAATTGCGTTCTCTAATAAAGTTTTGGAACTATCATCTAATTCACACCACTGGCGCAAATGACGGCTCTGCATTTGGGCATTACAATTGAGACTACGTTCTTCAGTGAATCGCTCCCGCTGAATCTGTCTGGCTTGCTGCACCCGCTCTTTGACACTACCAGAGCTTTCACCAATACTACTGTTAACGATTTCTTGGGGCTTTAGGCGTGATACGGTCACTTGCAAATCAATGCGATCCATTAGAGGACCGGACAATTTCGCCCAATATTGTTCCCTTTGGCGCGGCGTACAGGAACAGGCTTGTACAGAATCGCCATAATAACCACATTGACAAGGATTAGTACTCGCCACTAGGGTAAATTGAGCCGGAAACGTTACCGATTGTCGCGTCCGTGAAATGGAAACAAAACCATCTTCGAGGGGTTGGCGCAGAAATTCCAGAACTTCCCGCTTAAATTCTGTTAGTTCGTCCAAAAAAAGCACTCCGTGGGTAGCTAAAGAAATCTCCCCAGGACGGGGAAAACTACCGCCACCCACCAATGCCGGACCAGAAGCCGAATGGTGTGGACTCCGAAAAGGACGATCTTTGACTAAACCTCTTCCCTTCAGCAGTCCAGCAACGGAATGAATCCGAGTTACTTCCAAAGCTTCACTAAAACTCATCTCCGGTAAAATACTGGATAACCGCCGCGCTAAAAGAGTTTTCCCCGATCCGGGTGGACCGACAAAAATTAAATTATGTCCTCCAGCGGCGGCAATTTCCAGAGCGCGACGGGCTTGGTGCTGTCCCTTCACATCGCGCAAATCTAAACTGTGGGGATCGGGAGCATTCGCTTCATGGGGATCAAAAACTGTCGGTTTATATTGGCTAGGGTTCGCGAGAAAATCTCCCACCGCCACTAAATCCCGTAAACCATAAACTGCTAAACCTTTGACTAAAGCCGCTTCTTGGGCGTTCGCTTCAGGTACAATAATTCCCGAAAGTCCTAATCTTTGTGCCATGACCGCCATAGGTAAAACCCCAGACACTGGACGCAGCGAACCATCTAGAGATAATTCCCCTAAGAATACATAATCCCCTAATAATTGCGGATCGACCTGTTCCGAAGCGGCTAAAATTCCCACGGCAATGGGCAAATCGAAACTCGGACCTTCCTTCCTCACATCTGCTGGAGTTAAATTGATGGTGATTTTCCGCATCGGGAAAGCATAACCGGCATTTTTGAGCGCTGCTTTAACCCGTTCGCGACTTTCAGAAACTGCTGTATCTGGCAATCCCACTAAAGTAATCGTAGGCAGACCACCGGAAATATCCACCTCAACCCCCACTTGTAGGGCATCAATGCCGACAATGGCTCCGCTCCAAACTCTAGCCAGCAATGGTTTTGCTCCTTGTTGCATAACTTATCGATCACGGTAAATTTTAGCCGATGATCGTCACAATCCACCACAATAATCCTATAAATAATCTGATCATAATTTAATCAAAATGAGATCGTTTATGATTATTTAGTTTGTTCTGAATTACTACTACTTTACTATTGATGGTTTAGATTTATGATTGATATGATCGCTAGTCTGTCCCGATAGCTTGCCCTATGCATCTTAACGCAATTTCCTATGGTTCCATTTTACGTTCGATTACCTGCGCCCTGCCTGCGGGGGAATGCATTGCGATTGTGGGGGCAACAGGTTCCGGTAAATCCACACTGCTACGGCTCCTCAATCGTTTAATTGATGTGAACGAAGGGGAAATTACCCATCATGGACAACCCATTACACAAATTCCAGTGAACGAACTGCGGCGGCGGATTGTTTTAGTGCCTCAGGAAAGCCGTTTATTGGATATGACGGTATTGGAAGCGCTGCTTTATCCCTTACGATTACAGAAACTCTCTCCAGAAGTTAGCCAACAACGTCTTGATTATTGGCTGACTGCCTTAGATTTTGAGCGTCATCTGTTATCCCGTACTGCTGTGGAATTGTCCCAAGGTCAGCGGCAATGGGTGGCAATTTGTCGAGGGTTAATGATGGAACCAGAGGTTCTTTTATTGGATGAACCCACTTCAGCCCTTGATTACGGCATAGCGCGACATTTAACCAGTATCTTACGTCAATATGTCACAGAACATCCAGAGCGCACGGTGATTATGACCAATCATCAACTAGATTTGCTCCAAAATTGGTCTGATCGCCTCATTCATTTACATCGGGGACGGTTGACCCAAGTTTACGCCCCGCCAGTGACATCTGATTGGGAAACTGTTGCAAATTTCTTAGTGGAATCAGCCCGTCAAGAAGCCGCTGAGTGGGATTAGCTGGCATAATTTTGGAGCATTCTAGAATATAGTTGTTTCAGTCAAGGATGGTATAAAAAAGGCGACTGATCAACGGACAAGATGTCCATTCCACGTTTCTTTATCGCTCGTAGGTCAGACATCTTGTCTGACAATGCCCCCAAATCATGTGCCATTCTTCATTTGATTGACTATACATTCTGAAAATCTTTCTGAAATGCATTTTAGAAGGCGTTCTAGAAAATATTCTAGAAAACATTTCAGAAAACATTAATGCACCCAAACAGGAACACGCTTATAGGCAGGAGTACCGCAGCGGGGATCAATCCGCGCCTTAAATAAAACATTCGCTTCGGGATAAAACATAAAGCCGACACCTTCACGAATTGCCCCAAAAATAATTTCCACCTGTGCCAATTGTCCGGCATTTCCTGTGACGGTTACTTTTTGATGTTCCCTAAAGCCAGCTTTTTGGGCATCTACTGCATTCATTAATAAACAATGACGATGGGGCATCCCGCGATATTTATCTGCCGTGCGATAAACCACCGTATTATGCTGTCCATAACTGCGTCCTGTGCCTAAAATCAAACCAATACCACCGTCGTTTGCCGTAATCCCTAAATCCTGCGCCTGGGGTGGCGTTAGTTGCGGTAAAGGCGTGACAAACATCTGTGCCTTAGTATTGGGCGTAGAAAATTTAGGTTCTGTAAATACTCGATCTGGAATCACAAATTCCTGTGCCGTTTGGTCAATATCAGCGATTTGGGCATAACCTGGAATAGTTTGGCTAATTAACTGTCGTACATAGGTAGTATCTTGGAGTTTGCGCCAGTTCACAGGGCTGTCACCATAGAGACGGTGGGCGATTTCTGTAATTAATTCCACTTCGGAAATTACCGCAAATTCTGGATCTTCTCCCTCACGGTGTAGATGACATTTACCAGGATCATTCAATCGCACAAAGTTATTCCCTGACTCGGTTGTAGTACGGTGGGGATTCTCAAATCTGGTTAATACCGGCAAAATCACAGTATTCTGTTTCGCTAAACCATGAAAATGCCCTAGATTCGGTTTCGTTGCCACATAAAAAATCGTGTCTATTTTGCCTAATGCCTGTTTTGCTTGATGTAAATCAGGATTTGCGGCATAGAGATTCCCACCCAAACAGAAGAGAGTATCAACAGCATCTTGATCCGCTGCTTCAATCAGAGC
>JBIKNH010000218.1:0-6981 GCA_044358815.1 Pseudanabaenaceae cyanobacterium | reverse complement strand
GGGATTTATGATGAAGTTTGTAGCCCAAAGTACTTGAGTTGACGTAACCTAAAATAACGTCCTAGTCACAGTCCAGATAAAGCTATGCAGGTATATCGTTTCCCAGTATTGCGGGACAACTATCTCTTTTTACTTTATGACCCAGAACTGCACATAGCTGCTGCGGTTGATCCCGCTGAACCGGAACCAGTTTTGTCCCAATTACACGCATGGCAAGCGGATTTGGTCGCCATTTTTAATACCCATCACCATTACGACCATGTGGGGGCAAATCAGGCACTAGTCCGACAGTTTCCGGAGGCAGTGGTCTATGGTGGAGCCAATGATCGCGGCAGAATCCCTGAGCAAAAAGTTTTCCTCTATGACGGCGATCAGGTGCAGTTTGGCTCAGCCATCGGCGAGGTGATCTTTGTCCCTGGTCATACTAAGGCACATATTGCTTATTATTTTGCGGCAAGAGGGGATCTGTTTTGTGGCGATACTTTGTTTGGTGGTGGCTGTGGACGACTTTTTGAGGGGACTCCTGCCCAAATGCGTCAATCTCTGGAGCGGTTGCGAGAACTGCCAGACAGCACTAGGATATGGTGCGCCCATGAGTACACCCTCAACAATTTAGAATTTGCCCTGACCATTGAGCCAGATAATTTGGCGTTACAAGAACGATTTCTAGCCACCCAAACCCTACGGGCGCAAAATTTACCGACTATTCCTAGCTCTATGAAGGCAGAAAAAGCCACTAATCCTTTTTTACGATGGGATCAGCCAGTGATCCAAAAGGCGATGGCTGTTACTGAACCGGATCGAGTTTTGGCTAGGCTCAGGGGCAAAAAAGACCAATTCTAAAAAGTCTAAAGATGCTCTTCACCCAGATATTTCTTTAAATTGGGTGAATAGATTTCGTAAATCATCGTAATTGGTTCGCCACCGTGCCATAACAGATAATGTCTGGCCCAGTAGGGACCCTCTGCTTGAAAATGCTCCCCTAAGCCTGGACATGCACCGTGATAGACCCCCTTCAGGTCGCGGTACAGTTCAGTGTATTTTTGGTTGAGACTAACCCAAATTGGTAAACTAGGGTCACTGAGATGTTGTGCCATTTTTGCCGCTGACCACCATGATGTGGCATGGGAAAAGACTTCGCCGGTGCGACGGGAACGCAACCAAATCTGTCGCCGAATCCGTGGACCTTCAATTGCGGCAATGTCGGGAGGGGCTTGATCATCACTGTCACCGATGGGAGTCATAGCCACCACATCGACGGTAATTTCCCCTTGGGTCAGAAGTTGTAAGTGTCGTGTTGGTGCGCCATCCCCCAATAAGAACATCTGCCACACTGGAGCCAAAATCTCAAACGGCAACCCTTGGCGAATCCTTGCCTCATCCCCTTGCCAAATTGGTTTACTAATCTGATGCCAAGGCAGGATCAACCCCGACGTGTCCCCACCCGCCGACTTGTTCAGCAGATTTTGATCTAATCCTTGGGCATCACTGACGATCAGAGATGGGGGTGTAAGCATAGCCGCAGATGGTAACACCATAAGTGATTGATTAGGTTGGGGTTGACTGTGTTAGTTAGGATGAAATGCACTGTTTAATGCACTTTAATGCACTATTTCAAGTTCTCTCACTGGTTGTTAGGTTGTCCAATATTTCTGGACAAGATGCTGCTAAACAAGATTCCTAGGTGGCATTATTTTTAGGCAGTAATTTCTAGGTGGCATTTAGCGAAGGTCTATGAACCAGTGATGCGTCTCATCTTAACAATTTGCAACATAGTTTTAATCTATCTGGGGAGTTTAGTTATGGAGTTTAGTTAGAGGCTGGGACTATGGCACATTTACCACAGGGGCATCTCTAGCGACGTACCAAACAAGCACGATATACGGGCAAGCCTTGGTGTAAAACCCACGATTCTCGTTCCGTTGCCAAGTGTATGGGATACAAATCATCACTGGCTAACATTCCCGCACCAGCTAAATTCTCAAAAGCATCACAGGCTCCGAAATGCTTTAACATATCTTGCATCAGTGGCTGAATATCGGTTTGTAATAAAACCCTTCCTCCAGACACCATCAGTTGCGCCAAAGTATTGACTAGTTCTTGATTAACGGTGCGGCGTTTGCGATGGCGTTGTTTGAACCAAGGATCAGGAAATTGAATAGTGACTTCTTGGACAGAATTATTGGGTAAAAGAGTGGCGAGGGAAGTATTAGCATTACAGAAGATGTAATGTAGATTGGTGAGATTTAGATTCTGTTTGCCTACTAAGGCTTGGGCGACTAAGGATTCCCGAATCTCTAAACCAAGGAAGTTCCATTGGGGATTCATTTGCGCCATTTGCAGAATGTATCGCCCCCTAGCACAACCAATATCTAAACTCAAAGGCTGTGACCAGTCGGCATAAACTTCTGACCAGTTAGGGGCTGGAGTTACCGCCTGAAACCTTTGAGACAAGGGATTAACGTGTTCCCGCAGCCGAAACCAAGGAATTACGCCCTTAGCATCGGTGACTATGGCAGTGGCGGATTCTTGGTCTAGTTCATCAAGGTCTGGCTCCGCTGCCAATGGAGTTAAATCTTGATTTGTGTCCTGATTTAGGTAACTTGGGCTTAGAGATTGATAGGTAGGGAATTGAATCATGGTGTAAACAGCATAATATTGATTTTTTTCTCCAATAGTTGAGAGTATACGAACAATGTTACTTCTGAATATGTAACTACATATGAATTTGTAAGTGGTGCCAATACTGTGTTACATGACTCTAAATTTAATTCTACTTGTCTGATTCTATAAAGAGTGAATCCGTTTGAGGCGATTTATTTCAGACAACGCATATCCCTAAAATAAGCATTCCCTTCAAGACATGGTTTATCTAAATCTAGCTCCTGCCCATCAATGGTCTGTCCCTGATAGCCCTGATCAAACATAAATTTCAAAATATCTTTTCTTCCTTTTCCCTCAGAATGTTGTAGAGGATCTGGAAATTCAACAAACTCAAGGATTATATGTTTGGGGCGTAAATTACTCTGCCAGTCCATCCCCATCAGAATCGGCAATTCATACCCTTCAACATCTATTTTCATCAGTGTAATTGTGTCCACTTCGGAAAATTTCAATAGAGAGTTTAATGTTGTTGTTGAAACAGCATGTTTTAATGCCGATGAATTTTCTCGAGATACTACAACTCTAGCGGTTCCGAGATTACGACTGTTAGTACATTCCATCTCTATCATTCCTTCAAAGTCAGCTAGGGCAATATTAAATAACTGATGTTGAATCGTCGGGTTTAAACTAAGATTTCTTTGTAGACCTAAGAAATTTATGGCAAATGGTTCAACACACAGACATTTAACTTGAGGTAAAACGCCTAAAGCACAAGTCCACAAGCCAAAATTTGCACCAATATCAAGAAACACACCACCATTCTTTAACAAACTGGCTGCTAACTCAATAGACTTACCCTCATAGAAACCAGTATTAATAATTGACCAAGCAATATAGTCATTGAAGTTTATGAGTAATCTAGCACCCATGGAGTTTTCTACTAGAATTCCTTCGGGAGACAATAGTTTCAAAAATCCCCTAACGATGCGTAACTTTGTAAAGTGGTCTGGAACGTAGCGAAGATATGCAATCGTTAAATTAACAAGGGGATGAACTGGTTTCCATTCCATAGTATTTGCTTTTAAAACGTTGATTTCTAACACAGAGGCGATCTCACCATATACCTTTCGGTGCTTTCTGTCTATCTTTGATTTCTCAGTAATTACTCAGTGATTATGTAAATAATCAATATAATCCGAACTAAATCAGGCTCATCAGCAGAAATTCTCAGGGAGAACCAAGGAACAAGTTGAGTTTAATTACATCTAGTGAACTGAGTACCCTACATAAAATCTAGAGAAGCGAATCAATTCTCGGCAATTCTCCTCTCAACGATTCCCCAAAGTCATGTTCAGTATCAAAAAATCTTGCGTTGGTCTGACAGCTTTGCTTGCTGCCAGCAGTGTCTATCACGGTATAACTCCCCCAGCTACGGCTGATACCGCAGTTAGTTTGGGAGTAGAGGTTGGTATGGCTTGGAGCGATGTCGGCTCAACCATTGGGCTGATTTTCCTCGTACCTCCCCCTGCGGTAGCTAGCCAACCCTATTATGTGGTTTATCAACCCACCTACTACTACTATCACCCTACTTACCGGAGCTACCGTTACAGTTGGTGGCACAGCCGTTATCCACGGGGCTATACGACTCCTGTGCGCCGGTATTACTATCCTTCCAGTTACTATCGACGCTATGGTTTGCCCACCAGGGTGGAACGTACCTACAATCCTTCCAATAGTAGAACCTACATCCCTGGCAATCGGGAGCGCTCTTATCCCAATAACAGCTATCCCAATAACACTTACCCCAATAGTCGTCGTGTCAATGCCACTGTGAACACGGGTAATACCATAAATACCAACTCCAGCGGTAATGGCAATGTTGTTAATAACACCATCAACAACACCACAAACGCCAACACAAATAACACTACAAACATTTACACTCGCCGCTCTGATCGTCGTTATGACGGTTATCGGTCTGGTGAAAGCAGTAGATTCCCCGCTACCACCATAGAAACTGGTAGTTCTAGTGGTAACAGTTCGGAACGGCGACGACGTTATGGTACTGGCGCTCCAGTGTCTACTCCCAAACCATCCATCCCGCCAACCACCATTCCACCGGCAGCCACTAACCCTTCACCTAGTGCTCCTCCCAGTGCTGTCTCCACCACCATCATAAATTCTCCCACCACCAGTACCAGCAGACCCACCAGTGGCAGATACCGAGGCGAGAACTCCGGCAATGGCTCGCGTGGTAGTTACGGTACCCCTAGCTCTACCCCACGTACCACCACTTCAAACACCTCTGCAACTACCCCTACAACCACCATTGACAGCAGGAGCCGTTCCAGTGGAGCAAACAGTACTAGGGTTTTCCAAGGGCGCAATCGTTCCCGTTGATCGGCTTCAAATATTTCAGATCTTGCAGGCTTTGGGGTATCGACTAAGTTGGAGATTACTACACCTGATTTTTGGCTGACAAATTAGCTAAAGTCAGGTTTTTTAGTGGCTAATTCATCTATTTTCTCTATAAAAGTAGAGAAAATCATCAGTAAGAATCTATGATATTAGAGGTAACACCGTACTTCAGCCCTGTAAAAGGCTTTTTCTAAAGCTTGACAAAAAGTGCCTGTAGGACCAGCTAATCCTTGGTGCATCTTCCTGGTGAATTGTGTATAGAGCATTTTGCCAATTAGTTAAGGGCTGGGGCGGTACAATAAGCTCGGACAAGATAACAATTACAACTATGGATCTGGCAAGTCTCAATGCTCTGCTCAATAGCGGTGCAATTCTACCGGAAGGGATTGTCATCGTGGCATTGGCGGTCGTGCTGATCGTCGATCTGGTCACCTCAGGGCGCAAATCTGCTAATTCCTTAGCCTACATTACCCTCGTGGGTTTAGCGGGTGCAGTGGCAGCACTGGTGTGGCAATGGACCAACCTCGAAAACCCTATCTCTTTTATTGGGGCATTCAACAGCGACAAAATTAGCATTATTTTTCGGGGTGTGATTGCCCTGTCGTCATTTTTGACGGTACTGGTTTCAGTCCGCTACCTGCAACAGTCTGGGGTAGTCTTGGGCGAATTTCTGATGATTTTGTTAGCGGCTACCATCGGCGGGATGTTCTTGGCTGGGGCTAACGAAATGGTAATGATTTTCGTTTCCTTAGAAACCCTGAGTATTTCGTCTTATTTGCTCTCTGGCTATACCAAGCGCGATCCTCGGTCTAACGAAGCCGCGTTGAAGTATTTGTTAGTTGGGGCGGCTAGTTCGGCGATTTTCCTGTATGGGATGTCTTTGTTGTATGGGCTATCCGGCGGCGAAACGACTTTACCAGGGATTGCTGCCAAACTATCGGAAGGTGGCATTACGCTGATTGTGGCGATGGTATTTGTGATTGCGGGGATTGCCTTCAAGCTGTCCGCCGTACCTTTCCACCAGTGGACCCCTGACGTATACGAAGGTTCACCCACTCCTGTGGTGGCTTTTCTTTCCATTGGTTCTAAGACCGCTGGTTTTGCGTTGGCGCTACGGTTTTTGATCACGGTATTTCCTTTGGTTTCGGCACAGTGGCACTATGTATTTGTGGTGCTGACGGTGCTGAGTATGGTTTTGGGTAATGTGGTGGCGATCGCCCAAACCAGTATGAAGCGGATGTTGGCTTATTCCTCCATTGGTCAAGCGGGCTTTGTGCTGTTGGGGATGGTCATCGACACCGAGGCGGGTTATGCCAGTATGGTGTTTTATATGATCCTGTATTTGTTCATGAACATGGGGGCTTTTGCCTGCATGATCTTGTTTGCCCTGCGCACTGGTACAGATCAAATCAGCGAATACAGCGGCTTATACCAAAAAGATCCTTTGTTGACATTGGCTCTGAGTGTCTGCTTACTGTCGTTAGGGGGCATTCCACCTCTAGCGGGTTTCTTTGGTAAGTTATATATTTTCTGGGCAGGCTGGCAAGCTCAGGCTTATGGCTTGGTGTTGTTGGCTTTGGTGATGAGTGTCGTATCGATTTACTACTACATCCGCGTTGTCAAAATGATGGTGGTCAAAGAACCCCAAGAAATGTCTGAGTCAGTGCGAAATTACCCTGCGACCACTTGGACTGGGGTAGGTATGAAGCAGTTGCAATTAGCCATTATCTTGACTTTGGTATTTACTAGCGTGGCGGGTATTGCCTCTAATCCTTTGTTTACCCTGGCAAATCAGTCTGTTAAAGAAACCAAGTTCTTACAAACTGGGGCAGCAAAAACTGCATTGACCCATCCTGTTGTACCGGTGAAGTCCGTAGCAGTTTTGTAAGTGTTTTATAGGTGTTGTGTAAGTTTAGTTTTGTGATTTTGCCAATAGGTTGCCTAACAAATTTACCAACA
>JBIKNH010000217.1:0-7018 GCA_044358815.1 Pseudanabaenaceae cyanobacterium | reverse complement strand
GACCGTGAGGTTTTTTTCATGTGATAAATAAGTGATTTCATGAATGTAAAGCACCTCAAACCCTTACCCAGCATACCGTCGGACCTCCCGACGCAAAATGGTCATTTGAGGCATTTTTTGATCACGGTCGCAACGTCGATGATACAAAACGCAACAAACCCAGAGCCAGTAAGGGTTTGCACCCCAAAAAAACGGCAAATGTCAAGAAATGCCATATAAATAACCTAAACAATAGTTGAGCCTGATGGTTCAGTCAAAGGCACACCACCCCAGATGATCGCTTGGGATAAACTATGGCGCGGCATCGGATAAAACCGCAAACTGTCCTCCTCTAAATTCACCACCCGCCGCAAACGGTTCTGTAACTCCGTAAACTTTTTGTCCGACAGCACACACTCAAAAGCACTGTACTGTACCCGCGTTCCATAACCCGTCAGCAGATCAAACACCCGCTTGCGGCGTTTGTCGTCGGGAATATCGTAAATCACCACATAAAAAGTCACCGCACCACCATCACACAAATTAAATCAATTAGGACTTACGCAAAAATTGGAGAAACCCTCACCCCTAGCCCCTCTCCTAAAATGGGCGAGGGGAATAAGAAAAACATTCTACTCCCCTTCTCTCGCTCTGGGAGAAGGGGTTGGGGGATGAGGGCAGTTGGGGCTTTGCGGAAGTCCTATCAACATCAAATTACCGAATCAGATAAGGCTGATAACCCACACTCGGATCATAAACATAGTTTTTGATTGCCCGCACCTGAGCCGTCAACATCTCCCAGCGAGGCACATCACTTTCAGCATCACCCCCCAGCGGCTGCTCCATCCGTGCCAAAAAAGCCTGTAAAAACTTCCGCCGTCCCCTATTGTTCAAAAAACAGCCCCCATCCCGAAACTCAAAATCATCAGTACTGCTGACCATACCGCGATTAATCAGGTATAAAACCAACGAGTCCACCACCGGCGCACGAAACTGTTCAATCAAATCCGAAGCCAAAGCCGCATGACGAGCCGAGTCCGCGTGCAAAAAACCATAGTAAGGATCTAGCCCCTGTAACTCCAACAGCGACAGCAAATGATTCCATAACACCATATATCCAAAACTCAGCAAAGCATTCACCGGATTCCCTGGTGGACGTTTCACCCGCCCCCCAAACACAAAATCTGCCTGGCGTAAACACTGCTCAAACCCGCCAAAATACACCACCGCCGCCGTCCCTTCCAACCCCATCAACTGTTCCGTATCCCGCGCCAAAAGACACTGATCCGCCAAATACACCAGATTTTGTGCCACCATCGCCAAAGAATCCCCAATCCCCTTCCGTGCCTGCCGCAATAATAAAGTCTTACCATTGAGAATCTTGGATCGCACCATCTGCTGTGCCACCAACAGCCGTTCCAACCGCGACAAACTTTGTTGATAACGCACCAACTGACGATAACCGCGCTCAATGGCAATCACCCGCCCATAGCAATATCCCAACCGCGACAAATAAGCAATGGGAATATCCCGCCGCAGACATTCCCGCACTGCCTGAGTCGTAATTTGCGAATGCCCAAAAATCAGCACCTGTGCCAACAGCGGCAACTGTACCTCAGTTAGCAGTGTTTGTCCCTGTTTCACCAGCAACTGTTCCGCCGCCAACGACACATAACACCCCTGCTGCGAAACATAGAGAGTTTTCATTAATTAGAGACAATGCAAATGAAAAATACAGCTTTAACTACGCTCAGCTACCTTACACCGAGGGCTGAGCGTAGTCGAAGCCCCCTCTACAAATTATTTCAAACAACTATTACTCATTAACTAACTCAAAAACTAATCCCGATCCCGCCGCGTCACCGCACTATCTCGCCCTGACCCCAAACCCTGGGAATTATTACCCTGCTGTAAATATGCCAATACCCGATCACTAACTGCGAGAACCCCATAGGTCGAAATCATAATCAAAACCGTATTGATCACCACCGCAAACAAACCCAAAGGCGCAATCAACAGAATCGTTAAACTAATGCCGCCATTCGCCACCGCCGCCACCGCATTCCTGACCTGAGCCGTTTTTGGTGTCATGTAATACATATCTATGGTTATCTCCTTAAATTATGCTTCGTCCCAAAGTCAACAGAGTTACCTAGAATATTACAATATAGTATATAATTTATTTTATAAACTTTGTGTGCATCGTTGATTTTTTTAATCTGCTATGCTACATTTAGCTGTAATTATAAGTTATTTGCTATATGCTTAAACTGATAGTTATTCTTGGGGCTGACAGTGTGGATTATATCGGTTGGTTAGTTCAAGGGCTTCCTGCTGATGCTTTTGGATTAGCTCCTCTGGCTCCAGAAACATCACCGCACTACTGAAGCGTCTAGTCCAGCGGTAAAACTCACGCTTAGAACGTGGTGGCAAAGTGATTTCATAGTCTAAATAGCCAGACTTACTGTGATCATAGATTTTTTGTCTAATATGACGAGCGTTACCCTCTTGGATAAACTTCGTCACTGGATCAAAAAATCTCACCACAATTTTAATTAAATCTATCTGCCCTGCTAGTTCGGCAGCCTGCTGATCAGCATCACCTAAATATAGTCCCCAGCCATTTCTGAGTAATTGCTCTGCCCTAGCTAAACTTTGTCTTTGGGCTGATTGGGAGCGAAACTTAGGAATGAGATTAATTTGGTCACTAAAGCGATCAACCCGTAGTACCACCCAATGGGGATTTTTAGGCTCAGCCAAGGATTCTGAGAGACATGATTCTCCAATTAAGTACCATGCCACTTCGTGATACAGCAACTGTAATGGAAATAGAACCATCTGCCGCAGTTCTTTCCCATAGAGGTTTCTGGTCTGATAGATCTCGACTGCTTGCCCATTAAGCATCGCTTGTTCTAACTGTTCTAGGGAGAAAAACAAATTATGACTGTGACGCTGTTGGCTAATCATGGCATCGGTATCTGTATCGACAATACAGTTTTGGGCAAAAGCACGGGTTAAATAAGCTGGCGCATCTCCTAATAAACCCTTCAAACGTTTTTGTACCAGGTCATAAACCCGTTTTGCCGAATGGGAATTTTGATAGGTAGCCATTGATAACAACGCTTCCATAATCATGGGTAGTTCCGCTGGACCCACCGCCCCAAAACCAAGAAAATATCCCCACCGATACACTGACTTAGTTAAGACCCCATACCGACGCAACAGCGCCAAATCCTTCCGTAAAGTGGGCAAACTATATTCTTTGACCGCAAAACCTAGCTCCTGCGCCACTTCTAAAATCTTGGCTTGCAGTTCCCCCAAAGGTTCTACTGGAGCCGCATTAACGTCATCATTACCGGAACAAATCCCTGGATAGCGCCCCACAGTGGCAATCAGCAGTAATAGCCGCTCAAAAGCCGACTGATCACTATAAGCATGGGTCCGGGATGGTTTAGGCATATCAGAGCACGATTAGTCAATAAATTAATAATATTTAATCAAACCATATTATTACCGCTAAAACCCTTATTGAGTAACAGTTTTAGCCTTAGAAAATAATTTATAAAAATATAATAATAATTTTGCTAACAGGGGAAAGCCTCTGTTAGATTTCTGTATGTGAGGTGAATTTGTCAAAAATAATTTACTAAAAACAAATCATCAAGAATAGCTAATTAAAAAGTACGTCATCATAAAAAAAGTTATGGGTAGGGTATTCTGGCAAACAAAAATTAAGGGGATATAGCAATGACCACCTATACAGTAATTACATTTGCTCCGGTGCAGGGGTTCATTGAGAAGTCTCGCAAACTTCGGGATCTTTACGGTGCGTCACAGATTTTGTCTTATTTGAGTTATTGCCTTGTGAAAGAAGCTGGAAAAAAGCATGGTCTAACAGTAATTTCCCCAGCCATCAAAGAAGGAGAATTGAGCAATGATTTAATTCAAGGAATGCCGAATCGCATTTTAATTGTGGGTGAGATTGAGCGAGATCATGCTTTTAATTTATTTCGGAATACCCTATATAGCGCTTGGGAACAGCTTGTCCAAGCTTGTAAAAGTTGGGTAGAGAAAAAAATCCCAGGTAGTTACGATTGGAATATGTCATGGAAGCGTTGGGAAATGCACGCATGGGAGATATTTCTAGGACAAGATGCATCCATTACAGATGCCATGAAGGATCTAGAAACCCGTAAGTTGCGCCGAGGCTGGACTGTGCCGAATTGGAATGGTGAGAGTTCCAGTTTATCTGGGCATGATGCCATTGCATATCCAAAGATGGATCGAGAGATTACCAGTGATAATAAACGGAATCAAGGACAAGAGCGGGATGAAATTGCTAAATTCTACGAGAGTCTGGCTGATGCCTTAGAAAATAGCAAATCAGAAGATGAGCCTAAATTTCTTGATCCGTCAGAAAAAGTGAGTATTCCCGAATTGATCAAACGCTTAGTAACTCATTACCAAGTGACTAGAGATATTCCTGAATTCCCTCGCACTAAACGATTTAGCGAACTGCTTCGTAAAGAAGATGACAACGAAAAAGCTGCCCGTGGTTATTGGACAGGATGGTTCATGGGCGATGGTGATAAGGTTGGCGATCATTTAAAATCTTTAAAAGATGATCAGAGTGTTGCTAACTTTAGTCAGTCATTAAGAACTTGGGGCAAAGGATTCCAAGATGGGTTTCATCGCGAACACTTGGGACGTGTGATTTATGCTGGTGGTGATGACTTCCTGGGTGTTATGTACGGTATTAGAAATGGCACAGAGGAACAAAGACAAAGGAAAGGGACTGAGGCAATCGATTGGTTAATTAATTTGCGACAGAATTGGGAATCTGGCAATTTGGGAATTAAGGTCAGCGTTGGCTTTGTCTGGGCAGGGCATAGCGTACCCCAGCGGGATGTATTGCAGCATTGCCGCGAGGCAGAGAAATTGGCCAAGAATTTGGGGCGAGATCGCGTCACGATTCGAGTGGTCTTTAACAATGGTCAGTATGTGCAATGGACTACCCCTTGGCAGTATTTGGAATGGTTGAAGGATTATCGTGATCGGGATGGAGAGTCTAACTGGAGTCATGTTTATAGTGACTTGGCAGAGCTTAAGGCGCGTCATGCCATATCACCAAAGGGCATGAAGGAAGCAGATTCACGCATTGCCTTAGAGTTATTTAAACTCTATTTCGGTGAGAAAAACTCTAGCGAACTTTCTCGCAAACGCTCTGATATTACAAATAAAGAAGAACCTAGGGCATTAATCGAATGGATCGAAGGAATGATTCAAGTGGGGTGGCAACTATGTTCCAATGGTTAATTCAAGTGAAGCCCCTAGGGTTTCTCTATGGCAGTGCCGGAGCTTTCCTGTCTGCTGAAAATTTGGTCGGTAAATCTGGTGCTAAATTTCCACCTGATGCGTCGGTAATGTCGGGCTTGATTTTACGAACCTATCAAGAAAAGAAGCCTGATGGAGTTGGTAAAATTAAAAAAGAGCTAACTGTGGCAGGAGCTTTTTGGGCAAAAGATGATGATCTCAGTGATAGAGTTTTCTATGTGCCGATTCCGCGATCACGGACTATTGGTGAAGATGAATCTGCGGAATGGGAGATTCAAGACCACAAGTGGCATCGAGAGCAGCGAGAATTACAAGCTGATTACTCATGGCAGAGAATTGACGACTGGGATAACTCAGCGGAAGACATCAGAAAGAATGGTGGCGCTAAAGGTGCTTGGAAATTCAATCCATTTTTGCATCCGCAAATGCAATCTGATCAACGCCATGTATTGGAAAAAGATGGTCTATTTCTCGAAAATGCCGTACAGATGGATGAAGATATTTCTTTAGTTTATCTGTCAACTCACAAACTTAGCGATGGCTGGTATCGCTTTGGTGGTGAAGGGCATTTGGTAGAGATCACTAGTCATGAACTTACCGAAAGAGACAAAATCAATAAACTACTAAACACACCAATTCAGCGCAGTTTTGCCCTGATCACTCCAGCGGTTTGGGGAAGTAATAATCTTTCCAAACGATACCCAACAGCTTTAAAGGCTGATTACAAACTATCGCACCTGCTCACGGATCGCCCTATACCTTTTCGATACCGATTGGGTAAGGGAACAAATAACGAAACAAAAGAGCTTAAAAACTCTAGCATTTTGGGAATTGGTCGGTATGCTGTGCCGGCGGGGACGGTGTATGTGCTGAAGCATCCACTAGATGAGAAGCATAATACCTGGTGGAAATTCCCTAATGATTGGTTTCCCCAGAGTAGCAAGACAACATCATCAGAAGGTGAAAATACGCTGCTTAAGCAGTTGGGCTGTGGTTTGTGTTTACCAATTAAAATTAAAGGAGTAGACTAATGTACAAAAAAGCTTACGGAATCATTGAAACCCTTGCTCCTCTGCATGTTGGCGCAGCAGCAGGAGAAGAGTCAGGGAATTTGAATCTAATCTTTCGGGATCAGTTTACTCAGACTGGGATTGTGCCTGGAAGTTCGATTCGGGGGCGGTTTCGGGCGGATATGCGGCAAGATCAACGGCAGAAATTAGGTGGTGACTATAACTATTGGTATGGACAAGAGGCAGATAAAAAGGATGATGAGGGTAATCGAATTGAGACTAAGGAAGCATTGATTAAATTTGAATATGCCTCTTTAGTTTGGTTGCCTGTCTATTGCCCCAATCAGCCCGTAGTTTTGGTATCTTGCCCAACACTACTCAAGCGCTATTGTCGTATTACTGGCAAGATCTCCCATGACTTTCAGCCATACAAGTACTCTGGGAATATCCCATCTGAAAAACTATTTTTCAATCTTGGTTTTTTATCGCTGGCAAAGGGTAAAGACGATAAACTGAAAGATTATTTACCTGCTGCCGTTACCGATAAGCGTCAATATCCGCTAGTTGTGGTTGATGACAATGACATTCCCATGATCCATGATATGGCTTTGTATCGTCAGAGTCGCGTTGCTTTGGAAGAGAAGCAGAAAAAATCCAAAAAAGGTGCTTTCTTCAATGTTGAGGCATTACCAGAA
>JBIKNH010000050.1:0-23182 GCA_044358815.1 Pseudanabaenaceae cyanobacterium | reverse complement strand
AAGATTGAGCATGACGCAAGCCGCTCTAAAAAAGAGAAGAGCTTATGCTCATCAACATACATCTTTAGATTCTCTCATCGCACAATATTTTAATCCCATCCTCTAGTCCTTATTTGATTCTACTATACTACGCTGATACGTCGTATATCCAAACCAACCTGTAACTACGACAGCGATCGCCGCGACTGATCCCCAAGCAATAATCTTAGAATTCATCTTCTGTACCTTCAGAGCGACAACTGACATAATTATAACAATTTACAGATTGTTATCACAGCTATTTAAAATTTAGATAGATGGCGATCGCGTCTTTGTGAGGGTAATTGGGCGATCGCGTTTTTAGTGAGTGAATGGGCGCTCGTGTTTTTTGTGAGTGGTTGGGGCGATCACCCTACATTAATTCTATTTAAATACTTCCTCAATATCCCTTAAACCACAAATCAACCTAATCACATCAATACCACCCTCTATCTACTGATAAAACACCACATAATTACCAATAGAGAGAATGGGAATCTTTCAATTCAGATCGAAAATTGGGAATCTATCACATTTAAAGTAATCCATACAAAAACTGGAAAATCAATCGAAACGCCGCCATCACCGCCACACTCGCAAAACCTGCCACCACTGCCAGAGGTAAGACTGTGAAAATCCCTGGTAAAGCTTGAATCATCCCTATTTTGATCACGCTAGGCAATAGCCACACTGCCAAAAGCGTCGGCATATTCACAAAAACTGCTAAATCTTTATTATCAAGGATGGCACTGACTCGCAAAAGAATTAAGGTTACTATCACGCCACCAAACAACATCAAGCTGGCAGATGGTCCGAGCAATGATTTACCGATGGTGTCAGTAACTAACCATAAAGCCATTCCCTCTACCCCCAGTAAAAAAGCGGCAATTAATTGCTTGCCAATGGGAACCGCCATGATACCGCTGGGGGGACGGGATACTTGAGGCGTAGATGGTGCGGGAGCCGCTGGTGTTACTGGTGAAGATTTTTGCTGCTGGATGGGCGGCGGAACTACAGGGGCAGGGGCTGGATTAGATGGAACCGATTGAGCGGTGGTATGAGGAATAGAATTAGGAATAGAACTAGGAGCGGAAGATGTGTTCACTGGTTGGCTAAATCCAGAACTTGGTTTGGTGAACTTGCTGGGTTGAGCTTGTGGAAAGGCATAATTCAAATTTTCTAGGACTTCATCGGCGGAACCAAATCGATCATTAGGAGCAGTGGCAAGCATTCTCTTGAAAACCCGATCTAAAGCTGGACTCATGGTAACCACATCTTCCCAATGCCATTGATTGCGCACAGGATCCCAGAGATCTTCCGGTGGTTTACCTGTGAGCATGTGCAAACAAGTGGCGGCAAAAGCATATAAATCCGTAGAAGGAAATACCCGATCCCCGCGCATTTGTTCTGGCGCTCCATAACCTGGAGTATAAATTCCTGTTGAACGCGGTCCGCCCGCAGTGGCAATCTGTTTCACTGCGCCAAAATCTAACAGATAATACACCTGATCTGATTTGCGAATCATGATATTAGATGGCTTAATATCCCGATGAATGGAACCTTTATCATGGACAAACTGAATCACAGGCAATAGGCTGTACATCATTTCCAGTAAATCTGTTTCACTGACTCCCCCATACTGATTAATGATTTCCTCTAGGGTAAAACCATCAATAAATTCTTGAATTAAATAGAAGAATTCATCCTTACCTGCTGGCACATCCAAAAACGCAAACAGATCGGGAATTTGGGGATGAGTGCCAATGTCTTCCAAAACAGCGGCTTCCCGTTCAAACATTTCCTTGGCTATGGCTAACTGTTGCGGTGCTAAACCCGACGGCAAAAACTGTTTAATCACACATTTACGCATGGCTGGGGTATAGCGATCCCGCCCGATATACGTCACCCCAAACCCACCCCGCGCTAGGGGACGATCCACAAAGTAGCGTCCGCCCAAAATCAAAGGCATTCCACAAAAAGTACAGAACTTTTGGGTGACAGTTTTCAGGTTTTGGCTAGTGTCCAACTCAGGGAAAGCATTAACCGGTTGGCTACAGTTGGGGCGAGTGCAGTAGATGTCCACAGTAAATATCCACAGTGGTTAAGGTTCACAGGGTTTGGGTGCTTGGGTTACTTTATGCTAAATCTATGCTCAACAGCAAAGGTTGCAAAGGCTACCAAGGAATTTTTAATCAGTTCTTTAACTCTTTTCCAGTTATTTTCCAGTTTCAAGTTATTCTCAGGTCGCTGCAATCTGGAACGCGCCCCGACAACGGCAACCACCGTCGGCAATGGTCAACTCTTCGAGGATAAATTCTTCCCCAAGTTTAGCCAACAAGGTTTCTAGCAACTGACGAATTTCTCCATCGGTTTTGACCGTAGGCGGCTCGGATAACTTGATTGCATCGAGCAAAATCGGTGACTGAAGGCATTGTTGCAGATCTAAGGGACTCAAAGTAGCATCCATCATCACCTGAATCGGATCTAATAACTTCAAGGCTTCCCCCTTGAGCATTTGCCCCACATTGAGATGGATTGCCGCTGCCCTGAGATCAATACTGGTAATGTGCAGATTTTGGTAGACGATCCCCGTGCCGGACACCGTAGCTTCGGGAATATCACCGCTAAGGATTTGCCGACTTTTGCCAGCAACGGTAATCTCTAGGGTGGCAATGGCTTCCACTTGGGAGCGCAGCCATAGTTTAACAATGGGAATTAGGGTGGCACTCAGAACGGACATGGGGAATTATAAAGAATCAGGTGGATTAAGGGTTGGTGCTCAAGGTTATAACTGCTGAAATTCAACCACTGAGCTATTGCACTTTACCATCTGGCATAGTGGTTCCCTGTAAAATGGCATCAAGTAAATTGGCTGTGCTAATCTCGGCGCGATTTAGTAAAGCATTGGTGAGGTTGGCTCGGACTAAGATCGTGCGAGACAGATAAGCCTCAATCAAATTAGCTTCACTCAGATTGGCTCCGGTTAAGTCCGCACGGCTGAGGTCAGCGCGAGTCAATTTCACCGACCGTAAATCTGCTCCAGCAAGGCGGGCGCGGCTGGCTTTGACATCGGGCATCACAGCACTGGCTAAACATACGCCCCGTAAGTCAGCATCTAGCAATATGGCGCGTTCCAGTTTGACTTGCTCCATATTGGCTCCGGTCATCGTGGCACAACTTAAATTTGCTTCTGTTAAAAAAGTCCCTTTCAAATTGGCTTTTTGTAACTTGGTTTCGCTGAGATTACACCCCGTCAGTGTGGCTTCTTGTAAGTTTGCCCCCCGCAAATCCGCCCGATATAAGTCTGCTCCGGTGAGGTTTGCCCCTCGTAAATCGGCATTGCGCAAGTCTGCCCCGTTCAGCGTCGCAATGGTGCGTTTTTTGGAGGTTCCCTGTTGAGGTGCGATTTGATGTTGTTCCCCTTGGGTGCGTTCTTGCCGAAAATTCCCCCCCCGCAAGCAAGCCCCAATCAAACAAGCCCCGTTTAAATTGGCGGTGCGTAGATCGGCATCGATCAAATTAGCATCCATGAAATTAGCGAGGGTTAGGTTTGCGCCGAATAGCGTCGCCCCTTGCAAACTTGCCCCATGAAAATCCGCAGCGCTCGCATTCACTAAACTCATGGCAGCTTGATTCAGATTAGCCCCACTAAAGTTAGTTTCCACCATCACTGCACCCCGCAGGTTGGCACGGGTCAGACAGGAAAATAAGAACCAAGAATTTTGCAAATAAGCCCTAGAAAAATTGACATCTAGGAAGTCAGTGCGGCTGAGTTGACTATTAGCTAATTTAGCGCCGCTGAGATCCACACCGCTAAAATCTCTTTCACCCAGGGCATAGCGTTGCAGCAGTTCAGTGGCAGGGAGGGGGCGGTGAGACGGTGCAGGCATATTCAATTACCATTGCTGAGGCGGCTTGATGATCCACCTATCATAAACGAAAACTATAGGTAGGAAACTATGGATAGTATTTCGAGCACCCAATCGCCAATCAAATTACAAAATAAATTACCAGATAAATTATCAAATAAATTACTTATCAAATTGCACAGTAAATCACCAAACAAATTGGGAGCAGGATTTTTTATCTCTGCCCCCAAGTTACTATTTATTTTGTTATTTATCCTGACACTGACTAAATTTCTTTAACTGATAAATTCTTTAAGGCAAATATTTTACAAAATGCCTCACAGAATATCTCAGATAATATCTCAGAAAAAATCACAGAAAGTATTTCAGAAGAAACTCTGTAACTCCGATTAAGCACCCAATTGTGAAGTAGAAGTCATGGTTTTCCGCATTCCCGAAATCTTAGCATTTTCGCGGCGGACTTGCTCTTCGCTTAAAGGCATCACTTCAATGTGATTCACCAAAGTAGTCACAAAAGCAAACAGCAAAAATGGCAGCGAAGTTACGACAATTAAACCCACTGCGGCAACGGATAAAATCGGATTGCTCATCAAGGACAATGCCGCTGCCAAACTAGCAAAAATAACGCCTAACCAAATAATTACTTGCCCAAAAATATCGCCAAGGGTCAGGGTACAAATAAAACGATATTTACCAATATTCATCGTGATTTCCTCAGATAGTTTTTTAATAAAAGTTAATAATTAGCATTAAGATTTAAACCAAAAGATCTAATTCAAGATTTACCTTTCGTTAGCCCTTGTGATTTAACAACCATTTGGTTTAAAAATTTGACCTACTGTTTATCCTAAAATAAATAATCCATAAACCGATCATAGGCAAAGTTTCTCGAAGATAGGGTTACATTTTGTCAAGCAATTTGAAGGGATATTAAGTAGATTTGCCCGTGAATTAAAGCTTTTGATGGTAAAGATTTTGCTTGATAGAAGGGTTTATAAAAGAATTTAAACCTGAGTAAGAAGTTAGAAGCCGAAGACTATAAAAATCTTGACACTCAGCCCTAGGGGACACCAGAATCAAATCTCTTTAAAAAAACTTGCTATCCTAGATCCAGGAACTAATTCACTATATTCGTTATGGCAACACTAGCTATTACTGAGACTGTCACAACTATTGCTGAAGCAGAGCAAAAGTTTGGTCTCAGTCGTAGTAAATCGCAAGATTTTTTTAGGGAATGGTGCGACCAGTTACCAGTGCTCAATTCCAGTGATCAAGCAAATCTGGAGATTCTATGGCGGCGTTATATTTATCATCGCTCTGGGGGACATTTACTCGAAAGCACGGTAATGCTGTTATTGGTCTCGCCTTTGTTGACAAGTGCAGGTTTATACGATCCTCCCTTTAGGATTAAGGCAGAGGAATCAGTTTTAGTCAATATTTCTGATAGCGAAGCAACTCTACAAGGTCGCATTGATGTGCTGGTATTGCGGGAGCGGCTTTGGATTATTGTTTTAGAGTCAGAAAAGACGATGCTTTCGGTTTGGTCTGCTTTGCCACAAACTTTAGCTTATTTGATGGCTAGTCCTAATGGTGATCACCCGACTTTTGCCATGTTGACGAATGGTGATGATATTGTGTTTGTGAAACTAGAGGGTAAAGAATATGAGATGTCTCAGGTTTTGGCTCCTCTAGTCAATCAGGGTGAGTTAGAGGTGGCATGGCAAGTTTTACGGAAGATTGCAGAAATGGAAGTTTAATATTTGGCTATATTTGGCTCTTAATAATCTTATGGAATCAGCACTAACCCAAACCATCGCTCAACACATCACCGTAGTTACCGGAGAGCCATTTCGTCCTACGGAATCTAAACCCCAAGGGGGCGGCTGCATCAATCAGACTATTGTTTTGCGCCAAGGACAGCGCTCGTTTTTCGTCAAACTAAATAGCGGTCAATATTTAGCGATGTTGATTAGTGAAGCCAGAGCCTTAACAGCGATGGCAGCAACTAAAACCATTCGTGTGCCCCAAGTGATTTGCTACGGCATAGCAGGAGGCTCAAGGGGTGACACTGCCTATTTAGTTCTGGAATATCTGCCTTTAACCAATCGCCACACCGCCCAAGACTGGCAGACAATGGGGCAGCAATTGGCAGCAATGCATCGGGTTAGTAGTGATCAAGGCTTCGGCTGGTCAGAAAATAACACCATTGGTTCCACGCCCCAGCCTAATCCTTGGACGAAAAGCTGGCGGGAGTTTTGGCAAAATCATCGCATTGGGTTTCAGATAGAATTGGCACAACGACAAGGGTGGCGCTGTGTCGTACCGACAAAAACTTTATCTTCAGCCATCGACAGGTTATTAGGAGATCATGAGCCATTACCTGCTATGGTCCATGGGGACTTGTGGAGTGGTAATGCGAGTTTTACCTGTGGTGCTGATCATAGGAGTGAGTCTGACGGTCATGATTCCCAATCGACCCCAGAACCAGTGATCTACGATCCGGCGTTATATTTCGGAGATCGGGAAGTGGATCTGGCTATGACCCATTTATTCGGTGGTTTTCCAGGGGCTTTTTATCAAGGTTATATGACAGCATATCCTTTGCCCCCAGGCTATCAGGAACGTCAGGATTTATATAATCTCTATCACATTCTCAATCATTTTAATTTATTTGGTGGCGGCTATGGCGCACAGGCAAATTCTATAATCAGTAAGCTCTGTCGCTAGTTCTGTCCTTAGTCAGAAATACCAGAAACGCCAGAATTTTTTCAACCTTTAGCCCATAAATTGATACAATTAAATATATAATTAATAGCATCAAATCAATATTGCACCAATATTAACGCCACCTAAATACACTAAATATCCGTTACACCATGACAGTCCTAGCCAACGACAGCACCCAAGTTAATCGCGCCGCCCTCACTCCCATGATGCTCCATTATGTGGAAACCAAAGCCGCCTATCCCCAAGCGATTTTGCTCTATCGTTTAGGTGACTTTTTCGAGGCTTTCTTTGAAGATGCGGAACGAATTGCCCGCGCTCTGGAATTGGTTCTGACTAGTCGGGATGGCGGGAAAGAAATCGGACGCATTGCTATGGCAGGCATTCCCCACCATGCCCTAGAACGCTATGCCGCCCAATTGGTGGAACAAGGCTATTCAGTCGCGATTTGCGATCAAGTGGAATTAGCCTCTGAAGCTCAGGGACTGGTGCGGCGGGAAGTAACACGGGTCATTACACCTGGCACAGTCCTAGAAGAAGGAATGCTCACCGCAAAACGGAATAATTATTTAGCTGCCGTAGTCAGAGCCGGACAGACCCATGAACACTGGGGTTTAGCCTGTACCGACATTTCCACGGGGGAATTTTTTACAACTCAAGTGCAACAGACGGAAACGCTCATTCAGGAATTATTACGGCTACAACCAGCGGAAGTTTTGATTCCCACCGAAGCCCCATCTAGTTTTGCTGCTGCTTTAGGGAATAAGTTTGTTGAAGTAACCGCCGATCATAATGGGAAAGAATCTAAGGGTAAGAAATTTAATAGTGCGAATAATTTCAGTCATCAGCCGCCAGTCAATACTCCAGGTAGCAATCAAGGCATTCATCCCACCGCCCATTTACCGGAAGCCTATCGCATCTTACCGGAGCATTTCTGTTATACTTTACGTTCCCAATCGACATTTGCCATTGCTGATGCGAAAGAACGATTAATTAGTACTTTTCGAGTCAAATCCTTGGAAGGCTTTGGCTGTGCAGCATTGCCTTTAGCGATTCGTGCCGCTGGGGGGTTACTGCAATATGTGAACGAGACCCAAAAAACTAACGAGATTCCATTACAAAATCTCACCACCTATACAGTTACGGACTATCTATTACTGGACAATCAAACTCGCCGTAATTTGGAAATCGTGCAAACTGTGCGAGACAGTACGTTTCACGGTTCTCTATTGTGGGCATTAGATAAAACTACCACGGGCATGGGGAGCCGAGCGCTGCGACGTTGGTTACTGCAACCTCTTAAAGATATTAACGCCATTACGGAACGGCTAAATACTGTTGAAGAATTAACCCAAAAACACACGCTGCGCCATCATTTACGCACTGCCCTACGTCAGATTTATGATGTGGAAAGGCTATGCAGTCGCATCGGTGCGGGAACAGCTAATGGAAGAGATTTATTAGCTTTAGCCCAATCCTTAACCAAAACTCAGGAATTAACTTTCGTGGTGGCTACGGGTCAATCTAGCTATTTGCAAGCATTGCAACACCTTGCGCCAGAATTGCAAACCTTGGGAGATAAGTTGCAGCAAACCCTAGTGGATGAGCCGCCAATTTTGATTACGGAAGGGAATTTAATTCGGGCGGGGATCAATTCGCAATTAGATGGGTTACGGCAACAGAACCTTGATGATGTGGAATGGTTGGCTAATTTTGAAAAACAAGAACGGGAACGCACGGGAATTAATACCCTAAAAGTCGGATTTAATAAGGCTTTCGGTTATTACATTAGTATTTCCCGAGGCAAGAGCGATCAAGCACCAGCCAACTACATTCGTAAACAGACTTTAACGAATGAAGAGCGATACATCACACCGGAATTGAAGGAACGAGAAACCCGTATTCTTAATGCTGACAACGAACTGAAGCAATTGGAATACAGTATCTTTCTGGAATTAAGGGCGGAGGCTGCCCGTCATATCGATGGTTTGCGAAAGTTAGCCCATGATTTGGCGACCGCTGATGTTTTGTGTAGCCTTGCGGAAGTGGCGGTGACCTATCATTACAACCGTCCCCATTTAACGGAAGATCGCACTATTGCCATTCGGAATGGTCGGCATCCGGTGGTGGAACAGTCTCTACCAGCAGGTTTTTTCGTGCCTAATTCCGCTCATTTGGGTCATGGTTCCCATCCTGATTTAATCATTTTGACAGGACCGAATATGAGCGGTAAAAGTATCTATTTACGACAGATTGGCTTAATTCAGTTATTGGCACAGGTGGGAAGTTTTGTACCTGCGGATAGCGCCACCCTGGGGATTTGTGACCGGATTTTTACCAGGGTTGGGGCAGTGGATGACCTCGCTACCGGACAATCAACATTCATGGTGGAAATGAATGAAACTGCTAACATTCTCAATCATGCCAATGCTTTTTCTTTAGTCTTACTTGATGAGATTGGGCGCGGTACATCGACATTTGATGGGATGGCGATTGCTTGGTCCGTGGCGGAATATCTAGCACAGACCATTGGAGCGCGGGGCATTTTTGCGACTCACTACCATGAATTAAATGAATTAGCAACTCTATTACCGAATGTAGCGAACTTCCAAGTCACAGTAAAAGAATTAGCTGATGAAATCATCTTTTTGCATCAAGTGCAGGCAGGGGGCGCGGATCGCTCCTATGGGATTGAAGTAGGGCGGTTGGCGGGACTGCCTCCAGTGGTAATCCAAAGGGCACGGGCGGTTTTGGAACAGATTGCCCGTAATAGTCACATTGCCACCGGATTACGCAAAGCTAACAAGTCCCGTAAAGCCACAGATTCGCAGGAATCGCAACTTACCCTAAATGTTGTCAACTCTTCCACTGGCAAGCCTGAGCCTGATGTGTTAATCGATGTGCCACCCGATTTAGCAGAAGATGATAGTTCGTTACCGTTTTAGATATTACCATTTATGGAACTGCTTCGGGCTAGGACTCAAATCCTAACGTATCGCCGGATCGGTCTGGCAAACATCTAAATTCAGTGATTGACCAGACTGAATGCTCGTAATTCTCATTTGACTACTATTGGTTTGGACTTCTAAACAAGCACAGCCATAACCATAGTAGCCATTAGTTTTGATATATTCAGTTTTGCTGAAACTCGGTAGATTTTCCATTCCTTCAGCCTGAGCGCCCCCTTGGGTGGAAATAGTCCAGCTACCTTCACGATCTTGCAAATACCAATTCGCAGGGGTGGGATTTTGTAACCAGCCACACCGATATTCATTAGCTGCCGCAGGCATTGCCACTGCAAACATTGCTAGGGTCAGAAATAGTTTCTTGATCATTTTTTAAAGTCTCAAAGATGCAAGCTAGACAGAAGTCAGATCAATCGTTGCCTAAATACAGTGATTCTGAAGCAAATTAATTATGTTTTAAGATTTGGTAGTGACGCATGGAAATAATAATCCCGCTGTCAATTTGTTAGCCTGTAGTTGATGATAACATCACACTGCACTACTACCGAGTATTTTAGTTGTCAATCTCTTTACAATAGCCACAATAATAATAGAATTAATAGGTGTTGATCAATTCTAGCGAACGAAGTCTTGTTCTTCTAGTAAATTCCTAAATAGTACTAAAGAATGGAATAGAAAATACCGAAATCTAATTACTGATTACCTAGCAAATATTGCCATGAAAATTGTTGCCCTCAAAATTAAAAACTATCGCGTTTTTGAAAACCTAGAAGTAAAAGATATTCCTGCCTTCTGTGTCATTATTGGAGCAAATGGTACAGGCAAATCAAGTCTTTTTGATATCTTCGGATTTCTACGTGATGCCCTCAAAAATAATATTAGCCAAGCCCTTCAAGTTCGAGGTGGTTATAAAGAAGTTGTCACCAGAGGTAAAGAAAGAGAAGACATAGAAATAGAGCTAAAATTTCGGATGAATATTTTAGGGACAGAGCGTCTCGTTACTTATTTATTAACCATTGGACAACAAAACAATCGACCAGTCGTTAAACGCGAAATATTACGTTATAAGCGTGGCGAATATGGCTCACCTTATCATTTTCTAGACTTTAAACTTGGCAAAGGTTACGCAATCACTAATGAGGAAGACTTTGAACGAACTGAAGAAGAATTAGATCGAGAAGAACAACAGTTAGAATCCAATAATATTTTAGCTATCAAAGGATTAGGACAATTTCAAAGATTCAAAGCTGCTAGTGCCTTCCGCGCTCTGATCGAAAATTGGCATGTTTCCGACTTTCATATTAGTGAAGCTAGAGGTAGCAAAGATACTATCTACGCTGAACACCTCTCCACCACAGGCGATAATATGGCATCAGTCGCTCAATATATCTATCAAAATCATTCTGACATATTCCAAACTATCCTCACCAAAATGAAGGAAAGAGTCCCTGGCATTTCTAAGGTTGAAGCCAAAGATACTGAAGACGGACGCTTAATCCTTAAATTTCAAGATCAAGCCTTTAAAGATCCCTTCATTGATCGCTATGTGTCTGATGGCACAATGAAAATGTTTGCTTACTTAATTTTGCTGTTTGACCCTAAGCCTCATCCCTTGCTTTGTGTCGAAGAACCAGAAAATCAACTCTATCCGAGCTTATTAAGAGAACTTGCTGAAGAATTCGCCAGCTACGCCCATAGAGGTGGACAAGTCTTTGTCTCTACGCACTCACCAGACTTTCTTAACGCAGTTCCCCTAGAAAGTATCTTTTGGCTGAGCAAAGATCAAGGCATTACCAAAATATACAAAGCAACAGATAGTGAGATTCTGAGGAATTTAGTTGCCGCAGGCGATTTATCAGGATATTTATGGAATCAAGGCTGGTTTCAAGGAGTTGCACCCTGATGAGCTATGACTTAATTTTTCTGTTGGAAGAACCTTCGATCGCAACTGTTTTAAACGAAATTCTACCCAAAATAATTCCTGATACAGTTTCCTTTATTTGCGTTCCCCACCAAGGTAAACAGGACTTAGCCAAATCTATCCCCACCAAACTTAAGGCTTTCAAGAGCTTTAGCCCAGATACAAAATTTATTATTGTCCATGATCAAGATTCCCATGATTGTAAAAAACTCAAGGCTGAACTTTTAGGAATTTGTCAAAATGCAGGGCAACCTAACGCCATGATTCGGATTATTTGCCATGAGCTAGAATCTTGGTTTTTAGGAGATTTAGCTGCTGTCGAAAAAGCCTATATAGTAGAATCAAATAAGAACTAGAGGATGAGATTAGCATATTGTGCAATGAGAGAATCCAAAGATGTATGTTGATGAGCATAAGCTCTTCTCTTTTTCAGAGCAGCAAAGTTATGCTCAATCTTGTTGAAGTCAGGCGAATATTTCGGTAGAAATAACACTGTGTGTCCAGCAGCCGTCACCAAGTCTTGAATCACATTTTTGCGATGAAAAGCCGCATTGTCCATGATGAGGGTCGAATCAGGTACTAACTCCTGGAATAACCATGTCGATAACCACTGTTCAAAGCATTGGGCATTGATGCTACCGGTAATCAGCATGGGCGCTAATATTTCCTTACCCCGACGGGCAGCAATCAGATTTTGCCTTGATGCTCGTTTCCCAGTCACTTCACCATAAAGTTGTTGTCCTCGTTTTGCCCAAACATAAGCGCTATTAACCCGATCCTCAAATCCTGACTCATCAATGTAGACAATGTTGTCCGCTCCTTTCTCCATGATGGTCTTACGCAATCGTCTCAGGTACAATTGCCTCTCTTCATGGTCTCTTTCCCGATACTTTAACTGTTTTTTTTCTCGTGATTTGCAACTCTTTTAAGGCATACCAGATGGCACTGGGATTGACACCAAACTCTGTGGCGCGGTCTTTGAGGGTCGCTTCGGGATGTTGTTGGACATGACTTTCTAGGGCTTCCCAGTCTATCTTCCGTCTGCGACGGGTCACTACGGTTGGTTTCAAGGTTTCGCGCTTGAGCCACGCATACACTGTTGCTTCACTGACTGCGTATCGTCTTGCTGCTTCTGCTTTGCTTCCTCCTCCTCTGACATACTCCACTACTCTTTCTCTTAAGTCCATACTGTATGTCATTTCTCTCTCCTGCACTAACCTCTACTTCTTATTTGATTCTACTATACTCCCAACAAGGTTAAGCATATTACTAGCCACAGCGGATGGCGCTTTCCTTGGCTTTGCCGATGGTCTGGGATCTGCTTTAATTGTTCTATAAACTTCATGGTCTGGTTTTGCTTTTTGCTTAGCTTTTACCAGACCATTTTTTACTATTTTCCCTTCTTCGTTTTCTCACTTTATGAAAATGAAACCACCCTGCCCGCGAGTAAAGCGACAGGGATTCCTGATTCAATAAGAAAAGAGTCAGATAGGAATTGAGCCTTAATCCTATTGACGACGTTTGACCTCCTGCTGAATTGCCGCCATAGTTTCTGAAAGGGAATCCTTAAAGATTTCATAGAAAGATTCAGCAGGGGTATTGCTGCGGGGCTGCACAAAAACCGTGTGGGTGATCAGCATTCGGGTGGGCGGTTTACGGGGATGATCAATCACAGGTTCAATTTGCCATGAGCCTTCCATTTTCTGTAAATCGCCGCTAATCAGTTTAAAGTCAATCTTTTTCGGGGCACTTTCTTTAATTGCCAAGCGCACCTTAGATGCAATGGAAACTAGAAAGATCTGGCGGCGGTCTTCCTGTTCCACTACTTTTTGGTTGCCCTGTTGCGAAATGACTCTACTTGAAGTCAGATTAGGAATAAATTTTGGTAAATTACCATAGTCAGTGAGCAGACTCCAGACCTGTTGTTGGGAACCACTGACTAGAACCCTTGCCACATAGCGCCCATTTTGCCCCGTAACCACTACTTCCCCTTGACGCAGGGCATGGCGTTGGGCGGGGGGCAGACGATCCAGAGCGCTGTTAAACAGTGACCCGTGGGCTGGCGAAAGGAGTAGATGAGATACAGTCGTGGGCACTGAGGCAGCAGTCCCCCATAAACCACAACTCAAACCAAGAGCCACACAACCCCGTCGCCATTTGGGGAGATTATTCCGGATATTAGAAACTTTAGCTACTATTGTCCCGTCATTTGGCTTAGGTGGATTATGGAAAACCACGTTGATCACATTACCGTCGATTACATTACTGCGGGTTGTCCGGTTCTGATTAGTTAATGGCTTGAAAGATAACTTGCGAATGGTTAACTGTTGCTTAAACACAATTGAGGTACTCTTTAGTGAATTAGATTAGTAAATCAAAATTAGTAAACTAAAATCAGTCATGGAATCATAGAAACTCGTCACAAATCACAGGATCTCATGAAAGGTATTCAGATAACACGATGCTGGAATCAATGGCATAAACTGTTACTAATCAGCTTTCATCGAGTTTTCATGGTGATTAGTCTGAATGATCAATTTGTATAATCAATTTAATCTAAAAAATCAATTTGGTTATTGATGTAGTTATTGATTTTGTATCGGTTGAGTTATTGATTCGTCATGGTTAAACAGAAGTCCCCTAGGTTAACGTGACTGATGGCAGTGAGTTAATGAAGCAGTACCTAAGTTTCATAATATCACAAGTATCACTACAACTATAACCACGGCTACCAATATGGAAATACGCCAATCACAGGACTGAGTTAATAATCGGAGTTGATGATCAAGGTTGATCAGATAAAGACTGATTAGGTCGCAGTTACATCAAATTTTGGGAGCAGCCCCTATGGTTTACAACGAAATAATTGGAATTGGAAATAGAATCTCTTCTTGGCAAGATTTTCGGAAATTGTCCTTTAATGCTATAGCTTCAGGGGTGCTAACCTTGGGGGCGCTGGCTTTAGGGACTATTGCTATGCCATCAACAACGGTTGCCATGGACCACGGTGTTAGTTCTGGCATGAGTTCCATCAAACTGAAACAGTCCACCATTGTGATTAATCGTAGTACGGCTTCTAACAAACCGAGAAGCCAAAGTACTAATCGGAGTACGGTGGTGGTACGCAACACCAAACCTGCCGCCAGAAAACCACGTTCTGTCATTTACAAAATGCCAGCGGGACAGGAAATTAAAACCCGATTTTTAGGGCAGTCTACGTTGTATATTGCCACTGGAGCTACGGTTAATGATGTCAGTTTGGAAGTGACCCAAAACGTGGCTAATAATAAGGGAGTTGTACTAATTCCCGCTGGAGCCGTGATTGTAGGGCAGTTTGTGCCAGTTTCCGGTGGCTCTAAGTTTGTGGCGCAGAAACTATCTAGTCGTGGTGCTACCATCGGCATTCTAGGGGAGTCACCGACTTTAACCGATATGAAAGATCCCCGTGAAACGAACACTGGCGCAATTGCCACTGATGCTGCCATTGGTGGGGCATCTGGTGCGGTATTGGGGACTGTAATGCGCGGCAGTTTGAAGGTTGAGGATATTGTCGGTGGTGCCGTAGCAGGAGCGGTAATTGGGAATGTCACTGCGCCCCAGGTTACGGTAGTGGAACCCCAGACACCTTTGGTAGTTAGAACCCTCCAAGAGGTTCAATTTATGGTTAGGGGTAAGGAAATGATTTAGGCACATTTTGCGAAGAATTAAATTGACTAGATTGATTAAGCTAAATCAGCCCTGCCATTGGCAATCTCTGGAGTTACAGATTGCTATGGTGGGGCTTTTAGTCGTGGATGGAGGTTTGAAAAAAATCAGGGAAAAATTTACGCTAAATTGATTACTTCGTCTGGTCTGAGACTATAGACAATTCAAATGAAAAATACAGCTTCGACTACGCTCATCTACCTTACACCGAGGGCTGAGCGTAGTCGAAGCCACCTCTACAAATTATTTAAAACAACTATATCTCAAATCCTATGAATAACGGGAGGAAAGACAGGAGCTAATGTAATACTTTATTTATAGTTAATTTAATGGATGATTTAATCGGTAACCTAGTAGATGATTTATTTCAAAACTGCTATATAATCTGCTTCACTTCATAATATTATTAGCTCCTAAATGTGACCTGCCATCTTAGCTGCTATGTCCTAGCCCATATACCAGACCGGTTCTCCAGTTTCAGATTCTAGTTACTAACCTTGGTCTTTGCCTCACCCTCAGATAATGTAATGGCGCATAATTCTAACCTTCAACCTGATCAGCCAATTGAGCCGCCGGTTACAGAGTCGTCTCTGAGGGAAATTGCGGCAGGAAAACCGCCTTTACATCAGCTAATGGAGGGGCGAGACACCTCTCAGAATAAGTCACGTCAGCCTAAAACTCCTATTGATCCACGTAATCAATTTACTTGGTCGAATTTTTTCCTGTTAGTCTCCATTCCTTCGGTGGCTTTGTTAGTGGTAGGAGCAGCACTATTACTTTATAATCCACTCCTATTTGTGTGGTTATATGCACCTAGAGCACCCATTGTATATGGTTCACTTTGGAGTCCACCCAAAACAATTCGGCAGATTCGCGGTGAATTAGAAGATAGATCTCTCATCATTGGTGATGTGATTAAACTAGATAATGGTGAGCAGATTTTTAGCATTTTAGAAAAGGAAACTAAGGCAATTCAAGAACTGCGCTTGTATCAAGCTGTATCTGATCAAGGGGTAGAAAAATTTATTTCACTGCAAACCGTCAGAGTTTATGCCCTAGAAGATGCTTTTGTAAGACGAATCAGAATCCAATATGCTACAAAATCTACCCCTAGCAGTCGTCAGCCTTGGCTAATGCAAAAAATCGAACCTTTACGCGGTAAACCACCCAAGAACTTGCCTGGTAATCCTTACTGGTTCAGCATTACAGGCAGTCGTGACAAAATTCGCTATGGACAGATATTTTACTTCACCACTGCCCCCCGTCCCCGCTTAGTTAGTGCGATGGAGTGGACTAGTCCCACGAACCAATTACCAGAATGGCAAAATATTTTATCTTCCAGTTATCCAGAGCCACAATTGATAATTAATCAAACCCATAATTACGAGCCACTATTTAGGATATTCCAAGTCGAAACAGATCTAAATAATCGTAATCTGATTCATCTAAGACAAATCACTCTCAATGAGGCGAATTTAAATGTGGATTCTATTATTGCGTCTACTAAAATTCCCCTGCGGCGTTTAGGTATTATGGCTAGTGCTGACAGTGTCCGTAATTATGAAGTAAAATCCCCCGCTAATCCAGCGCCGGTTTCTGATAAAACAGGTAATAAGCCTGCTGTGCGCCCACCGGCACGATTACCCAGCAATCCCTACCAACAGGCTTTATGGTTGGCTAGTGTCGGTTTATGGCAAGATGCAAAACAGAAAATGGCTGAATATGCTGATACATTACCGAACCGGAAGTTGCCACAATTTTTACAAGAACAGGCAGATTTGATTGCTTTTCATGCTGGTTTGACCGAAAAACAAGCCCAGAAAGAACATTCTCATTTAGGAGATCAGGCTTTAAATTTAATTATGGATGGTCAATGGGAAGCGGCTTTGGTTCTGTTAAAGGATAAACGCAGCCAAGGAAGTAAATTCGCCGAAATGCTAACGCGAGATTATCCTCATATTTGGCAGCGGGTGGAAGTAGCTTTAGCAATGGAACCAGTGCCAGCGGTCAAAATCTGGGGTGGTTTGGTGGTCTTACATCGGGATGGTTTGCGGGCGGCTGAACGGTGGTTAAAGGAACGGAAGTCTTATACACCGGAAGCTATGGAATTACTGCAACGGCTGGATCTTGCTCCCATTGCCATTAAGCCAGAGCAGGTTTTTGGGCGCGTTGTCTTTTTGGGTAAAGAGAAGCCCGATCCAGATTGGTTGTTGCCGCCTCCAGCATTGGAGTCAAATCAGGGTTGGTATGAAGTCACCGTCGATGTCATCCGAGATGGGGAAGTATGGCGTAATGCTCCGTTCCCAATGTTGGCGGATCGGTCTGGTTTATTAATATGGCGGCTCTTTGGCTTTGATCGGAATAATAAAATGGGAATTTCGCTTAAAGATGAAGATGGCGATATTAGTACTGCATTTTTAACAATTCATTCTCTATATGTTAATAGTTCCGGAGAGTTACGACTATTAGCTGCGGCAGATTTAAACATTGCACGAACATTGAATAAAGGTTCAATTCCGCCTCTGGTCAGCAATCGCGGCGGTGCTCTGCCCCCTGATGGTGCAACGATTTACCTTCATGATTTACCTTTAAATGTGGCAATGACTATCGTGCGTTCTCTCTATGGGGAATTATCCCGTCGGGGACAACTATCAGTTAGCCTAGAAGAATTCGTGGCTAAGGCTCAGCAGTGGCGGTTTATGCGTCTGGATCTACGGAGTGTGGGTACACCTTATCTACTGCTACAATTGGAGCGCAGTCAAGTAGATTTAGGAGAACGGTCTTATCCAATTACGATGATCTATCATCCCGATGGTAATTTAATTTTTAGCGATGTGGTCAGTGGTGACAGAATTTGGTTAGGAGTTTTACCCAGTAAAATCTTGGGTCAATCTTTAACCTTTAGTAATGGACGTTACGATGTGTGGGTAGTGCGATAGATTATGGCTCTGTAAATTTCCTGTCAATTCACTGAGTAGTTTACTTAAGGAGCGGTTTGGAAACCTACATTAAAGCCATATTGAAAGCTATTCCGTAAGACCTAAGACTGAGAAGATTACAGTATAATTTACAGCGTAATCTCATCGCTTAAGCCACTGATAGATAACCGCGCTGGTGGATTTTCATTAGAGTTACTTTGCCAAGGAGTAGTATTTGCAAGTTCCTTAGAGTCTATCTGAGATTCTGGATTGAAGTTAATAGAAAACACAAAATCATTGAATAAACTATCATCTCCGATATTATCTACAGCGGTTTCTTGATTATCTGAAATTTGAGTATCTAAGGCTTGACGAGCGGACATGATTTCAGCAATTTCATTCGCTAATACTGGACCTGGTTTACGGGTAGGTTCGGAACTACGCACTGCGCCAGTACTAGGGACATTACTCGTTACATCGCTATCGGTTTGAATGTTCGTTGGTTTAGTAATTATATCTTGAGCGCTAGAAATATCTTGAGTGCTAGAAGATACCGCAACACTCTCAATTGCTTTTTCTATTACTTCTTCAATTACTTTTTTTTTCTGGGTTGCTTTGGGTGCTTCGTTCCAACCACCAAATAAATCCTCCAACAGTTCCGGCTCTGGGGTGTCAGTCTGTACTGTATCCAGAGATTCGGTTACGGTTTCGAGAATAGGTGCTATTAATTCTTCTATTTGTGGCGTATTCTGTACAAGGTTACGGGCATCAAGAGAACCAAATGAAGTTACTTCTGGTATTGGCAAAGCATTAATAATACTACTCATGCTGTCTGCACCAGTGCTTCCAAAACTACCAAACAAATCATCTTCAGCCAGAGAATCCGTTGCTGAAATACTGTCTAAACCACTATCTACCAAGCTAGCTGGAGCCGATAGCTGCTGAATTAGTGGATCATTACCTAAAGATAGATTCACATCTTCTAGATTAGGTAAACTAGGCAGGCTCGATGCAGTTACTGAGGTGATTTCATCAAGGTTTACTGCTAAAATCTGCTCTAATAATGGATCAACAGCGGTATTATCTTGTTCCACTAAGTCCCAGCCAATGTCGAAGCTATCAGCATCGGTGATGGCTCTCTCTGTGGTTGACTGAAGCTCTAAATTAGTTGATAAACTGACTAGTTCGATCTCTGGTGCTGATTCAATAATTGGCTGATTCGTTGGCTCCATTTCCCAATCTAAAAGCGAACCGTCTGAAGTATCAGCAACAGAATTATTTACACTGTTAGAATTAGAGCGCAACTCCATAGAATTTGCTACCGTCACATCAATGCTATCAACAACACTATCAATAACACTGCCAATAGTGACATCTTGTGCCTGACTGGATGGTAATTCACCATTCCACATATCCCCAAATACATCATCACCTTCCATTTGGGTTTGGATACTTCTGATGGTACGGACAGCTACCTCAGTTTTAGGACGGGAGTTAGCCTGTTGTGATAAATCTGGCTCGCTAATGAAATCGCCAAGGAAGTCATCTAAACTGTCAGTAATCGACGGATTGGCAGATACTGCGGCAATTTCACTAACTTCGGCAGTGGTCGAAGCTGCCACTTGCCATTCTGTTTCTGTAGCTGCTTTTGCTGTGGCGGCTTTACTAAGTGCCTGAGGTGGAACCACATTAGCGGTTGGCGTAGGAACAGGTTTTATCTCTTTTGCCTCAGACGACGTTAAATCATCGGATGGTACTAAATCAAGGGAACTGCTAGCCGCCACCCCTGGGAGAAAATCATTCACAAAATCTTCTAAAGTATCATCAATGGAAGCTTCAGGAATTTCCGTTAACTCATCCACACTTCTCTGGGCAGCGGTGATCGTAACTTCGCTATCACGCCAACTAGCCATAGTTGGGGCAGACTTTGCCAGATCTACGGTGATGCCTGGGTGAGAAATTGCAGAACCATCGCTCATTTCTGGGGCGGACTCAATGTAAACCTTCGTAACCAATCGCAAATTCACGGGCTGCCAAGTGTAACCAGGCTGCAAAATCATCATATGCCGTAATACTTGATCCCCCTGTTCATCGGTCACAGTGCAGTCGGCAATGGTTTCTAAGAGATATTGCAATGCAGGATTATTGTTGACTCCTCGGAATGGGAAAGTTGACTTATTAATGACCTGTAATAATTCGCTGAGGGTCGTTAAACAGCGGATTTTTTTCTCTCCTTTGCCATGATCACCATCGGTCATGAACCGTACCACAATATCCTGATATTCCGGTACATTGTTGATGGACGAATGAATTACCGTGATTTCTGAACTGATGTTAGCAAGGTTAGCCATCATATTATTTGCTTTGTTGATGGTTGCGTCTCCGTATTGCGTCCCACTATCTTGCGCCCCAGGATAACCCCTAGGTGACTCAGTGTTAGCTGACAGCACCGCCATACTTTGAGAAGGAATAGGACTATTAGAACTATTTTCGGCGATTAGTGTCCCTGCACTGGTGCCATTTGGGTAATTGTTTGAGTAATTATTTAAGTCGTTATTTGGGCTATTTTGGGGATCTGAGGTCTGGGGCTGGGGATTTAGCGCTTCCCCTCGTGGTTGAGTGGCATGAGTAATATTACTGATAGTTTCCTTTGCCTTACTATCACCATTGATGGGTACATTGATCGGTACTTCAGCCGCAATGGTAAATTCCTGCTCCCAAGCCAAAGCACCATCATTGCGACGGGAGCGCACCTTGACCCGCCGTAAACCCTCAGCTTGCAAAATAGTCATCCCGCGCTGAATCAATGCTGTTGTTGCCTTGGGGTTGGGCACTTGCGCCGAACTGAGGGTGATCTCCAAACAGTCCCCCTGCCGCTGTGCCGTCGCCTCTAAGCCCTTGGGTTTGAGGGAGCGGTTAATCAGGGCAGCAACTGCCTCCGGCTGACCTTGTTTAGCCTGTTCGAGAATAGTCGGCTGGTTTGGTTGGTTATTATTCTGATTGGCAGGCTGTGACATAACAGATTCCCCAAGTACATTGGCAAGTACATCGAAAGGTTACGGTGAAGGTTAGAAATTTGTGCGCACTGTTTCCTGATAATTCGGTAATAACAGCTTCATAACTACAGATTCATAACAACAGCTTGATGCCTCGGTATAATTCTTGAATAGAGGGTTGCAATTAGTGCAGGCTTAGAATTCAGAAATAAGGGCAGCCCATTTGATTGAGAATATTTCACTGCAAATATTTGACTGGCGATTGTCTAATTAGAGACCACTTAATCAAAAACAACTTAGTCAAAAATAAATATGCTGCAATGCTCCATTAGCTTGCAATTACACTCTGTAGTTACGCCTTGTAATTAAGCATTGACCCACTATTGAGATTTACTCATTGAGATCTACTGGAGTAACTTATCCCTGAGTCAAGAGCCAAGGAAAGTAATTGCAACAAAAATAAATGCAACAAAAAGTAAAATCTCCCGTAATTTTCAACCTAACCGGATCTCGGATGCCCACAGAACTCACTTTGCAATTGTTCCGCAAAGTACTTCTGCAAACTTGTTTTGACTTTTAAGTTTTAACTTTTGCCTTGAGCTCCCTTCAGATATTGCTTCAGACAAATTAATTTCAGACAAAGGAGACACTAACAGTTTGCGGACTATTTCTAGGGTAACTTAATCGGCTCACCTTAGCCAACAGGCTTCTTAGCGGATCTTTTGGGCTGCCTTCTGTAACTCCGTCACAATCTGGTTAATACCACCTGTGGGGTTAGTTTTACTCATAGCGGCAATGTACTCATCCTTAGCGGCATACAAACTCCTAATGTGATCCAGCAGGTTATCAGGGGTTAAGTCTTCTTCCGGTAAAACCAGACTGTAACCCTTTTTACTAAAGGACTCGGCATTTAAAATCTGATCCCCACGACTGGCTGCCCTAGACAAGGGAATCAATAGATGTGGCTTTTGGAGTGCCAATAGTTCAAAAATGCTATTTGCACCGGAACGGGACACCACAAGATCTGCTAAAGCAAGGACATCAGACAATTCGTCACTAAGATATTCAAACTGGCGATAGTCCTGATTATCTTGGGAGAGGTGCAGGTGATGATGACCACACAAATGCACCACATAAAACATTTGGGTTAATTCGGGTAAAATTTCACGAATTGCGTTATTGATTACCTTAGAACCAGTGCTACCACCCATCACCAATAACACTGGCTTATCATCACCAAAACCGCAAATGCGCCGACCTTCCGCCGCATCGCCCCTAAATAATTCGCTGCGGATTGGTAAGCCCGTACATAACAACCGACGGGGCGAGAACTTCAAAAATGCCGCAGTTTCAGGAAAAGTAGTCAGGATTTTCTTGGCGAATGGCATGGATAGTTTATTGGCTAAACCTGGGCTGTAGTCTGACTCATGAATTACCGTAGGAATCCGCAGCAGCCACGCCGCAATAATCACCGGCACAGTCACAAAACCGCCCTTAGAAAACACCACTTGAGGGCGTAAATCCATCAATAGCCAAAACGCTTGCCAAATCCCCTTCAGAACCAAAAATGGATCGGTGAAGTTATCCCATGAAAAATAGCGCCGTAACTTGCCGGAAGAGATGCCATAAAACGGTAAATTAGCTTCCTTGACTAACTTACGCTCAATGCCATGATGGGAGCCAATATATGCCACATGAAACCCCGCATCATAGAGATAGGGCACTAGGGCAAGATTTGGGGTGACATGACCACCAGTGCCACCACCAGTCAGAATAATGTTAATGGGCTGGCTCGGTTGAGTCTCGCTAGGCTTACCACTAGTTAAATCATGGTAAGGCTGGGATTTGTGATTACTAGGTGAGGATGCCACGTTATTTAATTAAAATGAACTAAACATAGTCTGAGATAACCTCAAGTTAAAACTTAATTACGTCCCAAGCAAGCTTTATTATGCTTAGATCTTGTGATATAGTAGAATCAAATAAGAACTAGAGGATGAGATTAGCATATTGTGCAATGAGAGAATCCAAAGATGTATGTTGATGAGCATAAGCTCTTCTCTTT
>JBIKNH010000216.1:0-7032 GCA_044358815.1 Pseudanabaenaceae cyanobacterium | reverse complement strand
TCAACCAAGATCTTACATTTTCTGCTTGTATTTCGTTCAGAGTAATGTGGCTAGAACATAGCCCCTTAAAACGTTTCCGAAAATGAAACCACCCTGCCTAGCCCCCCTTAGAAAGGGGGGAAAAGACTAAAAAAGTCCCCCTTTTTAAGGGGGATTTAGGGGGATCGAAACTTCTCAAACACGCTCTTAACTAAAAACAAAAAAAGGGAAAGTAGCCAGTGAAAATTTTGGTTAGGTAAAGATTTTTATCTAGCAGAAATAGTGCTTTGTTTTTTCCCTTTATAATTTCGGTATCCCCAATCAGGGATCTAGACAGAATGTAGATTGCGCTGCGGCAAACCCAAAAATCTGCAAACGATGTGGGAATGCTATATCAAAACGGGTCAGGACTTTGGTTATTTAATAGCTATACTTGGTAACTACTTTAGGCTTTAATACTTATGAGAATTAGAAGCAATCTGTTGGTATCGGCAAGTTTACTAGTTTGTAGTTTGGTGTCTAATGTCGCCTCAGCATCTGCACAAAACTATTGGTATATGTACATTCAAAACTACAGCAACTACAAAATGACCAGATTGTATGTAGCTGATCAAGGCTCAAACTGGGCAGCCTGTGACATTGGCAGTGGTATTGAGCCAGGGAAGACCGTTAAGGTTGACACATGTCCAGGGCGCGATTGTGATCAATGGGTCAAAACTCGGTATGAGGATGGTGGAGAGACTGCTCCCGTCAAGGTGAATCTATGTAATGATCCCAACACCCCCATTGTAATCACTTACTAAGTGAACTTATTGATTGAATCCCTGCTAGTGAGCGGATGTAAATTCAAAGGAAAAAGGTAAAAGTAGAAAGTAAAAATTTTTGTTAGTTGGAGCTATTCAGCTAATGAAAATGAAGACCTATACTTTTGCCTTTTTCCTTTTTAATTTTTACTTGCCCCAGTCGGGGACTTTGATCGAATGGAAACTAAAAACAAGTAAAAAAGTAAAAGTAGAAAGTAAAAATTTTGGTTAGTTGGAGCTATTCAGCTAATGGGAATGAAAACCTACACTTCTTGAACCATCCATAAACTTTCCAATAACAACTAAAACACTCGATAACAACCAGTTTTTCAAACATTAACTTGACGGCTTTAGGGAATAAAGCTAGCATAAATTAGCTGTTTTAATGACATTGAGATACTTCCTTAAACAGAGTGTTTCATAAGAGTACTTAATAAGAGAACTTAATAGAACAGTTAATTAAGTTATTCCCGCCCACCTCTGCGGCTATGGCAATCTAATAATTTCCCTCACCCCCCCCACAGCCTTGAGATATGTCAAAGAAACAAATAGTGATGCATTTAATGGCATTATTTCGGCAACAGGGTTATGAGGGCACAAGTTTAACCGACATTGCCACCGCCACCGGACTGGGGCGAGCGAGTCTCTATCACTATTTTCGGGGGGGCAAACCAGAAATGGCGACCATTGCCCTAGAGCAGTTCCAGCGCACCCTCAGTAAAGAAGTGATCGACTGTTTACGCCAAAAAATTCCCCCAAGGGAAAAACTTCAGCTTATGTTTGCTGGCGTGGCTCGACTCTTTGACCAAGGCAATCAACCCTGTTTGTGTACAGCCTTTGCCCTAGATCCCCAAACTAGTAACTTACTTCAAGGACGGATTCAAGATATTTTGGCACAATGGCTCCAAGCGATCACCACAGTTTTAGAAGAAGCAGGGGTTCCCCAAGCCCAAGCCTACCAAAAAGCAGAAGATATCGTCATTCGGATTCAAGGGGCGCTGGTTTTGGCACGGGAACTAGGGGATCAGGATTTATTTGAACGAACTTTACAACGCCTAGGTAACGAATTATTACCCGATCCCCCGCAAAAGTAGCGAAAATAAGCAGTTAAATCGCCCCCAAACCATTGGTAAATCTATCATCTAACCCTTGGTTCAATCCTAAAGAAAAGTGGCGAGATCTCCCGCACCTCCGCAGACATGGCTAAAATCGGGAATAGAGTTTGGATGCTTAAAGAGTCATGGTGCAGACCCCCATCTTGAATATGTTAGAAAATCCGCTGCGTGTTGGACTGCAACAGGAACGTAGCCCCGAACCATTGATCATTGTGATTTTTGGTGCGTCGGGAGATTTGACGATGCGGAAGTTAGTGCCGGCGATCTATAACCTGAAACAACAACGTCGCCTGCCGCCGCAAATTACCATTGTGGGAGTAGCCCGCCGCCCTTGGAGTCATGACTACTTCCGCGAACAAATGCGGGAGGGTGTAGTGCAATTTGGCGGTGGCATCAGTAATGAAACCCTTTGGGAAGATTTTGCTCAGGGTTTGTTCTATCATTCCCTTGACATGAGCAAATTAGATGACTATCTCAAATTAAAAGAAGCTCTAGATCAGCTAGATCGAGAACGGGGTACCAGGGGCAATCGTGTCTTTTATTTGGCAGTAGCTCCAAACTTTTTTGTAGATGCGATTTCTAACCTCGGTGCAGCGGGGATGATTGCGGATCCTGCTAAAAATCGCCTTGTAATTGAGAAACCTTTTGGGCGAGATTTGTCTTCCTGTCAAGAGTTAAATCGAGTAGTGCAGCGGGTTTGTGATGAAAGTCAGATCTATCGCATTGACCACTATTTAGGCAAAGAAACGGTTCAGAATCTTTTGGTATTGCGGTTTGCTAATGCTATTTTTGAGCCATTATGGAATCGCCAATATGTAGACCATGTGCAGATTACCGTTGCGGAAACCGTTGGGGTGGAAGATCGGGCAGGGTATTACGAAAGCGCTGGAGCCTTGCGAGATATGCTGCAAAATCACCTCATGCAGCTATTTTGCCTGACAGCAATGGAACCGCCATCATCTCTTGATCCCGATGCTTTACGGAATGAGAAAGTGAAGGTGATTCAAGCAACGCGCCTCGCTGATGTGCGGAATCTGGAAAATTCCTGTGTTCGTGCTCAGTATAGTTCCGGTTGGATGAAAGAGAAGCCCGTTAGCGGTTATCGAGATGAACCGAACGTTAATCCTGAGTCCACTGTGCCCACCTATGTATCCATGAAATTTGCGGTGGAAAATTGGCGCTGGCAAGGTGTACCGTTCTATCTACGCACTGGGAAACGAATGCCCAAAAAGGTCAGTGAAATTGCGATTCAATTCCGAGAAGTACCCCATTTACTGTTCCAATCTGCGGCGAAACAGGTTTCTCCCAATGTATTGACCCTGCGGATTCAGCCTAATGAAGGGATTGCTCTGCGCTTTGAAGCGAAAATGCCTGGTCCTGATTTGCGGTCCCGCTCAGTGGAAATGGATTTCGGCTATGGCAAGACGTTTGGGGTGGCGGGTTCCGATGCCTATGATCGGCTGTTGCTAGACTGTATGCTGGGTGATCCGACATTGTTCACGCGCGGTGATGAAGTGGAAGCTGCCTGGCGCGTGGTTACTCCTGCTTTGAGCCTATGGGAATCACCGAATAACAGTCAACCCATGCCCACTTACGAAGCTGGCACTTGGGGACCACCAGAAGCAGACCTGTTGATTAATCAAGATCAGCGGCAATGGCGCAGACCTTAATTCAGTCTTTGATTTTCTGGATTTCTGATCTTCTGTGATTTTTTATCAATTTAGGAAGCTCGATGTTTTGGAATTTCGGGATTTTTAGAATGTTGTGATGATTTCTTGACTCCTATGGTGATGGCTATGAATACGCAAGTCCCTGCTTTAGTGTCGCTCCAATCGGCGATGGATGTTTCTGTTTCCCAGGTGCAACAGGAACTGAGTAAAATTTGGCAATCCTATGGTGATAGCAGCGCCGCCCGTGCCACGACGTTCAATCTGCTAATTTACGAACCAAAAGGTTTAAGTAATGAATTACGGATGGCTTCCATTGATGCCATTGCTTCCCAAAGTCCTTGCCGTGTGATTGATCTATTGCCCATTGATGGCGAAGACGAAGGAATTACGGCTCAAGTTGCCGCCTATTGTCCGTTACAAAAGAATCGTAGTTCGTTAATTTGTGGCGAATACATTACCCTTCAAGGCACCCATGATGCTTTTAACCGCGTTTATAGTTTGATTGCTGAGTTACTAATTCCTGAATTGCCAGTTTTTACTTGGTGGAAAAGCAGTCCGGCTCCCTATACGCGGCTATTTGAGAAGTTGGTGAATCTCAGTGATCGGATCATTATGGATTCTACGGACTTTAACGAACCGGAGGCAGATTTGCTGAAGGTTTATACCATGCACAATTCGGGAATCAACGTGGCGGATCTCAATTGGCAGCGGTTAGCTCCTTGGCAAGAGTTGACTGCTCAGGCTTTTGATCCACCGGATCGCCGCGCCGCCGTGTGGGATGTAGACGGCATTACCCTAGATTATGAGCAAGGGAATCCGGCTCAGCCGTTATTGTTTTTGGGTTGGATTGCCAGTCGGTTGGGGTGGCAACCAATCAAGCGCGTGCGGGAAGGTGGTGATTATGATATTCAACGGATTACCTTCTCTAGCAAGCATCAACCCACAATTGAAGCGGAATTAGCGGCAATTCCCGTAGGTAATCCGGGTAGTGTGGTGGGTGACTTGATGGGTTTACGGTTGCAGGCGGCAAATCTGAATACCGATGCTTGTCATGTGTTTTGTTCGGAATCGACGGGCTGTATGCGGATGGAAGCTTCCGGTGGTGCGCAAAAATATCAAGTGCATCAGGTTTCGCCCCTGAGTGATCAGAGTGCGGATGTGCTTTTAGCCCAACAGTTACAGCGCTGGGGGACTGATCCGCTGTATGAGGAAAGTCTGGCGGTGGTGGCTCAGATTCTGAGTTTGGGTTAGTCGGCGCTCTGATAGAAAATGTCCTCCTTTACTGATTTCAGAAAAGAGAAGTCTGGTAAGGGAGGACTGGCAATGATCCTGAAAATGCTAAGCGATCTGCTTGCTCCGCGAATCTTACAACCGCAGCGTTTTGTCATCACTGCCCTAAATTGATCGATTTGTCATCGGTGCTAAAGGCTACTAACCAGCCTCTAGGATTATTCTAGGAGATAATGCTATTGAAGTTCAGCAGGTGTCAGCCGATGGCTAGGCGTAGTGTTTTGGATGAGTAATCAGTTTCAAATTATTGAGGTTCCAGAGGATGCTGCTGAGTCTGAAGAGGCTATGGGTAGTAAATTCAAATTTTGGTTTAAACATCCAAATTTAGGTAAATGTCTTTTCAAACAGGTTCGTCCTAATACGGGTGAAGACTGGTCTGAAAAAGTTGCGGCTGAACTTGCCGAATTATTAGGCTTACCCCATGCAAATTATGAATTGGCTACTTGGCAAAACCGTAATGGGGTAATTGCAACTAATTTTTTGTCAGAGAATACAGCACTGGTGCATGGTAACGATATTCTTGGGGGGATGATATCTAGTTATCCTAGAGATGAAATCTATAGAGCCTCTCAGCATACATTGGCTATTGTTCTTGATGCTTTAAGAGGCTTAGGTTTAAGGATTCCCCTTGATTGGAACCCACCAAAAGGGATTGATGCTGCTCTATCTGTATTTGTGGGTTATTTGCTTTTAGATGCATGGATTAGCAATGGTGATCGCCACCATGAGAATTGGGGCTTTGTGATTAAACTGCCAGAGGGGATACCGCACCTAGCACCAACTTATGATCATGCAGCTTGTTTGGGGCGAGAGTTATTAGATGTAAAGCGACAAAACTATTTGCAGAGTCAAACTGTTAAAAGTTATGTCGAGAAATCAAGATCTGCGATGTACCGTGACTCTAGCGATCGCAAGCCAATGCTGACTTTCGATCTGTTTCAGGCGATCGCTAAACAGTATCCAATATCAGCGAAAATATGGTTAGACGAACTAGCCAAAGTCCCTAAGCAAGATGTAGAGTCTATCTTTAGGCGGATACCAGAGCATCGGATTTCCCCTGTGGCTGTGGACTTTAGCTTAAAAATGTTAGAAATTAACAAAAAAAGACTACTAAATTAACGAGATCGTTGGTATTGAAAACTCTATTTTTAGCTTGGCAAGATTCAATCACCCGTACTTGGTTTCCTGTGGGAAAACTAACCCATGAAGATGGGATGTATCACTTTGTCTATATTCAGGGTGCGAGAAAAGCTGAAAAAGAGGCTAATTTTCAACCGATCTGGTCTTTTCCTGATTTTGACCATCACTATACTTCGCCCGAACTTTTCCCTTTGTTTGCCAATCGGTTGCTAAAGCGATCGCGTCCTGACTATCAAGATTTTGTGCAGTGGCTAAATATTCCTGCACACCAAGATGATCCAATTGCTTTGTTGGCGCGGAGTGGTGGTAAGCGTCAGACTGATAGCTTTGAGGTGTTTCCTTGTCCTGAGCGTGATGAAAATGGGGTTTATCATGTTCACTTTTTCGCCCATGGTTTAAGACATTTTCCTAGTGATGTTGAACAATATGTACGGACTTTAGAAGCTGGGGCAAGGTTACTGATTATCCATGATGTGCAAAATAAGTTTGATTCACGGGCTTTGATTTTACGCACTGAGGATTTACATTTTGTGGGCTTTTGTCCGCGTTATTTTACGCAAGATTTTTTTGAGTTGGTTTGTAATTGTCCTAGTCAGGTTAGCGTCACTGTTGAGCGTGTAAATTTGCCGCCAACTCCAATACAGTTTCGTTTGCTATGCAGTCTCACGGCTAAATGGTCAGATGATTTTTATCCATTCTCTGACCCAGCTTTTCAGGAGTTTAGTCATGCTTTAGAGATTGATGCGTAAGTTCTAACTCCTTTTTCCTTGTTCCAGACGTATTTGCGGCAGACCTCTCGCTAGTCTTGCTAATCGACACAGCACCATAGGCGAATGATTTTGCCAATCAATAATACTTGACATGATCGGCTTAGCAGCGTGAGGAACTAACTGTTATTGACCAGACACTATAGTAGAATCAAATAAGAAGTAGAGGTTAATGTAGGAGAGAGAAATGACATAGAGTATGGACTTAAGAGAAAGAGTAGTGGAGTATGTCAGAGGAGGAGGAAGCAAAGCAGAAGCAGCAAGACGA
>JBIKNH010000049.1:0-23195 GCA_044358815.1 Pseudanabaenaceae cyanobacterium | reverse complement strand
TATCAATTTCATCAATCCAGAGGACACAGGGGGCGCTGGCTTCCGCTAGTTGAATCATCTGACGGACGCGGCTTTCACTCTCCCCCACATAACTACTAAAGAGTCGTCCGGTATCAAGGCGCAGTAAGGGTAAACGCCACTCGTGGGCAATGGTTTTCGCGGAAAGAGATTTTCCAGTACCTTGAATTCCCACTAATAAAATGCCTTTAGGGGTGGGGATTCCATAACGCTTCGCTTCTTCCGTAAAGGCATCACGACGCATTCGTACCCATTGTTTGAGATTATCTAAACCGCCTACATTTTTAAGGGTAGTGTCTCCGGCACAAAATTCTAGAATTCCCGTTTGGCGAATCGCTTGGGTTTTTTCCCGAAGTACTGCATCAATGTCTGCGTCGGTCACCTCGGCTTTTTCCGCTAGGGCACGGGCGAGAATTCGTTGAATGCGGGTACGGCTCAGCCCTTGGCAGGCTTTGATCATTTGTTCTTGGGCTAAACCAGATAATTTAAATTTATCTCTCGCTACTTTCTGCTGAATCAGAACTTTAATTTCTGCCACTGTGGGTAAGGGAAAGTCAATAATTGTTACCTCTTCAGACAGATCACTGGGAAGTTCTAAAGTATGACTGGTTAAAACTATAGTGCGGCGGTCTGCTTTGAGTTCCCGTGCGAGGTTTTTTAGTTCACGGATGATCGGAGCGTGACGCTCAAATTCAGGATGTTTTAGAATTGTGTGTAGATCCCGCAGGACATACATTACATTGTCAGCATCGGGGCGATGGGGTTCTAATTTACCAATGCGCATTAGGGCTGCCATTGCTGAACCTTTATCAGTCCCGTTATCACTCCAACCCCGCACCACATCCCAAAATAACAGCCGACGCTTGGGTATATGACGCATCGCCACCTGTTGTAAAGCAATTTCTACAGGTTCCTCTTCCACTGAGACTAGATATAACAGGGGATATTTTGCCCGTAACAGCAGATCGATTTCATCTACTAAGGCATGGGTAGGTAGGGCTGGCGGGTTAGGAGATGATGTCATGGGCAACCCCAAATCAGGAAAAACGGTGGTTATTTCGGACTATATCAGACTTCAGGCAGAGAGAAATGTGTAGATTGGGGCTAAGAATGGAGCAGGAAACTCGATTATGTCAAAATGGTTTCTATATAATTTTGAGAATTTAGGAACTTAAGCTGAGGTGAACCATTCCTGATGATACCGCAACTCCTCGTTTGCTACTGATACAATGGGGAAATCTGGTGGCTAATCCTGCTGAGTGCTCTAAGGCTTCGACCTAAATATATCTGATCTCAACATCTGATCTCAAGTGCGGTTCTCAACTAGAATAATTACCATAATCCCTAGAATCCGATTCTCAAGCCCGACCAAATTTATTGGCAATTATCTATTGTAATCATTTTCTCTGGAATATCTTCGCTAAAACATTATGAATGACTTATTTAATGGAATTGAACTAGATCGTTATGATGCCGGATTAATTCAAAAATATTTTGACCAGTATCCCTTACGGGTGCGACTCAGATTCTTAGAGGTTTTTTTACCCCTTTCCACCCTAATTTTCAAGTTAAGATACTATTCCCAGACATCGAAAAAAGATAAGGCTAGTAGCCAAGCTTATTTACGGACTTTAGCCAAAGAAACCCGAGAATTAATCACAAGGCTGGGACCAGCATTTATCAAAATTGGTCAGGCGCTATCCACTCGTCCTGACATTGTGCCTCCCGTGTTTATGGATGAGTTCGCTCTGTTGCAGGATCAGTTGCCACCATTCAGTAATGAGATTGCATTTCGATTTATTCGAGAAGCTCTAGGGGCGGAACCGTTGGAAATTTATAGCGAGATTTCCGAGGTTCCCATTGCTGCGGCTTCCCTAGGACAAGTTTATAAAGCACGGCTCCATAATGGCGATCCAGTGGCAGTGAAGGTGCAACGCCCAGATATTGCCGAAGGCATTGCCCTTGATATGTATATTTTGCGCGGTATTGCGGGCTGGATGATGCGTCACATCAAATTTGTCCGCAGTGATCTGATTGGCATTCTGGAAGAGTTTGCCTCGCGGATTTTTGAAGAAATGGACTACAATCACGAAGCAGATAATGCCGAAAAATTTGCCAGTTATTACGGTCATTTGGAAGGAATCTATGTGCCGCGCATCTATCGGGATTACACCGCTAAGCGGGTGTTAACGATGGAATGGATTGAAGGAATTAAATTAACTAATGTGGAGAAGGTCAAGGATGCAGGATTTGATAGCAGAGAAATCATTGGTGTAGGGGTGCAGTGTTCTCTAAAGCAGCTATTGGATCATGGGTTCTTTCATGCTGATCCCCATCCGGGTAATTTGTTAGTGATGGAAGATGGCAAATTAGCTTATCTTGATTTTGGCATGATGAGTGAAGTCAATGCCCCCCAACGGTTTGGGCTGATTGAGGCAATTGTCCATTTGGTAAATCGAGATTTTGAAGCTTTATCTAAAGATTATGTACGATTGGGATTTTTGACTCCCGACGTGGATTCTGTGGGTATTACTGAAGCATTGTCATCAGTGTTCAATCCGCCTCCTGGCACTAGTTTGGTGCAAATGGATTTCAAGGATATGACGGATCAATTATCGCAAATTATGTATGATTATCCGTTCCGAGTCCCGCCCTATTATGCTTTGATTATCCGCTCGTTGGTCACATTGGAAGGAATTGCTTTTACAGTGGATCGTAACTTCAAAGTGTTGGCGGTGGCTTATCCCTATGTAGCGAATCGGTTACTCATGGATGAAACTCCAGAGCTACGTCACGCCTTGAAAGATGTACTATTCCGTAATGGTGAATTTCGCTGGAATCGCCTAGAGAATTTGCTCACTAATGCCCGAACTAATGTTGATTATGATGTGGCTGCCACTGTTGATAAAGTGGTGGATTTTCTCTTGTCAGAGCGTGGTGAATTCTTACGCCAAAGTCTGATTGACGAATTAGCCAAAACCCTAGAAACAGAGGCAGCAAAACAGTTGCAGCAATTGAGAAATTTCTCATTCCGTCGCAAGGAACCACAATCTGAATCCGCTCCCAATACAGATCGTGAAATGCCTTCTAATTGGGAACAGATTTCGCAAGTTATTGGTCTATTACGTCAAGATTCTTCAATTAATCCCCAAGATTTACTTAAGTTCGCACGGCAAACCTTAGCTAAACCTGCCACCTTACAAGTGGGGCGCGAAGTCGTGACCCAAGTGGCACAACGGCTCTTAGCAAGGGGGATTCGGGAATTTGCGCTGCAAGGCAGTTCTAATTCTGAAGTGATTTATGATAGTGCCGTTCAGTCTGCGGCTTCCAGTAAGGCAAAGTTACGGCGACAGGTTAATGGCAGAAGTTGGTAGATGTGGGCTAAACTATTTATCTAATCAACTATCAACGCCAGCGAATCTGTTGCAGTACTGAAGAAAAATCATCACTCCAACTAACGGCACTAGGTGAGGGATTTTGACAGTCAGGATTTGCCAAAATTAGCGGAATCTGTTCTGATTGTCGCGCCATAATTACCCATTGGGAAGGAAAGATATTAGCCTGTTTTTCTTTCCCTGTGGCGGCTTGGCGATCCCGACAGAATCTAACTTTCAAGTTTTGATTCTGAGCAAGATTTGCCAGAATTGGTGCTAGGTCTAGATAACGATTTGTAACATTATAGGCAATTACTCCTTGAGGCGAGAGATTCTCTAAATAAATCTGTAAAGCTTCCTTAGTTAATAAATGAGTCGGCACAGCATCGGAACTAAAAGCATCTAAAATCAGTAAATCATAGGGTATTTCTTGAGACTCCCGCACTCGCTGCCCCCGCGCTGCTAGAGCCAATCTGCCATCCCCAATGATCAGGTTGATTTTCGCCCTACTTTGTTCCAAATAAGTGAAATGCTGTTGTGCTAGATTCGCAACTAGGGGATCAATTTCGTAAAATGTCCAATTTTGTCCCGCTCGTCCATAGGTGGCTAATGTACCAATACCTAAACCCACCACACCGACCCGTTGGGGCTGGGGCTGCATGGTATTAATCACCAAACTAACGGGGGAACTACTGCTAAAATAACTGAGTGGTTCCCTTTGTTGATCAGGGTTCTCATATTGCACGCCGTGAATGGTTGTGCCATGGGCAAAAATCCGCCTGCCGTTATCTTCCGTCACGCGATAAGTACCGAAAAAGCTCCGTCCCTGAGCGATCAGTTTGCCATTAATGGGAGCATTGAGAGCAAGGGATAGTACCGAAAGTGTCAGACCAATTTGGAATAGCATCACATTCCGATAATTGGCATTATGGGAACTGTGGGAACCAGAAGCCTGCGGAATCGGTAACCATAACACCGCTAAACCTAGAATCAAAGGATATTCAATCAGAGTTCGGAACCAAATAGGCGCTAATAAACTGTTGAAGCTTCCCCCCAATGCACCGCCTAAAGCAATCATCAAATAGAATTTAGTCAGATCTGCCGGAGCCGGACGCAGTGCCACCAAACGCCCATGTAGTGCCCAACACACCCAACCGAATCCGATAATTTGGAAGCCCACTAGCCACAAAGTCGGCAAAAAGCCAAAGGTAGCGGTGAGCATCAATCCAATTAAAACTAATGGCGTGAGTAGTTGAGCGATTAAGGGTAAAAAGTATTCTGCAAAAACCAGTACCCACGAACACAGATAAACCGCCAACGGCAACGCCCACAGCAAAGGCATGGGAGTAATATCAGTGGTGATGTGAGTCGTTACGCCAAGTAATAAACTGGAAGGAATTGCCGCCAAAATCAGCCAAGATAACCAAGGCTGACGGGAAGAAGTGTTTTTTTGAGGTTTTTTCTCAGAGTTCTTCTCAAAATTATTTTCAAAGTTATGTTCAGAATTGCTTATTTCTGTTAAAGATAAATCCGGCGCATCATCACTAATATTTACCTGATTAATCTGATTAACCTGCCAACGATAATAACCACATCCCGCCACCAAGACAACTAAAACACCATACCCTACCGCCCACAGGTAAATTTGTTGGGTCAAGGGTAAGACCGCCTCCAAGACCGTCGGATAAACCAACAGACTAGTTAAACTAGCGGCATTACTTGCGCCATAGAGCCAGTAGGGACTCACACCCCGACAGTCCCGAAACCATACCTGTAACAGTGGCGCTAAAACCGTTAGCCCCAAAACTGGCAGCCCCACACGAGTTAATAAATAAGTCAACAACCAAACCACCGGTGCATTATTGGACTGGCTTAACTCCACCAGTGGCGGCGACAGGGGCAAACAAACTCCCCCCGCCACCAGCAAGCCTACCGTTAACCAAACCTGAGTCCGAGGTTTGCACCAACGGGTCACACCGTGAACATAGCCATAACCCGCCAAAAGCAAGACCTGAAAAAATACCATGCAAGTATTCCAGACCGCTGGTGCGCCCCCCAATACAGGCAGTAACAATTTACCCACCATGAACTGCACCCAAAACAATAAAAATGCACTAATGGCAATGGCCGCAACAAAAACTGGTGAAAAAATGGTGGACATTATGGCTTAAAGAGCGGTGATTTCTAGGGCAAATAATAAGCTGATCATCCCACAGGGAGCGCAAGACAGGCAAAACAATCAAATCAGATAATTATCTAAAATCTGGTGAAACAACTGGAAATCAAAAAAAGTTAGACAAATTGTTTGCACAAATGCACCATCCTTTGTTATGATGATCCCTCGCGTGATGAATCAGAAACGCACTCCGACAAACCTAAAGCAAACTATTCAGAGTAACTTACAAGTATCTTGGAAATAGTTTTTTTAAGCAGTCGTACAAATTTGGAGAGATGGCCGAGTGGTTGAAGGCGCAGCACTGGAAATGCTGTTTAGGGGTAACTTTAACGAGGGTTCGAATCCCTCTCTCTCCGTACCCTATTTTTTATTTCTATAGGCTTATTCCATAGGCTTAAATCATCTGGTAATTTTGAAAGCTTTTCAATACCCAGGTGATTTGTCATTAATAGTTATTTGTAGAATTCACGGATAATTTGTCGCAAATTACGGGCTTGATTTTCGATAGTTTCCGTCAGACGTAACTGCACCAAAGCCCTAATTAAATTTTGCTCAGGATATGTGGTTTTAAAATAGCGATTTCCTGCCAGGTAATCTGTCAGAAATCGTAAACCTAATTCCAAACTAATTAAGCGCATTGCTTCACAAATAAAATCAAATTCCCTAGGGCGTAAGAGATTTTGTCCTAGTTGCATATAGCCTCTTAGCCAAGTTTGACAGACATCCACATCAAAGATGACTGATTCCCAATGTTCAGTTTCTTCGCCCATGAGATTACAAGCGGAACGCAATCCATCACCAATATCATAATGAACTAAACCAGGTTTCACCGTATCTAAATCAATCATGCTAACGGCTTTTTGACTCGATTCATCTAATAAAATATTATTAATTTTCGGGTCGCCATGCATCACCCGCAGCGGTAACCAACCGCAAGATTTAGCATCTTCTAAAATACTGACTAACTTAGTTCTTTCTTCAATAAAATTGCAGCAAAATTTTAATTCTGGCATTAAAGATGATGATCCGTGGCGTTGTTTTCCCTTGGTGAATTTAGCATAAGCCTGTTGATATTGTTGAAAATATAACGGCGTAATATGGAACTCTGGCAAGGTATCCGCTAGGGTATCCAAGGGCAGATCCCGTAATAAGTGATGGAAGTAACCCACGCCATAACCAACTTCATAGGCTTGGGCGGATTCAGTAATAGTTTGTAGGACTATTGTGTGATCGATAAATGTTAAACTACGCCAATGATTCTGCTCTTGATCAAGATATAAATCATGATTACTTTGGGTTGGAATAATCGTTGGAGTTACCCAATTATTGCTAACTTGATCTGTAAAATTAGATCCAGATTGATTTGGTTTAGTTGGGGTTTTTCGAGGCTTTGATTGAATATTTTTTGACTTATGTTGTGATGAGCCAAAATTCGGCAGCATTAACCCTTGAGAAGTTTGTCCGATGGCAAGATTGGCATTAAAGTATGTCGGATCAAATGCAGTGGGATCAAAATTTTCTAGATCCCCTAAATCTAAATTTGCTGGATTTAAATCATGATTCTCTGTAGCCCTATCTTCCTGCTCATCTGCATCAATTACAGTATTCAAAGGCGATGTATTATACCGTTGCTCAGTAAAACGATTTGCACCTAATTTGTGTTGAATATGTTCCGTGACAGCGCGGATATTCGCCATAACTAATTCCGGCTGTTTAAACACATGGGTATTAATTTTTTGCAAAACAAATTTATAGGATTTTGGTTCACTGTCCGTAATGACAGGATTACCATATTGATCCAAATTGCCTTGAGATTTTTGATAAATGCTAGTAATTAGTTCATCATTAGTTAGGGGTTTAGCGCGAGCCGTAACTAAGAATGTGTCATTGATATTACCACTGCCAAAACTATCTACACTGACAATCTCATCTTTGGTGTTGATAAATTGGGCAGCAACTTGATTAATTACTGGTTCAATGGGGCTAAATAATTCAGACATATTGATTTCCTTTTAATTGCTTGGGTGACACAAATTACTGAAATTACTTGATGGCAAGTGATAATAAGATTTAACAAAGGAATTATTATAACAATATAACAATATTTTGCAATTAATAAATTGCTTATAGAATAGCAACAGAATTATATAACTAGCTGTGATTAAATTAGTATGACTGAATTAATATCACTGCCAGATTAATAATTTGCCCTCAACCAAAGCCGAATCATTAGATGTTTATGGGAAATAGAGGAATCTCGCACTATGGCTAAAAAACATCGTAAGCAATCCCCCCAAGTTCCCGAAGGAACAATGACTCAGGATGGTGAACACCGCAATTCTGAAACCATAGTCTATGGCAGCCCACATCTAGGAAATTCTCTGCCTGATACTACCCCAGGTTATAAATTTGAAACCCCGCCTCCAGCAGTCGTGCAGGCTTTTGCGAAAGTTCCTTCCCAAGGGAAAATCCCTCGTGAGATTTATGAAGATGCCCTAGAACAATTGCAAATAGAATTAGTGAAGCTTCAGGAATGGGTCAAATATGCCGGATTGAAGATTGTAGTTCTGTTTGAAGGGCGCGATGCAGCGGGTAAAGGAGGGGCAATCAAATGTATTACCCAGTGTTTGAATCCTCGGATTTGTCGGATTGTGGCATTGGGCAAACCTTCTGATTATGAGCGTACTCAGTGGTATTTCCAGCGTTATGTGGCGCATTTACCCGCAGCGGGAGAAATTGTTCTCTTTGATCGTAGTTGGTACAATCGCGCTGGGGTGGAACATGTCATGGGCTATTGTTCCCATGAAGAATATGTAGAATTTCTCCGGTCCTGTCCTGAATTTGAATTTATGATTCAGCGTTCGGAAATTATTTTGATTAAATACTGGTTTTCTGTTAGTGATGCAGAGCAGGAAAATCGCTTCCAGAAACGGATTCACGACCCGCGCAAACGATGGAAGTTCAGCACGATGGATCTCGAAGCCCGCGCTCGTTGGGTGGAATATTCCAAAGCGAAGGATGATATGTTTAATGTGACTGACACTCATCAATCTCCTTGGTATGTCATTGATGGGGACAATAAGCGGCGGTCTCGATTGAACTGTATCGCCCATCTTTTGAGTAAGATTCCCTATGAAGATGTTTTACCAAAACCGATTACTTTGCCGCCATTACAGAAGTCAATGGACTACTATCGCCCGCCAAAGCATTTACAGCGGCTAGTACCCGATTTTACTGGGGATTTGCCTTCATAGGGAAAAACCGAGCAAGATTATCACCAAAGAGATTCCTTAGACACTAATTCTGGGGATCATAAATTCTAGGGATCATAACTTAGTTGTTTTGAGTTCTGATCCCTAGTTCAGAAGTCTTACATACCATTCATAATTTGCAATAAACTCTTGTGGGTGACCAATTCAATAATTACTAAACCCACGATGCCAAGCATTGCCAAGCGACCATTGATTAATTCGGCATAGGTAGTAAAACCAAAGCGACTTTCGCCTTCGTCCACATACATTTTTGGTTCAATCGCCCAGTTATTCATGAGACCGCGTTCGTCTTTGGTGAAGGCAGTGCGCACTTTTTTACCGGTTGCGCCACCATCAGCGCTGTTAGAGACTGGCGCTTCTGTGGTGACTTCGGACATATTGTCAGGGTTAGGATTTGTCATGATGATATTTGAACGATATTTATCGGTGAATATATAGTGGGTGAATATGTAGTGAATGTATGAGGTTTCGATTTGGGTTCTTAATGGGTCAATTAGATAATCAATTTCTCAATTAAATAATCTTAACATTGCCAATATTATGATTATTTGACTGCAAAATCACGACAATTCTGGGGGAATTTATCGAAAATTTAATCCAAAATTTGGTTAAGAACAGGGTTACGTTTATTTCAGGCGTAAACTTAATGATTTTTTATAGTAGTTAGAGACAGTTACCAGGGGACAAATTGCTAGAATAACAGCTTACCAACGGCTGAATAACGGTTTGCGTGTAACCATGCCTTCATCTTCCTTTAATTCTCAAACTAATCATCCATCCTCTGCGCCCCAGTCATTGCGTTATGCTTACTATCCGGGCTGTGTGGGTAAAGGAGCCTGTAAGGAATTACATGGTTCGACTGTTGCCATTGCTAAGGCATTGGGAATTGATTTGGTTGAACTAGAACAAGCCACCTGCTGCGGTTCTGGAACTTTTAAAGAATCTGATCCATTACTAGAAGATACGGTAAACGCCCGTAATATTGCCCTCGCCGAAGCAATGGAGTTACCTCTCATGACTCAGTGTAGCACCTGTCAGGGGGTTTTAGGGCGAGTCAACGACAAACTGAAAGTAACTTCACCCCAGCGCAAAGCAGAAGTGAATCAGATTTTGGCAACGGAAGGTTTGCAATATCAAGGTACAACGGAGGTGTTGCATTTGCTCTGGATTTTGTTGCGGGACTATGGCATTGAACGGTTACAGGCAAAGGTGCGTTATCCCCTCAGAAACCTACGCTGTGCGGCGTTTTACGGCTGTTATTTATTGCGTGGTCAGACAGTAACCCGATTTGATGATCCGGTGAATCCTGAGTCCTTAGAAAAGGTGTTCCGAGCCTTAGGGGCAACACCAATTTATTACGATGGACGGGTGCAGTGTTGTGGTTGGCCATTGTCTAGTTATGCCACAGACAATGCTTTTGCGATGGCAGGAAATCACATCAAGCAAGCCATTGATGCTGGAGCAGACTGCATTGTGACTCCGTGTCCCCTGTGTCATTTGCATTTAGATTCCCGCCAACCGGAAGTGGCAAAAAGTACTGGTTTAACCTTAGGTTTACCGATTTTGCATTTATCCCAGTTGATTGGTTTAGGCTTGGGGATTGAGCCGAAAGTCTTGGGGTTAGATCGCCATATTGTGAGTACTAAGTTGCTTTTAGAGAAATCTTTTTAGAGACAAGAAAACCAAGTCAAGATCTCGATTTGTCAAACATTCTTGATTTGTCAAGCACTAGAGAGCGCTGAATCAAGCGTAATTAGATTTAGTATAATTATATCTAGTTATGAGGCGTTTTCTGCTAGTTAATAACTAGAATTTGCGTTCAGTTTTACATATAAATTTTGCATCTATTGCCTCTGAATTAAGTTGAAATTAAACTCAGTTAAAATTAAGGCTGACTAAAGCCTATGAAAATAAATTGTAGCATTTCATAGGCTTAGTTTGTAAGTCTAACTAATTAAAAGTAAATTTTTAAATAATCGTAAAACTTTCAAGCATTAAATTTATAGAATTACTAAATTTGAGTTTGTCAAGAGATTTACTAACCTATTTCGTCTAATTATTAGCAAGTGTTATATTTTGATAAATGTCTGAAGCAAAGGATACTAGTTACCGTTTATTCCAATATTTCGATAGAAAACACTTAATAATTCATTGGAATTCCAATTTATTCTTAATATTTTTATTTGATCTTACGTTAATTTTTATTTCCTCATTTAGGACTTTGTTTAGTTGTTACATTTAGTCGCAGAATCCGCCAAAAACCGTACTATGGCCGTTATTCAAGTGAACTTATCTAAGCTAAACTGACAGTAGGATGCTAAAAATGGCGAAATCGTCTCTAATATGCTGGTTATCGTCCATTTCTAAGCATCAACTTAAAATCTGAGCTAAGCCTTAGCATCACCGAAGCATCACCGTCACTCATCTCTGATTTGTCCCTCAGAGATGGTGCATTTTACTCAATTTCTGTTCTATCTTGGAAGCAACTCAGACTAAACATCTTGAATATCATTCAATATTGTTCATTCATGAAGATATATTTGTGAAAATCCATGAAAAGATTAACTTATATCAGTCGATATGCTGCATCCCTTTCCCAAAAGGCAATTAAAGCCATCGGTGAAGTATCGCGGCGCAACAACAAAAGAGATCAGATCACTGGAGTTTTACTATCTTTTAAAAATATTTTCTTTCAGATTTTGGAAGGGGATGAAGAAAAAATTGATTACTTATACGAAAAGATTTTGCGAGATCAGCGACACTATGACATCATGTGTCTCAAAGCAGAACTAGATATTCCTTATCGCAGTTTTCCAGAATGGTCAATGGAACTGATTATCCTTGATGAGCAGACGGATTTACTATTACAACCAATTAAAATGATGTTGGAAACGCTAACGGAATCACAAACGGTTCTAGCAAGCTATACCCAACCCAGTATATTAGAGAACATTGCTAAGGGGATTAATCCCTTATATTTAACCCCGAAATATGTCGAAAAGATAGTACTCTTTGCTGATATAAAGTCTTTTTCTTATTTAACTCAGCAATTACCAGTTCATGCCGTAGTTGATTTATTAAATCACTTTTTCACGATTACAAATAATGCCATTGCCGCCTATGGGGGAGAAGTAACTAAGTTCATTGGCGATTGCGTTATGGCTTATTTTAATGGGGATCAAGCCGATGCTGCCATCAGTGCCAGTTTACAAATTCAACAGGAAATGGAACAGTTACGGTCAACCTCGTCAATGGATAGCCATTTACGTTTAGTGCATAATGGAATTGGTCTAGCAAAAGGAATTGTCCTAGAGGGGAACATCGGTTCTAGTCTAAAAAAAGACTATACAATCATTGGTGATGCGGTAAATATGGCGGCACGAATTGAGTCAGTTACTCGACAGTTAAAACATAACATTCTTTTTTCCACCAGTGTGGCGGAAAGTCTGACCCAATGGCAACCGATATGTGTGGGAGCATTTTTACCGAAGGGATGTGATGAACCTTTAACTGTTTATTCAGTGGAGCAGGACATGCCTCTAGTTCCCTATATTAGCCGTAATCAAGATGCTGGTAGGGTTGAAGCTATCTAAGCTACTAGAGTAAAACCATACCAAAGTCAAAACCAAATTCAAAACCAAATTCAAAAAAACATACTAAGGTCAAATGGAAGTTGATTCACAACTGAGGGCATCACCGCCAACAAATACAAAATCCTGAACTATTGTTCCCCCTAAAATATGCTCTTGTAAAATCCGTTCCAATACCGGTTCCGTTGCGGAATGATACCAAATTCCCTCAGGATAAACGACTAAAATCGGTCCGGATTCACAAACTCGAACGCAATTAGCTTTAGTTCGGAATACAGTGGCTTCTAAATCTAATTCCTTGAGCCGTTTCTTGAGATAGTCCCAGGCGGCTAGACTCACCTCTTTTTGACAGCACAGGGGCTTAGTTTGATCGGCACACAGAAAAAGATGGTGTTTGATTTGAGGAATTGCCAATTGTGCGGCTCTGTCTTGTAACCTTTTCTGGATATTGGTTTCAGGTGTTGGAGTCATAGATTAGTAAGTAATTAGTAATGGAAAATGCAGAATTGATCTCCTGTGGGCAGAGAGCTACATCTTAGCGGATTATGAAGCTGATTAGAAATCAATTCTGCCCACTGTAGGAGATAGGTTTTTAGAAGATTAGCTTTAGGAATTTAGGAACTCGTCGATGATTTCTATATGGATTCCTAAATAACTTCCCAAAACGCAAAAAATAAAAGTACCACCTACCCAAAGTAGATCGTACTTCTGTTATGCTGCCTGAGGCTGATTTTTGCCCCCTTGCCGCTCAAAAATAGAATAATGCAGCGTGACCCATTGATTATCATCAGTTAAACCCAAAAGCATTTGCTCGTTGGGAGAGATTGCCTGTCCTGTAATCGAGCAAACTTCAGGCTTTTGGGCAATGGCGACCACCGTAGATCGAATCTGCAATAGACTCAACGTCGGACGTGATGGCAGTTCTCCCTTAGCCACAAACTGCCATAAAATATCCCGTACTAGTGCCTGATAACCCTGATTTCCCGCCAAAGCCTTCAGCTTATCCTTTAATTCCCGTTCTAAACGAATGCTAGTTACTTCCATATCTGTAGTAGCAATGTGGGGATGTAGTGCTGGCATGGTAATTACCTCCAAATAGAATAAATAGATGAAATGAATCGCTCAAAAAATCAATGGTTGAGATCGTGGCTCATGGAATAGAGACAGATAGGGATCAATCCGCTCTAGTTCTCTTTAGGGTGGCTTTGCCTGAATTTGCTCTGTCTTGGGAAGTATTTGCACCACCTCGATGAATTAATCTTGAGAAATTAATCTGGTTTAGCCAATTTTGGGACTTGGCAAATTGTCCCTACATCTGTTATACTACACTTGTAGTATTAAAAATACAAGATCAAAACCATCTTTTGATGTAGGTTTGACACAGCTTGAATGTTTTTGAACTTGATTTTGAACTTAATTTTGACTTAATCCTGTTATGGCTTCGTAAGTTGTAGCAGTTCAGCGGCGCAATGACTGGCAGCGCAAAAATAGATGGAGAAATATATGTATTCCTTTTTAATGACTTTTCTTAATAATCCCGTAGAGATCTTATAGACTATTGACCTACTGACAACTGACCGCAGCACCCCCTAGCGAAAACTGTTGGAACTGTATTTTATTAATGGTGTTGCCAGTAGTCAAAGTGATCAGGGTTCATTAGACAGAATTGCGATGCTAACCATTAGCTTATAAGTTTGTGTACGGACAAGTTTGAGAGATTTCGTAATAATTTTGTGGTGGCTGGATTAAGCTTTCTACAGAATTTTTTATTGGGTGTTTTTCGCGGCGACATATTGTTTTTTAACTGAACTAAGTCGGAATCAGAATTTGGATGTCTTTGCATCAATGGCTTAAGTTTAGTTAGGTTCAAGTGGGTTATGTTTAATTCAAATTGAATTCAAGTTGTTTACGATCATGCACCAAAGTCAAATTGTCTCAAGATCAATCCGCTCAGTCTTATTCCTGAACTTCATCCCCTAGATTTCATTAAAACTATCATGTTAAAAATTACTTATACTGCGACGGGGTTTTACTTGGAAACTACCACTGTTTCTCTAGAAACCTTTGCCCAAGAGCGTTTGATCTTAAGTTTACGGACTGGACAACCTTTCTATACCGCTAAAAGCCATGCTTCCTTATTAGTTCCCATTGAAGTCCCTCCAGACTTAGCGTTATTAGAAGCTCAAGGGAAACAGGAAGAATATGGCGAAGTGTTATTCAGTCAAGCGGATCAACAATATGCGGAAGTCAGCTTAAGTGGCATCTGGCTTGCCATTGATCCCCATGCCGAAGAAGGGATCTTTGCCGCCCAATTAGCCCCAGCAATGGAACGTTACGTCTGTGATTTGTGGTACAGCACCACGATGCAGAAAATCGAGACTTCCTGAGATCTGGCTTAATTTTCGGCATTATTCCTATTGTTGTTCCTATCCATATTCCTAAGTATGCCTGATTCCAGTTCGGGAATTGGGCATTGATTTTTTAGTTTTTTGGTTCTCTGATTTTTTGAAATTCTTTGATGTATTGGAATTAAGCGAGGTTAAATGGTACGCGGTTGATCATGTGATAGAGCCAACCTAAACTAAATCCTGTGATACCTAAGACCCCTAAGGCGATCATCGTCATCGGTTTGGGTAATTCGGCATTTTGGAGTTGTGCCCCCAATAGGGCTAAACCACCCGCGAAAATCCCTAAACTATAAGCACCAAAGGCAATGGGAGTTGTATTCAGTACCGCAAAAGACAAGGGACAAGCCAGCGCCACAGTAACCAACAACGCTAACCATTCTTGCCAACGGAGGGGCGTTTCGGTGACTGGTTCCCTATCCGGATCAACATCCTGTAAACCCACCCACAGCACCACCACCGCAATCCCTAAAGCCCATAACCCCATTTGCCAACCATAACGCCATAGAGCTAATCCTAGGGGCACTAGTCCCGCCACCACACCCCCGCGATTTTGGGTGATAGACCACGCCCCACCAATTAATAATCCCGTTAGCCATAACCATGTAAACCCATCGGTTAGGCTGCGCACATAGTGATCATGTAACGACACTCCTAGACAGATATAACCCATAAAAACTATTGCCGTAGCCAGCAAGAGGGACAAACCAACCCAAAAACCGCGAATTTTAATGTACATTGCCTCACCCGTCACTACAAACTTGGAACTGCAAACTTGGAACTGCAAACCAGAGACCACCTGAAAATAATACCCAGTCTCAAGAAATCACCGCAAATTACCCTAGTTATCTTGAACCCTAGTTATCTTGGTGTATGACCCATAGCAACAACTTTAGATTTCAAAGCAGGCAAGATGTTGGAATCATCACCTAGAATGATAGGCAGGATATTTGATCCATCCCCTAATCTATCCCCTAAGATATTGCGCTCCATGAAGAGCAAACTTACCCGAAATCAGCAAGATGTTTTGAGTTTGCTCCAAGACAGTGAGCAGCCTCTGTCTGCCCAAACCATTTACGCCAATTTGCGCCAACAGGGGAGCCGCATCGGTTTGGCTACGGTGTATCGTTCCCTCGAAACCCTCAAACAACAGGCAGCAATTAGGGCACTGGTCTTATCCAATGGGGAAACGGTTTACAGTAAGATTCCCAGCGATCGCCACCATTTAAACTGCCTGCGGTGTGGGAAGTCATTGCCAATGGATTTATGTCCGGTGCGGGAGTTTGGCGAAGAAATCCATAAAAACTATAACTTCAAGATTTACTATCACACCTTAGAATTTTTCGGGATGTGTGAGCATTGTCAAGACTCAGTGCCACCGTTAGATCGCAATCCTTTAGACCATAATCACTCAGATCACGAGCATCACCATTAGGTACTCTATTAGATACTTTGGGGTCGGAGATCCCGAGGATGCATGTTTTCATACTTTTCAAAGGGCTGATGAATCCAGGGATTGTGATCAAGATACGTCACGAAATAGTCAGGTTTCACGACAGATTGGGCTTTGTACCAGAGGACAGCGGTGCGGGTTTGGGTTTGGGGAAATTCTTGATGGAGCCATGCTTGCACTGCCTGAAGGGTAACCCCTGAGTCTACGAGATCATCAACGATCAGGAGTTTTTGTCCTAGGGTGGCACTGGTCATCGTAATACTATGGGACAAGGTGAGATTGTGGCGTTGGTGACCAACATAGGAGTTAGCCGCAACCACCGCAAGGGGCACATTATACAAACGGGATAGGACATCACCGATGCGCAGTCCACCCCGCGCCAGGCAAAGAATTTGATCAAATTCCCACTGGGACTGATAGATCTGGGTCGCGAGGCTTTCGATCAGTTGATGATATTCGTTCCAAGAAATATACAGATCTGGGTTCATGATTGATCAAAGAGGTGATTCAGATGTAATTAATAAGATTGATTATGGGGGGTTGGGTGATAACGTAAACTGCTAAGTACCGCACAATGTTACTAAATTACTAACTTCATCACTAACTCCTACACTAACTTCCATGATTCGTTAGCTCAGAATATACTAGGTGAATAGTTCTCCCTGTCCGCCCACTTCATTATCAGTAATCAAAACCGTGACTTTACCATTGGCAAACCCTACCGCAACCCAAGTCGTCGTTGGTCTTTCTGGCGGCGTTGATAGCTCTGTTGCTGCTGCCTTACTGTGTCGTGCAGGCTATGCCGTCACAGGAGTCACCCTTTGGTTGATGCGTGGTAAAGGTCAATGCTGTTCTGAGGGGATGGTTGATGCGGCGCGGATTTGCGAACAACTGGGCATTAGCCATGAAGTGATCGACACGCGGGATCTGTTTGCCCAACACATTATTGATTATTTAGTGGCGGGGTATAGCGACGGCATCACACCCCTGCCCTGTTCTCGCTGCAACAAAGCCGTGAAATTCGGTCCGATGCTCGACATTGCCCGCCGTCAGTTTGGTATTGATACCATTGCCACCGGACACTATGCCAGGGTGGACTATAACCCCATCACCGAGCGCCACGAACTACGCCGCGCGGTAGATCGCAGTAAAGATCAATCTTACTTTTTATACGAAGTCCCCCAAGAAGAGTTGGGGCGCTGTTTGTTTCCCCTTGGTGAACTGACCAAAACCGAAACCCGTGCCATTGCTGCTGAGTTTGGTTTAGCCACCGCCGAAAAACCCGAAAGTATGGACCTATGCCTCGTCGAAGCTAATGGCTCCATGCGGAATTTCCTTGACCAGTACATCACCCCCACCAAGGGCAAAATCGTCGATACCAAGGGCAATGTACTAGGCGAACACGATGGCACACACCATTACACCATCGGACAACGGAAAGGTTTAGGGGTTGCTGCCGCCCATCCCTTATATGTGGTTGCCCTCGATCCCGTGCGTAATCAAGTAATTGTCGGGGAACGCCACGAAGCCGAAGCCCCCGAATGTACGATCAATCAGATTAATTGGGTGTCCATTGCCCCTGCCACTGGTGCAATTCGGGCTGAAGTTCAGGTCCGTTATCGCACAGAACCCGCAGCGGCGACGGTGTTTCCTTTGGGTGAAGATCGCGCCCGCATTGTTTTTGATGAACCGCAGTTTAGTATTACCCCTGGACAAGCCGCTGTGTTTTATCAAGGGGATTTGCTTCTAGGTGGCGGCTTAATCGAAAAAAACTTGGCAGAGAATACCCCAAATAACTCCTCAGATAACTCCTCAAACAAAGCCCCAAACAATGCAGCGAGTCTGTCAGCTTGACCCCTCTGCTTAACCCCAGATAACCCCACCCTGACCGTACTTCAAGGATCAGCAAGTACAATGATAGATTGATCTCAGGACGTTACAAATATCACGTTACAAACATCGCTCGTCATCACACTCATCAGGGACAGGTGAACTCTATGCGCTTCTATACCTTCGGTAACCAATTACCCCAATCGCCTCAACCTAATGATCCTTGGTCAGGGGTGCGTTTTTGGCTAACAGTGCTGTTGATCACTTGGACCCTGAGCGCCTTAGGTTTGGGGTGGGTGATTAATTCAGTGTTTATTTTCCTCAGTTTGATTGTAATTTTGCCCATCATCGGGATCTTCGGTTTGCAATGGTGGGTGAAGCGTAATATCATCACCGACAGTTGCCCCACCTGTACCGCCAGCTTTAGCGCCAATCGCGGCACAAGGTTTCAATGTCCTAGCTGTGGTGAAACCCTCGAAGAACATAACCGCCATTTTGTGCGCCCCCCTGCCCCTGGTGTAATTGATGTGGATGTGCAAGTGGTTGACTAGCAGTATTAAGTTTGCTGTTACGATTATGCTCCCCTTGTGTCAGAGACATTTCCCATGAATCATCCGAAAGATCCGTTGCCTGCTCTAGCTACGCTTCTCAAACGACCTAATCCGTTATCCACCCTTGGGATGATCTGCCTGACCAATATATTTTCAGGCGTATTTTGGGGCTTGATTGCGCCTTCAACCGCTGCCCAGGGCAACCAAGCAATTCAAGTCAGAGCCAGACAGGGGGTTACCCTTGCTAGTGCCACTGGTGAGGTGTTAGTGCGTTCAGGTAAGACGGTGCGTCCGGCGCGGCGCGGTGAAAGAATTGATAGGGTGGGAGACAGTTTTACAACAGCACGGGGAGTAACTGCCGTTCTCAATATTGATACGAATATGGGAACCATTGAAATGATGGATAACACTAGGGTACAGGTGCAGTCCTATCGCACGGCTCCCGACGGGGGAAGATTACTCCGTCTTGGGGTGAGTCAGGGGCGGGTGCGTTTGCAAATACGGAAGTTCACTCATACTACTTCCCGATTGGAAATCCAAACCCCCGCGATGATTGGCGGTGTGAGGGGAACTGCTTTTCTGGTGGCAGTGCAGCCTACGGGTAAAACTGCCATTGCTACAGAAGAAGGAGCGGTATATGCAGTTTCTCAAAATACTTCCTATGACATTACACGGGGCTTCCAAACCTATGCTGAAGTGGGTCAGGCTCCGGTGCGACCATTTCCGATTCAGCGCAGTGTTGATTTAAATTATAGAGTTGAACGCACCTTAGAAGGGAATCGGCGGGTGGTGCGTTTGATTGGGAAAGTAGAACCCCTAAATTCTGTGCTGGTCAATGGTGTTACCCAAGCAATTGATCCACAGGGATACTTCACGGTTTCTTTGCCTGTGGCAGGAACCATCAATTTACAGATTAAGGTTTCTAATCTCTTAGGCGATGAAAAATCCTATGTGATCAATCCCCTTGAAGACTTCAGCGTGCAATCTCGTTAAGTTTCTATAGTTGTTGCAGTTAAGGATGGCACAACAAAAGAGACAGATAGATCAACGGACAAAATGTCCATGCCACGTTTCTTTATCGCTCGTAGGTCAGACATCTTGCCTGACAATGACCCTTTTAGGTTCCATTTCTGATTTTGTATTTTATTCAGAAAGGCTCTCCAGAGTTGGCGCAATAATTTGATTCAAGTTTCCTGCACCCAAAAATAACGCTAAATCACCACTTTGTAGCTCTGTACCTAGAAATTTCTGAACATCTGCCAATTGCGGCTGATAGGTGACCGCGCTGTGATGTTCCGCAATGGCAGCCACCACCGTCGCCCCCGTTAGTTCCGGATCAATGGGTTCGCTGGCGGCATAAATATCCGTCACTACCACTAGATCAGCATCACTAAAGGACTGACTAAATTCACTCAAAAAACAGCGGGTCCGACTATAACGATGGGGCTGGAAAATTGCCACAATGCGCTTATAACTAACCCGTTGGCGGGCAGCGGTCAAGGTGGCGATAATTTCACTGGGATGATGGGCGTAGTCGTCCACAAACGTAATGCCATTTCTTTGACCCTTGATCTCAAACCGCCGCCGCGCCCCACCAAATTCCGGCAAAGCCTCGGCGATCGCTGACCACGCTACCCCCAAATGCCGAGCCACAGCAATGGCAGCGAGAGCATTACTGAGGTTGTGTTGTCCCAATAAACTGAGGCGCATTTCCCCTAAAACTTGACCTTCTTCTAGAACAGTGGCAATGGTCACATCATCGGCATATTCCACATTCTGCACCGTGTAGGTTGCCGACGGATCATTGAGGCTATAGGTGATTTGGGGGGTGAAATATTTTTTGATGTTGGGGCAATCGAGGGAACCCACCACTACTTGGCATTGTTGGGCAAACCTACTGAAAATCTCCACCACTTGCTCCAAGCTGGTGTAATGATCAGGGTGATCGAGTTCAATGTTTGTGATTACCCCAAGGTAAGGCAAGAATTTTACTAAAGTGCCGTCGGACTCATCGGCTTCTGCGACTAAATATTCACTCTGACCAATGCGGGCATTACCTTCCCAAGCACTGACTTCCCCACCGATCACAATGGTCGGATCAACTCCGGTTTTGAGCAATAGAAAACCAATCAGACTGCTAGTGGTAGTTTTACCGTGAGTGCCAGCCACCGCAATAGATTTAAACTGACTAATCAAAGCCGCCAGCATATCGGAGCGATGCAAAATGGGCAAACCTAAATCCACTGCCGCTTGATATTCGGGATTTTTGGCATTAATGGCAGTGGAACAAACCACTTGAGGTGCAACCCCAGGCTCAATGTGGTTGGCATCATGACCGCGATAAACCTTTGCCCCCGCCGCAGTTAGTTTTGCCGTCATGGGGTTACTACTGAGATCTGAACCTGACACAGTAAAACCTTGCTTAGCCAAAATATAAGCGATCGCCGACATGCCAATGCCACCGATGCCAATAAAATGAAAAGGTCTACCGCTGAAATCTACAGGGTTCAGCATTTGCGCTCCGATCATCTACCATAGGACGCTGTTTATGATACCAGAGTTTACTACCTGAAATTTTGGACCCAAGTTTTGGGCGCACCCTGTTGATGATCGGCTCGATATGATCGGTAAACCTGATTCTGGCTGCCTATGAAATTTATATCTGGGGAGTATATCTAGGGCGTTAATGGCTTGATTCCCAGTTGCTCAAACATGGCATAATCTTCTGCCCAATCAGGATTGGCTGTGGTTAACAACTTCTCACTACTAAAAATAGAATTTGCTCCAGCCAAGAAACATAGGGCTTGGTCGCTAGTACTGAGGGCTTGCCGTCCCGCCGAGAGCCGCACCATCGCCCGAGGCATCAAAATTCTGGCAGTGGCAATCATTCGCACCAATACCAAAGGATCAATCTGAGGTTGAGATCCTAAAGGTGTCCCCTCCACTGGTGATAAAGCATTAATCGGGACGGATTCGGGCTGGGGTGTTAAATTTGCCAGGGTATGTAATAACTCGATGCGGTCCTGATCGGTTTCCCCCATGCCCACAATGCCACCACAACACACCTGAATCCCTGCTGCGGCTACGGCTTTGATCGTGTCAAGGCGATCTTGATAGGTGCGGGTGGAAATAATTTCCGGATAAAAATTCGCCGATGTGTCCAAATTGTGATTGTAGGCAGTTAAACCCGCTTTGGCTAAACGTTCCGCTTGATCAGGGCGCAACATCCCCAAGGTGACACAGGCTTCCATCCCTAAATCCACCACCCCTTCGACCATCGCAATCACCTGATCAAAATCCTGATTGTCCGGTGCTTGTCGCCATGCTGCCCCCATACAAAACCGCGTCGCTCCTTCTTGTTTGGCGGCACGGGCATCGGCTAAAACCTCCTCTAGGGGCATTAGTCCATAGGTTTCCACCCCTGTATCGTAGCGGGCACTTTGGGGACAATATTTACAGTCTTCGGGACACCGCCCCGATTTGATATTGGCAAGGGTACACATCTGGACTTCGTTGGCTCGATGGTACTGGCGGTGAACCGTTTGGGCTTCAAACACCAGATCGAGCAAGGGACGATGGTATAACTCTTGCACCAAAGTCAGGCTAGGAGAGGCAAGGGTGAGGACAGTCACGGCGTTTCTAGGTAATTTTCTTACTTGTTTACGTTACACCATGACATTACATCTTGATGGCGTATCTTGATGGATTCTATTGTTGGTGAGTTTAATCTGAGATTGAGCAGATTTTATTGGGATGCTCACTCGTCAGGTTATTAGGTCATTAGGTTTTTAGAGCAACCGTTTGATTTGACCATAGGCACGATAAAAGCCACCTCTGGCTGATTCCTTAAGTCCTTCAACCCAGTAACGCGCTCCTGCTTCTCTGAGGTTACGGGGAAATTGCACAAACCAATCATGGTGATAACCTTCAGAAACCACCTTAATTCTTAAATCATTGCCATCTTTGACACATTCCACAATTACTCCATTAGTGGCATCGGTGGTAGTTTCTAGATTAGTACTGGTAGCTACTGGAGCGGCTGGAGTACTAGCAGCCAAAGATTTTAATTCTCTGGTTTGCGGTAAATTACCAGCTTTTGCCGCAGTGATTGCCGATTCCGTCGCATCAATACAAGCTAGGGAACCATCAGTGGTAACAATGTAGAGCTTCTCGTCTAGAAACTGCATCGACAAAGCGGAACCACATCCTGTACCGAGTTTCCAGATTCTTTCCCCATCGCGGTTAAAACAATATAACGAAGAGGAGTTATCCCCCGCAAAAACATAATTACCATTTTTGGAAGTGGCACAGGAATAAACGGCACCGTCGCACCGATAAACTTGTTCTGATGTACCAGTTTTACTGAATCGGTGTAATTTCTTATCCGCTGTACCGGCGTAAACACTAGCGCCTTCCTGCCATCCAAATAATACAGAACCTTCCGTTGGTTGATGCCACACCTGCCGTCCCGCTTCTAAGTCATACATGGTCACACCGCCACTATGTCCATGATAAATTCCTTCAGC
>JBIKNH010000048.1:0-23197 GCA_044358815.1 Pseudanabaenaceae cyanobacterium | reverse complement strand
TAGCAAGCAAGGAATCATCAACACGCCGAACCAACCGATGTAAATCCGGTTTTGGGTGCTGGTGATCCACTGGCAAAACTGTTCCCACACAGAGCCGTTTTCGCGGCTTTGAATAGCTGTGGTCATGATTGCGAATGATCCTTAGATATAAATTGTGAAGGTTCTATATGATGTTCGGGGCGGTTACATCGCTGTTTCTTTCCCGATGAAACTAATGTAAGGCATCGGTAATGTTTTGTAAATACCTTGCTGGCATTACTGGGGATATATCTATCTCTGGAAACAGGCAAGGGGGTAAATCCCTACTATTTCCGGTAGAGCTAAGGTGGGGTAGGGATTACCGACGGGTTATTGAGGATTGACTAGGGGAATTGACTAGCAGATTGGTCTAGTCGATTAAACCTTTTGGGGGTAGGGCGGTGATGATTTGGCGCTCTAGGTCTACTGAGGGGACTAGGGCAGCTACGAAGGGCAATAAGAATGGTTGACTGTCGGGATCAGGGGGTTGAATTTCCAGCAGGTCGTTGCCAGCGGGGATGATGCTGATTACTGTGCCTAGAATGGCGGTGGTTTCTTGGTGGATTACGGTGCAGCCAATTAGATCGCCGAAATGATATTCGTCTTCGTCTAGTTCGGGGCGATCGCTGGCAGGGACAAAGATCCAATAATTTCTGAGGGCTTCGGCTTGTTCTGGGGTGTCGATGTTGGCTAGTTTGACTACATAAAGATTTTGTTTGCCGGCAAGGGTGCGACCTCGTAAAAGTTTTTGGGGTTGGGGTGGATTTTTGGGGCTGGGGATTTCTGTGGGGCTAAGCCAACGGGTTCCTGCCTCTTCAAAGCGTTCGGGGAAGTCGGAGTAGGATAAAACGCGCATTTCTCCTTTAATGCCTTGGGTGGAAACAATTTTGCCGATTAGTAACCAATCTTCTTCCATAGGGAGGGTTTCACTGGGGTGGGGTTGATGGGATCTGCTTGATGAAAATATTGGCAGAATGGGTGTGTGGGACGGGAGCAGAGAAAATTCCAGTATCCGATGAGTGATCTGGTTAAGATATCTGTTTAAGATATGTGATGCGGTATCCCGTCAGACCTTGGTACTATAGGCTGGAGATGCTCATAATCAAAACTATAACCATGATGAACAAGGGGTCCACAGTGCCAGTGATGCCCGGACGATGGTCAGCAATTAGTCGGAATGCCCTACGTTTGACGGTGGTTTTGGTTTGCGCTGGGGTGGGGATGGTGGCAGGTTTGGGTTTAGGTATTTTAGCGCCAGAGTGGGTGTGGCAGCCTAATTTCAGTAATTATGGTCGGACTAAGCCCCAGTTTTTGTTGTTGAGTGATATTTTGTTTGAGTCTGGTACGGCGGCTTTACGTCCCCAAGGGATTAAGTTGTTGGATGAAATCGCGGCTCAGTTGCCTGTTGTTAAGGGAAATACTCGTCCTACGGTGCGGATTCAGGGGCATTTAGACTTGAAAGGTGCGGGGGGACAGGAGGTTTATGCTCTGAGTTTGTCTTATATGCGGGCGGCGGCAGTCAAGGAGTATTTGATGCGTCTGCGGGGCGAAAATACTTACAATTGGCTAGTGATTGGTTATGGGGCTGGTAGACCCCTGGCTGGTCATGATCCCGAAACTACAGAGCGTAATGGTCGCCGGATTGAGATTTTGATCGATGATTAGGATCATGAGTTAGGCTTGTTGTAGTCCTGAGATTCTCCCCGTTTGGCTACAAGTTTTTCACCCATGTTGTTTGAGTAGATTCAGATCATGCAAATTACATTTCTCGGCACGAGTTCAGGCATCCCCACCCGCGCTCGCAATGTTTCTAGTGTGGCGGTGCGGTTGCCTCAACGTTCTGAGGTGTGGCTGTTTGACTGTGGCGAAGGGACCCAGCAACAGTTAATTAGAAGTGATGTTAAAAGTAGTCAAATCACGAAAATTTTTATTACCCATTTACATGGGGATCATATTTTTGGGTTGCCGGGGTTGTTGGCTAGCTGTGGTATGGCGGGTAATGTCAGCCATATTGATATTTATGGTCCCATTGGTTTAGGGGAATATATTGAGTCGGCTTTGCGTTATAGCGAAACTAAGTTGTCCTATACGATTAAGGTGCATCGGGTAAAGGCGGGGCTGGTGTGCGAGGAGAGTGAATTTTATGTGGCGGCAGGCTCCCTCAAACATCGCGTCACTGCCTATGGTTATCGACTGGTGGAGCGGGATCGTCCAGGGAAGTTTAATCTAGAGAAGGCAGTGGCGGCAGGGATTCCGTCGGGTCCGCTCTATGGTGCGCTTAAACAAGGCAAGGTGATTACTTTACCGGATGGGCGTAAATTTGCCGGAGGGGAGTTTTGCGGTCCGGTGCAGGTGGGTAGAAAGGTGGTTTATTGCACAGATACGGTATTTTGTGATAACGCGGTGGAATTAGCAAAGGATGCCGATGTTTTAATTCATGAGGCAACTTTCGCCCATCAGGATGCAGACATGGCATTTCAGCGATTGCATTCCACAAGTACAATGGCGGCACAGGTAGCGCTTCTAGCCAATGCCAAAACTTTGATCATGACCCACTTCAGTCCACGGTATGCCCCTGGTAATCCCATCGTTTTAGATAATTTAATTACGGAAGCGCGGATGATTTTTCCGAATACCATTGCTGCCCATGATTTCATGACCTATGACGTGCCTTTAGCGGCTGTGTAGCAATCTTTGTAGCAGTCTTTATGGGAATGATCTGTGAATTATCATGGTTAAACTGACGGGCTGGCGACTATTAGTATTTTTTGGTGGCGTTGGATTAGGGATTTCCTTTCTGGTGCCGCTGTTGGAACGCATTGCGCAAATTTATCAGTTAATTGCGTTGGTCTCGCCGCTACTGGCTGGGGTGGCAGTGTTGCTGATCCTAGCTCTGGTGATTGGTTTACTGATTCTGTTATGGCGATATTTACAGATTTTCCAAGCTAGTCCGCCGCCGGTTATTTCGGAACCTGCGCCCCCTTCCGATAAAGTGGAAGCGGTACAGGAAACCCTCGCTACTTTAGATGATCAACTAGCAAGGATTGAAGATGAAGTGGCTCGCCAAGCTTTGCAGATTAAAGCTGATGATCTCAAAGCCAATTTTCTGCGGGAAAGTTTGCGAGTGGTGGTGTTTGGGGTTGGTTCAGCGGGGAAAACTTCCCTTGTGAATGCTCTGCTGGATCGGGCGCTGCAAGCTCCCTCCCAACGGGGCGCGATTGGTGCAGCGATGGGTACAACTCAATCAGGAAATGTTTTTAAAGGAGTGGAATTAGCCCATTTAGAGAATCCTTTGGAAATTACTGATTGTCCAGGAATTTTAGAAGCCAGTGCTTTGGGGGCAATTCAAGAACAAACTGCCCGTACTTTAGCCACTGAAGCAGATTTAATCTTATTTGTGATTGATGATGATTTACGTCAGAGCGAATTTGCCACCCTAAAAGCTTTAACGGAAATGGGTAAGCGGGTTCTGCTTGTTTTCAATAAAATTGATCGCTATCGGAAATCTGATGCTCAGGTGCTCTATCAGGCAATTCAAACTAAAGTCGCACCAATTCTGCCCGATGGTAATGTGGTGATGGCGGCAGCGGCTCCGCAATCCTTGACTTTAAATGATGGCACGGTGATTCATCCCAAACCAGAAATTAATTCTCTGGTGCAACGGATTGCCGCGATTTTAAGTTATGAAGGGGATGAACTGGTGGCAGATAATGTATTGTTGCAATCCCAAGGTTTACATGGGGAAATCCGTGATGCTATCGCCCAGCAAAGACAAAAACAAGCGGATGCCGTGATTGAGAAATATCAATGGTTGGTGGCGGGGGCAGTGTTTGCGACTCCTTTACCTGTGGTGGATTTGTTGGCAACGGCAGCGATTAATACCCAAATGGTCTTGGAATTGGGGAAGGTTTATGATTGCCATCTTAGTCGGGAACAGGGGCAAGAAATCGCGCTTTCGTTAACTCGGACTTTAGTGAAATTGGGAATTGCTAAGGGAGTGACGCAACTGGTGACTAGTTTGATTTCTGTAACTTTCGTCGGACTACTACTTAAAGCGAGTATTCAAGGGGTGACTGCTGCTTATTTAACCCGCATTGCCGGGAAAAGCTTTTGCGAATATTTTCAAGCATCCCAGCAGTGGGGTGATGGCGGTATTAATGCTGTGGTGGAAAGACAGTTTCAATTGAACCGTCGTGATGCATTTTTGAAGGCTTTTGTGCAAGAGGCAATGGAGCGAGTGATGACTTTGGCTCGCTCCAAGGAACCTAGTTCTTAAATCATCCTAAATTATGGTGTGATTTATGGGTGTGATTACAACCATCATTATAACCATGATTACAAACGTGATTACAAATAGGGCATAGCCAAATAGAACGCAGTAACTGATTTAGCATCAACCAATGTAGCTATTTGCTGGGAATGAATACAAGCTTCCAATTCACTCCGACTCATTTCGATTACTTCTATTTCCTCATCGTCGTCTTGGGCGGGAGGATGTTCAAGTTTCGTGAGATCTTGAGCCAGATAAGCATAGATAATTTCGCTGGAATAACCAGGACAGAGATAAAACGCCCCCAAATCTTGCCAACGGGCAGCACTGTAACCCGTTTCTTCTTCGAGTTCGCGACGGATCGTTAAATCTGGTTCTTCGGTAGGTTCCAGAGTCCCAGCAGGAAATTCCAACAAATAACGCCCCACAGCAAACCGATATTGGCGAACTAAGATAAATGTGCCTGCTTCTGTCACTGGTACAGCAATGGCGGCTCCTGGATGGCGGACATGGGCATATTCCCCGATCACACCGTTGGGTAGCTTAATCTGATCCACATGGTAAGAAAACTTTTTGCCATAATGAGCTAGGCGTGGGTTAATTAGCTGAAAAGGTACTGATAATTCAGATGGGTAAGAGTCACTCATGATGTCACAGGGTTGGCAGCCATAGTTATAGTACTTCAATCTGGGAGCTAATTCAGGTCGTTTTGTGTCTTATATTAGGGTGAATATATGCAGTGACATAGGCTAGTTAGATTTACTGGTAACCTATGACGAGCTTTTAATTTGTGTTATGTCTGTGGAAGATAACAACCAGTTTACAGGAGTCCTAAACCCTAGTTATCCTAGTTAAATTATTTCGGTTAAATCATCTCAGCTAAAGTGCTGACGGTGTATCTTTGGCAGAGATGAAGAGTTAGCATACAATAGAATTGACAATGGGTCTAACTTCAAAAACCTTTAAAAAAACCTTTTAAAACAAGGGTGATTAGCCTTTTTTAGCATCAAATATAGTTACTGAGTTACTGAATTTCACTGATTAAAAACTTCATAATTAATCTTATAGAGACCATTATAAAAACTTTAAAAGAAAATTTTTATAAGATTTATAGAGAGAATTGATAGAAGATTTTATGGCAAATAGTCTGGAAGTTTTCAAGAGAAATCAATCATGTTTCGCCCCAAGGTCTGAATAATAGTTTTGGCTGATTACGTATCTGTAGTTTAGGGTATGAGTTATGGAAACATTCCACCGGTGGCAAAAACTAAGCAAGTTCGTTCAGGCATATTCCAAGAAATGGCGATATTTACGTCGGTTGTTAAGGTTTGGTGTGACTTTTTTGTGTAGTTTTCTACTGGTGGTAAATTCCCTGACGGTTTCTGCGACAGGGCTAAACTTTGGTACAAATAGCTCATTTGAACAGATGGCACCAAAACCGCCCCTATCATTTCATGGGTTGATGTCTTTGCAAGGACCAAGACTAAACTTAATTAGTATTTCTCATCCTCTCAATATCAAATCAGGAGAAGATCTCACACTGAAGGGGCAAGAACGAACTAAGAACGAAGCAAAAGCCAACGGTCTGACCTATTACCAAGAAGGTCGCTACCAAGAGGCGATCAAAATTTGGGAAGCCAATTTAGAAACTACTACGACACCACTAGTGAAAATTACTTTGCGTAGTAACCTTGCCCTCGCCTATCGTCAAATCGGTCAAGTCAGTCAGGCAATTGATCAATGGCAATCAGCCCTAGAACTATTAAATCAACTACCAGTGGGTGATAGGGGTTTTGATAAAGTGCGTCAGACGGCGGCAGTTCTTACAGAACAGGGGCAACTGTACAGTGAAATGGGACAGCATCAGTCAGCGATCACTGTCTTGGAAAAAGCTCTGGAAATGACCCAAAAGCCTGAATATGGGCAAAATCTGGAATATCTGGTCATTGCGGCAGCGGCTCAAGGTAGTCTCGGTCATGCCTATGGTGCAGTCGGTAATTTTGACAAGGCACAAACCACCCTTGAGGCAGCACTAGCAAAGGTTAAGCAGCTTGAAGCCCAAAATCATCCCCAAAGCAAACTGTTTCGGATTAGCACCCAAAACCATTTGGGGAATCTTTTATCTAAGCGGTCCTTACGCCTTGCCCTACAGATGAAGAATGCACGGTCTGAGGGTGACATCCCCCTTGCCGAGGAGTTACTTCAGAAGTCGGAGCAGGACAACCAAACGGCTCTGGGGTTATATGAAGATAATGTAAATGTCAGCGCCGGTGTGGGTGGCTCGGTGGAAGTGCAAGCCCTATTGAACTACAGTCGTGTCTTGTTTAGTAATTCTCGTCCCTCTTTGGACACCGTAGCTCAAGCCCATCGCTATCACACCAAAATTCAACAGGTCCTAGCAGGTCTGCCGTCGTCCCGTGATAAGGTTTATCACCTAATTGCCCTCGCTGAAAATATTCACCTGTGGCAAAACGACTCATCTAGGGAAGGACATCAACATTCCCATCAAGACGTTATTAACATTTTAGAAACGGCGGTTGGTATAGCCCAGAAAATTGGTGATACACGGGGAGAATCCTTCGCTTGGGGCAGTTTAGGATTAATCTCTAAAACTGAGAGCAAGTACAATCTAGCCGTAGAACAAACCCGCCGTGCCATGTTTTTGTCTCAAGCAGCAGCGGCTCCTGACAGTCTCTATCGTTGGCAGTGGCAACTAGGGCAAATTTTGCGGGCACAGCAACAGTATCCGGCGGCAATCATAGCCTATGAACAGGCGATTGCTTCCCTACAAACCATTCGTGCCGACATTATTGCTGCCAATAAAGAAGTGCAATTTAATTTCCGAGATTCAGTGGAACCAGTATATCGAGAGCTAATTGATCTGTTACTAATGCCCCCTAATGATGGTGGTGTAGCGGCTAATCTAAAGTCAGAACCCACGGCTAAGATAACTCAAGTAACTAGTTTGGCAGCCCAAGGGGTTCCCTTACAAAATATTCGCCGCACCCTTGATATTTTGGAGTTACTTAAATTAGCAGAATTACAGAACTTTTTTGGTGATGATTGTGTTCAAGTCGAGTCAGATCGGTTTGACAGTGGCAATAAAGCTAACTTCAAGTCAGCACTGAAAGAAGACACAGCAATTGTTTATAACATTCTGTTAGACAATCGCACAGAAATTATTTTGCGCTCTAGTAAGGATACTTTACGTTTATATCATGTGCCTGTGGGGGCAGCCGCCATTCAAAAAGAAGTAAATCAATTACGAGGTTTTCTAGAAAAGCGCTCCACCGATGAATATTTACCCCAAGTGCAGAAACTCTATAAGCTGTTGATCGAACCAATGGAGGGCGATCTAGCCGCACTTCAGCCTAAAACTTTGGTGTTTGTGAATGATGGAGTACTGCGGAAAATTCCTATGGCAGCATTACATGATAGCGAAAAGTTTCTCATTCAGAAATATGCGATTGCTACTACCCCCAGTTTGAGTTTAACTTCCACTAAAGGTTTAGATCGCCATAATTTACGGGCACTGATCTTGGGCTTAACTGTGGAACGAGCACCATTTGCGGCATTACCGAATGTGGAAATAGAACTAAATACCGTTGCTGATATCGTCAAAGGGACTAAGTTGTTAGATGCTGAATTTACCGTTAGTGAATTGGATAAAATCCTCAGAAATGAATCATATCCAATTGTACACATGGCAACTCACGGCAGATTTGGCATTGATGCCGAAACTACTTTTTTACAGACCTATGATGGCAGAATGGGAATTAATCAATTAGATGATTTGCTACGGTCACGGCGCGGACAGCAGGCGGTGGATCTACTGACCCTAAGCGCTTGCCAGACTGCCGTTGGGGATGATCGCTCTGCCCTGGGGATTGCTGGGGTGGCGGTGCGGGCGGGGGTGCGCAGTGCCCTAGCCAGTTTATGGTTTATTAATGACCAAGCCACCGTACCGTTAATTCGTGCTTTTTATGAGAACCTGAGTAAAGAGAATCTCTCTAAGGCTCAAGCTTTACAAGAAGCCCAAATTAAAATGATTCAGAATCCTGATCTAAATCATCCCGCAGTGTGGTCGTCTTTTATTTTGATTGGGAACTGGTTTTAGTTTAATTGGGAAGTAGTTATAGAAAGTATTAGTTGAGTATTACTGCTTGCGGCATTTCCCCCATAAAGGACGCTCACTACAGAGGGGAATATTATCTGTTGTTCCTTCGTTAGGATTAGCATTTGGTTTAGCACGGTTAATCACTATTTCATTGGGTTTATTGGTTGGCTTACTGGTTGGTTTGTTGATTGGCTTGGGACGTTTGACTGGGGCTGTGATCGTATTGTTAGATGCTAGTTTCCCGCGACATTTCCCCCATAGAGGACGGGCGCTACAGAGGGGAATATCATCCATAGGTTGATTATTCATATTATTATTTGTGGCTACTTGAAAATTGAGATATGGTTTAGGATCAAGGAAATTGTCTGCGCCGGCGGGTGAACGCACCTCAAAATGCAAATGGGGACCGGTGGAATTACCCGTGGAACCAACATAACCAATGATTTGTCCCGCTCGAACGGTAACGTTATCACCTATGGCAATACGGCTCATGTGAGCATAAAGGGTGCTCATTTGTGGATTATGTTTGATTTCCACGGCGTTGCCATAACCATCACCGCGATCGCCGACCCCAAAAGTAGTTCCCCCTGCTACTGCAACAATAGGTGTACCAGATTCAATGGCTATATCAACTCCATTATGGGGTCTACCATTTCTGATCCCAAAATCGGAGTTAATGGGAGCTGTCACCGTCAAAGGATAGTAGGGAAACTTATTGCTAATGGCTTTGACAGTGGCGGCGGTCAGTTCTTGGGCAATGGGTGCGAAACTAACAACTGCAACGATCATCGCCAAACAGCCCATCAGAATGTAAGCTGCCCACCTGTAGCGGCGACGGTGCGACGGGAAAAATATCATATTACGGGTAATTCCTCAGCAACGATGAATTATAGACACCGATACGATTGATGATATTGATTAATTTTTGGTTCCCATTGCCCTTATAAATTACGAGAATCTAGAACCGTTCGGGTTTGAGGCGCTTTCCGATCCCGTTGCAAGATACTATGGATCAGATAATGTTCGTTATGGCTTGGTTCGTCTGGGACAACATTCTCTAAAATGTTTTCTAGAAATGTTATCTAGAAATATTCTCCCAAAATCTATTCCTTACACTATTTTTATTCTATTTTTATTTTTATTCTTATTTTATTCCTATGCAAACAGATCGCGGTTTTTTACTCACGGAACAATCTAATCCCCACAGCCAAAATCTTGATACCCTTACACCTTTAGAATTGGTCGCCTTATTCAATCAAGAGGATGCCTATGCCGTAGCTGCTGTAGCCAAGGAACAAGCCGCCATTGCCCAAGCCATCACAATTGTCACCACCGCCCTGACTAACGGAGGCAGATTATTTTACGTCGGAGCCGGAACCAGTGGCAGATTAGGGATTCTTGACGCAGCGGAATGTCCTCCTACTTTTTGCAGTGATCCGGAAATGATTCAAGGGATTTTAGCTGGTGGCATGGCGGCAATGGTAAGGAGTTCCGAAGCCCTCGAAGATCGCGCCGATGATGGAGCCACAGCGATTAGTGAACGCCAGATTACATCCCAGGATGTGGTGTTTGGCATTACCGCTGGAGGAACCACGCCTTTTGTCCATGGGGCATTACAGGAAGCACAAAACCGCCAAGCCAAAACTATATTTTTTGCCTGCGTTCCCTTTGACCAAGTACCATCCCGCTATGATGTGGAAATTCGTCCCTTAGTTGGACCAGAAATTTTGGCAGGTTCCACTAGATTGAAATCAGGCACCGCAACGAAATTAGTCCTGAATATAATTTCTACCGGAGTGATGGTTCAGCTTGGTAAGGTCTATGGTAATCGTATGGTGGACGTAGCCGTGACCAATAGCAAACTGGAAGACCGCGCCATTCGCATTATTCGCGACATTGCCGAAGTCTCAAGGGAAACTGCCGCAGAACTACTCACTGCATCGGGTAAACGGGTCAAAGTTGCTTTATTAATGCACTGGACGGGCTGCACTGCTACCGTCGCTGCGGATCTCCTACAACAAAATCATGGTCACCTCAGACTGACCCGCCAAGCATTACTCGCCAATACCTAACTTCTTTTAACTGCTCTATTCTCTTATTTTTTATTCCTTCACCAATCCCTATGACGGCAACTGAACTAAGACAAATAATTCAACAACGCTGGAAATATTCCTATGATGTGCAACTGCGGAAAATCCAAAGCGGTAAAGCACAGGGCAAAATTTTCTTGCAGGTCATGTGGCGGTTTCAGGAACAGGCTTCATTTCCTTTAACAGAAGGAGAATATCTCGATCACTTAACTAAAATTACGACCTATCTCAATGAATGGGGCGTAACCGATCAAGTGCGTACTGCTTTACTCACAACCAAAGACAAACCGCGCCTCGGCAAAGTGGTTAGTGTGCCCTTAGATTTAGGTGAACGGGCAGTGGAATGGTTTGTGGATTGACGAAATAATGGCTTTTAGATTGACAGCAGATTGAAAGATGCAAAATGTCGATCTTTCTGTCAGTTAGTCCACAAATCAGCTATGAATTAGGCAAAAGATCGAGCCTCAAACTCAGCCGAATATTAAGCCGTCTGTTAAGCCGTCAGAAAATTAACCCAAAAATTCAAGCGAAATGTTAGCGGCAATAGTTGCCAATAATGCATTTGTTAGGTAGTCTCTACCTTGACGCAAACATCCTGTCAACTGCTGCGCTCAATCTGTCATTACTAGCCTCCGAGTAAGCCCATGACCTATCTAAACCTGATTTCCTTTTTTGGGATTTTCATGCTTTGCTTCATTGCGTGGCTGTTCTCTGAAGATCGGCGGGTGATCCAATGGCGCGTGATTATTTGGGGGATTGGTTTACAGTTATTACTTGGTTTTCTGGTATTCCAAGCACCTGGCACCCGAGAGGCTTTGAACTGGTTTAGCAGTTTGCTTGATGGCGTATTTGGTGCTGCTGATCGCGGAGCGCGGTTTGTCTTTGGTCCGTTGCTAGTACCACCGACGGGGATGGAGCCTTTCTCGTTACTTGCGGCAAAGGATGGTGTTTGTTCACCAGGACAGGTTTTACTTGATAATCTAGGAGAGTCGGGCAAAGCTTTTTGTACCACTAACCGTTTAGCCTATGTGTTTGCATTTCGGGCATTGCCAGCGGTGATTTTCTTCTCTGGTCTGATGGGACTCTTGGAAAATCTGGGACTAATTCAAATTGTCACGGAATGGTTTGCCAAACTGTTTTTCTGGACCATGCGCCTCAGTGGAGCAGAATCCCTCAGCGGGGCAGCTAATATTTTTGTGGGGATCGAAGCAGCCATCGTTGTGAAGCCTTACTTACCCAAAATGACCCGCAGCGAATTATGCGCTATTTTGGCTTGTTGTTTCGGTACTGCGGCATCTTCCACGTTGGCGATTTACGTTAGTTTTTTGCGTCCGGTATTTCCTAATATTTTGGGTCACTTAGTTTCCGCGTCGATTATTGCCATTCCTGCCTGTTTCGTCTTGTCTAAAATTCTTGTGCCAGAAGTCGGGACCCCAGTGACTATGGGTGGTATCCCCAAAGAAGATAAAAAAGCCAAGCGTGCCGCTGCGGAAGAAGGCGAACTAGAAAACGCTGGCGGTGAAACCATGAAGCGCATGAGTCCGATGGATGCAACGATCATTGGTGCGTTGGACGGTCTGAAGATGGCGGCTTCCATTGCAGCAGTTTTGATCATGGTGGTGGGTTTAGTGGACTTGTTTAACCAGTTGTTTGGCTGGTTTGCCACACTGCCTGATCCCATTGGTGGATTCTTTAAAGTCGTCACCTTAGCGAATATTCAAGGTGCGCTGTTTTATCCTCTAACCCTATTGACAGGGGTTTCGGCTGACGATGCGTGGACTGCTTCTGTAATTATCGGACGACGCTTACTAGAAACAGCGATCCCCCCTTATCAAGCCCTAGCGGCTGAAGCGGCTAAAGGAACCATTAGCGACCGCACGGTTTTGATTGTCAGTTATGCTCTGTCAGGATTTGCTCACTTAGCATCGGTGGGGATTTTCGTCGGTGGTACAATTGCCCTGATCCCCTCCCGTCGCAAAGATATTTCTGAACTGGGCTGGAAGGCTCTATTTGTCGGTACCTTAGCCACCTTGATGATTGCCTGTATTGCAGGTTTGTATGATGACGGCAGCCCTGGAGTTTTGGGTGAAAAAGCTGCCCCTAAACCAGCAGCGACGACAAAACCCACTGCACCTAAATCTGATGCTAAGCCCGATGATAAGCCTTTGACTGCCCCTACTATTGCCCCAAGTGCCAGCCCCACCGCTACACCAACTACACCTACACAAACCACCGCCACGCCAAACACAGGCAGCCCCGCTATGGTTAGCCCCAAGCCCACCGCTACTGCTACACCAAAGGCAACTCCTAGCCGTTAGCCTTTAGCTGTTTCTAACCCCAAGCCATACCATATACATCTATGGATAATGGGGGGTAATGCAGGATGAGCTACTCTCGATTACAATGGTTAGCACTGGGCATTATGATTTGGTAGGCTAATTGTTAGCAAGTTAATTCCAAGCTAAGGTCTTACCCCAGCCCAAAACCTCTTTGCTAGACTGATACTTCCTAAAGTTGTGACTAGAGAAATTCGTTCCCCTAAGGCATCTATGACCGCACCTGTACCAGATATTATGATTAACCTCTGGCGCAGTCTAAGGCGCGAACAGGTTTTACCCGCATGGGCTATTGCTTTGCTGGTGTTGCTAGTGATGTTGGTGTGGAACTGGCAACTGATGACGGCTCTAGGGGTGGGTGCTCTGGTGATGGCTACAGCCTATGGCTTACAGGATGGCTATGGCTCCAGCCTGACCTATCGATTACAGCGACTGTTTTCTAGTCATTTGCGTGCTTTAGCTCTGGCGGTTTTGGCGGGGGCATTGGCGGTGGTGGTAACGGCTTTATCCCTGGGAATTTGGACCAGTGTCTCTAACCATTGGCTTGCTGGGGGCGTTGTAATGCAGTTGGTCACTAGTGCCGCTGTTTTGTTCTTTTTAGTGCGACAGACTGCGCAACAGTGGCGGATTAAACAGGAAGATAATTTTAGTCATTGGATGGATCAAATTGCTTCCAATAATGAATTAGAACGTTTAGTGGCAATGCAAGGTTTGTATGAAAGTGTACAGCGGCAACAGTTAGCCCCCGCCAAAGAGAAGGCTTTAGTGCAATGTTGCCAAATTTTGTTAAACCATGAAAAGGAGCCGCTAGTAAGGGAGGTGGTGTTGGATACTCTGCAAACTTTGAATTTACGCCGCATTTCTCCAGCAAATACCCAAAACTAGCAACTTCATCAAAACCTCATCAAGTTCATGACTTTAACGACGGCGCAGGCGGATTTGTCTGGGGGGGGTAATGTCGTGGGTTTGGTGAAAGTCATCTTGAACTTTGCCGGTTAAACTGCGGGATACCTTTTCCACTACAAAGGCTAGTACTCCATCACCGGTTTTTTGAATTAAATCCATCGGCATACGGTGAATAAATGCTGGGAATTGGAGGGTGACTCGTAGGTTCAAATCCCATGCCACACTGGTCATGACGGGATAGGTTTCCAAAACTGCTGGGTCTAACTTCGGATAATCTGTTGGTTGTAATGGTACTTCGGTTAAACTCATTTCCGCCCGAAAATCTACTTCATAGCCTTGAGGTTCCTGATCGGGAATGGGAATGGTTTCGATGCGATAAACATTATTTTCGTCAGGAGGTAACAGATTTAGTCCGACCCGTGGATCTACTTCAAAACCAAATGCCCCAACACGTCCCACCCCCATTGCATACCCCGTAGTGCCGATGGCATCTGCTTTGAAGGGATGGGCGCAACGTTTAAACCAGCCTTGATGGGTATCCAGATAGTCCATGACGGTTTTTAAATCTGCGAGTAAATCCATATACCCTACATAATGGTTTGTAAAGTTAGTCAGAGGGCAATTTGGATTATTATTCTGTAGACTATTTTCTGAATTTCCCAATTTATTATTGGCAATGGTTGGGTTTGTCACATCACTATTGACACTTGCAGAGTTAATATTCACTGAGTCAGCATTCACTAAGTCAGTGGCGACTGGTTCTTGATTTTCTGGTGAACTATTCACTTGATTTTGTGGCATATCACAGAGGATGTATGGTGATTGAACATTAGAAGTATTATAGAAGCCATAAAATTTCTAATGTTACTGATTAATGGAGATAATAGAGCTAACCTAACCAAATACTAATAATAATTTACTAGTGGACTTAGGAATAAGATGCTAGGGATTTCGGACAGGTGAAATGATTGCAAGTAATCATTTCTGTATAGTACAAGACTTCTTACTGGATTAGCAACTATTGCATGACAAACAAATCTGTTGTGCCATTGTTTGGTAAAGGGAAGTAGAATCATTAAACCCCATCAGCCCTGATACAAGACATCAAAACATGGTAATAATAATTTATTGATTAACCATAGATTATTACCTTCATTCATTTTTACCATTCATCTTTTGAAAATATGTTACGTTTAATCGGTTATTTATTATTAACATTCTGGTCAATGGGTGTCGCTATTTTCGCCACACAAAATACCGAACTAATCACCATCAAGCTTCTTGGTTTTACTTCCATGCAAGTACCGTTAGGACTTTGCTTAGTTTTCTGTTTTGGAGTTGGTACTCTGGTGGCTTCAGGGTTTAGTTTCTATGCTGCGAAGAAATGAAGAATTCAGATTTAAAAATTCTCATAATTGATCTGTAAGTAATTCATTTTGAAACGTATCATGAATCACTTCTAATCAGAGATTAAGATATAAATACTCTGAATTGTTCGTGATTAGACAACGTAGGTGATCACATTTCAACCAACAATATCAAATACTGCTGATCGAGCTTGAGAAATCCACGAGTTGCTATTTTATTCTTAAAATACACATACATTTCCTCTAAAAGTTGAAAATATCTACCTCTAATTTTCCCTTTGACAGTGATTGCTGTTGCTTCATTATAGGTATGGGCTGTCAAGTTGCGATCTTGAAGTGCATCAATCCAGTCATGTCCATTAGCGATCAACCCTGATTGAAATGCTTGTTTAATCGCTTCTCTAGGGGTTTTGACAATTAAGCCTTCTGTCTCTTCATAGTCTTTGAGTAATTTCCAAGAGAGAGCAAAGGTTATTTCAAAAAATTGAATCAAGCCTGCTCTTTCTAAAATAGAAAGCTGCTCTATTTCAAGGGGGTCTTGCAATAAAAGGAATGACCTCTCAAAGTTAGAAAATCTCTGTATCCATCGAATATCTTCCGATCTTCTTCCATAATTGAAGCTGAAAGTTATAAAATTATGTTTATCATGTAGCAGAGGCATTCAGTTATCAAGCAACAACTCATTAAGTAACGCCACAAAGCAATTATGTCTAATTTAGATATCAAGAAACAGCCGTAGTTCCATAATGAAAGTTCTCTAATCATTTCTATAATCATCGCTCATAAGGTGGAAGGATTCTTAAATTTGCGATAGCTCGATAATGTTGGATATTAAAAGTGCCAAGAGTTTTATTTTTACTAATGGCACAGCGGGCAATTAATACATCTAATAGTCCAACTCCATCAGAGAGGCGACACTTACTAAAATCTGATCAAGCATTATCGCAGTCAGCCTCAGTCAACCAAATTATTGGTAAAGGTGCAGTCAACTTGAAAACTTGATTTACTTCTGGCTTATAAATGCTGACGGCGTTCTGCTATATGGCGAATTTGCCGTGCATACTCTTGGCTATCTTTAATCTCGGGATGGGAGTTAATGAGTCCTTGACTTTGCCAGTAGTTCACTAACTCTGCACCATTTTTAGGCATAGTTTCTACAGACTTTCGTACAGTTAGCAGTTGGAGAATGTATTCCGATGGCAACAAACTAACTTTTCCTGCCTCCGCAACAAGTTTTTGTTCCAGTTCTTGAGGTAAATCTAAAGAAATCGCCATGCTGATAATTAGTCGCGCTTACTTCAAACTTAAGTAAATTTCAAAAAACTTCACTACTCAATGTCAGAGGGTATTTGGGAAGTCTACATATTCGCTAAAAATAATGATTGATCCCCCCTAGCCCCCCTTAAAAAGGTGGGAAAAGACTAAAAAAGCCTCCTTTCTAAGGGAGATTTAGGGGGATCAAAACTTTTCAAACACGCTCTCAAACCGGAAACTGCATTGGCTAACTCGCATAACCAAACAAAATAAACAAAATACTAACAAACACTAATAAAAACTTAAAACCCCTCCGCAACGCCGTCTTACCTCAGTTGTTTGACCCGGTATAACCAGGTGGAGACTAGCAAGCTTGGCAACACTTAAAGTTCCCGAAAACGAAGTCCATTGGCTCGGTTCGGTATACTGCGGCACAAGAGAAAGCGTCTCCTGTATAAACAATCATAGATCAAGACACATTATCGGTAGTCACGCGCGCCACCGAGGGGCTTCTATACATTAGCACAAAGTTCAGAACGCAATCACAGATCAAAACCACAGATCAAGCACGAGGTTTAGGCGCATCTTTCTGGGCAAAATATTGCTCGATTTGCTCCAGGGCAATGACTAACTGTGGCGTGGGATCTAAAGCAGTCCAACCATCGGCTAATTTGCGCCATAGTTCAAAATGCAGATGGGGACCAGTGGATAAACCCGTACTACCCACCAAACCAATCACTGTACCTTGTTTCACCTCTTGCCCGTCCTGGACCAAAATCTCAGACAGGTGGGCATAACGGGTTTCGGTATCGGAACCATGACTCAATACCACCATCAAACCATAGCCACCCATCCAGCCTGCCACTTCCACCCGACCACTAAATGCGGCAACCACTGGCGTACCGGCGGCAGCAGCTAAATCAGTTCCTTGATGAAACCGAATTTGACCCGTAACTGGATGCACCCTAGAACCAAACACCGAACTAATCACAGCGGGTAAGGCAAGGGGAAATAACATCTGTTTATCGCCATTACGGGGCAGTTGCAGAGCGGCTTGATTGAGGGCTGCCACCTCTTCGCGACTCAATTGGCGAATCTGGATATTTGCTGCGCCAACGTTGCCGTTATAAACTACTTCCCCTGACGAACCTGATCCATTACCATTAGCGGCGGTTGTTTGACTAGGGCAAAGAGATGGTGTTGCAGCATTGGCTTGGGTTATGCAACCAGTGGAACGGCTTTCGAGAATAATTTCCGGACGATCAAGGCGTTCTTTAGAGGTAACAATCACCGAAGGGTTTTCCGTTGGCTGACGGTCACTAGTTGCTGTGTTGCCAAAACTATTTTCAACATTGTTACTAGAGCTATTACTAGTAATACTGACCGTTGGCGATTCGGGAGGCAAGGACGGAGCTACATCAGGGGCAATGGCAGGGGAAGCAGTTTCTGGGGTGGTAACAGCAGGGGTGTTAATTTCGGGGGAGATCGCTGACTTCTCGGCGGCAAAAGCAGTTAGGTTGCCATTACCCCAACCTAAACAGGGCAGACCTACTATTCCTAAACACAGTAAAGTGATCCAAGAAATACGATGCATCATGGTGTGATTGATATGGTTTGATCTGTTAGGAGACAAATTCACGAAACAAGTTAATAAAACTTTTTAAGTTGGGATGAATCAAATTAGGACCGATCTAGGGTTGGGATAGATAACCCAAAGATATAGTTCCCGGCGGATAAATTTCATAGCGCTCAACGGATGACTGATCCATTGAGTTTGCTTCTTGCCACTTTACCACTAGCTCCCCCGCTGGTGTAATGGCGCTGATCAATCCCCTTTGTCCATTGTGATTAATTTCGTGGCGATCAAGCCATTGCAAGTACGTGGCTAAAATAGGCTTAATTCCTTGCTGGATATAGGTTTGCTCCCCTAGGGTAATCCCATTTAAAACCGCTTGTTCCAAATCTGTCAAACAGGTCATCGTGCTAGGCAAATTACCAATGGCTAAGCCATGGGCTGGTACTTCATTTAACCAGTTGATCCCCACCCCCACCACTGCCCAAGGCAAATTCCCCCCTTGGCTACGGGTTTCCGTTAGAATACCGCCGATTTTGCGCCCATCGATGACCAAATCATTAAGCCACTTGATTTGCACTGGTAAGCCAGTTTCTCGCAACCGTGCCGCAATGCCCCAAGTCACCCAGAGGGTAATCTGTGGCGCAGTGTAACTAGCCCCCCCTAGGGGCAAAATCACCGATAGATACAAGCCGCCCCCGCTAGATTGCCAGACATTCCCCCGCTGTCCCCGTCCTTGGGTTTGCTGACGGGCGATAATGGCGGTATAAGCCGGAGATTGAGATGGCGACTGGGATGATTGAGGTTGCGTGATTCTGCGCCATGCTTCGGTACTGGTTGAATCAATGGTGTCATAGGGAAAAATTTGCCATTGCATGGGTCAGCCTATCCAGAATTAAGATTGCCATATCTCCGTAAATTTGCTGAATTTTGCCATACTCCATTCAGATGCTAATTCAAGATTGAATGATTCACTAATCTATTGACCATTTCCAGTCATTGCCTCAAGTTTTAGCCACTAAAACACCATTCAAGAAAATATCAGCAATGCCTTCTGCCATTTCCTGCAACTCTTGGGGACCGCCGCCGTTACTCATGGTTTCATTGCTAAAACCCGCCACAGCAAACATTCCCACAAATACCCGCGCAATTACCTTCGGACTCAAATTACTCCGATAAACCCCCTTCTGAATTGCTTCTGTAAAATAAACTTCGGCAATGTCATTCATTTTATCAATCACTTCTGCCTGCACCCGATCCCGCAGTTCGGGATGAAATTGTGTTTCCATAAAACAGACTTTCATAATGTCAATGTTTTCATGGAGGTTACTCATACGCCGCCGCATCATTTGCGCCACAGCTTTGTAACTGGGCATTTCACTCAGTTCTGTGAGTAAGTCGGTCAAAATCTTCAGCCAGCCTTGGGTTGCCACTTCCACCAAAATAGATTTCTTATTGCTGAAGTAACGAAATAAAGTTCCTTCGGCAATGCCCGCAGCTTCGGCGAGATCCTTGGTGGTAGTACCATCGAATCCCTGACGGGCAAACAAATGTTGGGCGGAACGAAGGATTTTGCTGCGGGTATCGAGTTCTGGGGATGGAGCCTGATGGAAGAATTTCATAATAACCTCATTGCTTACCTATAGTTGACTGCTTAGTAGTAACCGTTGATCAAATCAAATACTTTAAATCAAACACTTCAAAGCAAAGGCTTCTTAGACACCTTAATCATTTTCAATATTTGGGCAATACTTGATGCAATTTGCGCCAAACCCAAACTAAAAGCATCACTAAAAACTAATTAGATCAGTTAGTTCGATGTCTATTTACTATTTGCTATTTGAATTGTACTTGAATTGCTTATGTGGAATCATTTGTGTTACATCGTTGATTAGTCCCTGAATCAGCTAATAAGAATTTTCTAGGCAAAATTACTTAGGCGGAATTAACTAGATAGAATTACTAGAATAGAATTATATCTCTGTAAATTAGCTTACAAATCAAGAGATTGCTTATGGTTGTACCTATGACCATCAGGGCATCAATTTCTATCTAACAAAATCATCATTTTGATTGGGAACTAACTGCTGTATTAGCAAGATTTTGTAACATTTCCACTAAGCTAAACTTAATGTAATTAGTTACATACGACACTGCAACAAGCCATAATACTTAGTAGCCAACTTAAGATTTTTTCGATGTGATTCGTGGTTGAATCCCTGATTTATTGGTTGGTTGATGTTGAGATCTAAATCTTTAATTTACCTCTTAAGGTATGGGGCTAAACTTGCAACGGTTGCAATGACCTAATAACTAATAGGTATAGCAAACTGATCGCGTTTTTTGTTCAATATGTCTGATCTTGCAGAATTTCTTTATTAAAAGTTGCGTTCACTGCTACTTTTAATAAGTATAACCTTGAATCATTTCTCAATGGTTTACATTGTAAAGTTAAACAAAGATTAGTAATGAACCAGCAATAAACCGGTATAAAGCGGCTATGTAACTGTTATTTAACGGCTTATTCTACAGATTCAGTTAAATCTGATAAGCCAAACCAATCCGTAATAGATTATTCCCTATAGTTTCTAGCCAAATCACTGTGCTGGGCATTTGTCCTAATTCTTCAATGGTAAGCAGACACTGTTGTCCCAAATCAATTTTATAACCAGTAACTGCAACAATGCCGCACCCGCTAAAAGAACCATCTACAACCAAGGCTTTAAAAGTATATTTTGGTTCGGATTCGGTCAAGAGTGTTACTTCTGCGACAATACCTGTGTCAGCGAAAACTCGCTCGTGGTGGCGATGGTCTAAATCAGATAGAAAGTCATTACTTTGTAACAGTGATTCGAGATTTTGATGATTAGCTACCATATAGTCAATTAGGATGTATAAAGAATAATTAGAAGTAATTAACCGCTATTAAAAATCAATACGGATTGTTAAGAGCAAATGAGAATTTCAAATCTATGTTTTAAATATGCAATATGCATTGCAAAAAATATGCATTTCAAATATGACTTAAAAACATATTAATTTACAGACCCATGAATCTAAAAGTCATGGATTCTCAGGGAATAGATGCTAGATTTGGCAAACAAATTTAGCGCGAAACCCATATCTAAACTTGGAGCAAGAGTTCGATCACAGAACAAATATTTCACCCACAAACTAGACTTCTAGTGGACTAAACATTAGATTAAATACAATACTCTCAGCGTGATCTGTAGGTTTTAAGCTATGGTCTGATCACTGTATCGGGTATAGGAATAACTTGTCTTGTTTTGTTAACTTAATTAACTTATTTTAACTATAATTAATTGATTGCATTGAATCAACCTCCAACCAGCCTCAACTAGAACAAAACTAGGCTGAAACCACGACCCGTAATCCTGTGACTCCATCTTTTTGGTCGATACTACCTTCCATCCGTGCCGCAGACCGTGCATAAACCGCGCCATCCTGCCATGAACCGCCCCGCTTCACCCGACTTTTCTCTGAGCCGATTTTGACCTGAGCCGTGCCATCAATGGGAGCTAGTAAATAATCCGGTTGCCAAATATCTTCACACCATTCCCAAACATTGCCATGCATATCCCACAGTCCGAAACGATTCGGTAAATAATTGCCAACAATGGTAGTGTGGCGATGGGAATTAGTTTTCGCTATAGCTAAATAGGGAACTTGTCCATTAAAAGTGGCTAAATCCGGCGGTAAAGTTTCCCCAAAACCAAAGGCTGTACTCGTACCGCCGCGACAGGCATATTCCCATTCAGCTTCCGAAGCTAAACGATAGGATCTGCCAGTTCGTCGCGATAAAGCCAAACAAAAATCCTGTGCATCTTGCCAAGAAACACCCGTAACGGGATGATCGGGATTACTATAACGAGATGGATTGTTAGCCATAATCAGCTTCCATTGGGCTTGGGTAATGGGATAAGCTGACATATAGAAGGCATTGACTTTTACCTGATGCAATGGTTTTTCATCGGCAAAATGCTCATATTCTGAGTCCACTGCTCCCATCATAAAGTGCCCTGACGGAATTGCCATCATGCGTAAACCAAGATCTGGGCTAATTAATTCTGTAAATTCCGAATGGAGATGATAGGTAATTTGTTTATCTAAATAGACTTGACCGAGGGCATTTCTTTTGATGGTAATCAGACAGGAATGATGTCTAGCCTTAGTTAATTGTGGAGCCGGAGCAGTGGGAATTAGTGTTGTGGGCTTCTGTGGCTTGTGAGGAGACTTATTTTGCGACCGTGTTAATAGGAATTTCTGTGCTGGTGAAAGATAACTGCTCGTATTACTGCTGTTACTAGTGGACTTCTCTAATGCAGTGATTGCAGCCTTAGCGCTCCGATACCTCTGACTAATGGCATTAGCAACCAACTGATTCAGAATCTCAATTAATTGTGGTTCAATGGGATGGGGTAACATCTGCTGCCATTGCCAATTCCCATCTAAATCCTGCAATTCCAGAGGGGGAATACCAGTGAGTAAATGCAAGCAGGTAGTTCCTAAACTATATAAATCGCTGGCGAATTGGGTTTTACCTTTGGACTGTTCCGGAGCCATATAGTCGGGGCTACCAATGCGTGTGCTAGTTTGTTTTCCGGAAGTTAGTTCCGCTAATTTTGCTGCCCCAAAGTCCACCAAGACATACTGTTTTAGATTGGAATCTTTTTCTAGATTCCGGCGAATAATATTCTCTGGTTTAATATCACGGTGAATTACCTGTTTCTCATGGATAAAATCTAGCACTGGCAGTAAATCCCTCAGTAACTGCCGTACCTGAGCGCCACTAAATAAACCTTCCCGTTGCATTACATCTTGCAGGTTATCCCCCAGAATAAACTCCTGTACTAGATAGTGATAGCCATCCTGTTCCATATATGCCAGCAGTTCTGGAATCTGCGGATGTTGTCCCAAACTATCGAGGCGTTCCGCTTCTTGGACAAATAAACTGAAAGCCTTAGCACAGTCGTTACTTCCCACTGGCAAAAACTGTTTTAATACACAGAAAGGTTGAGAAGGTTTTGCCTCATCACAGCCCAGAATGGTGCGCCCAAAGCCGCCTCTACCCAAGGGACGTAATCCTCGATAACGATCACCAATGAGTAACTTGGTCCCGCAATACTGACACCAACGCATCTGAGGTTCATTAACCGCGCTACAGTTGGGATTTAGACAGTAACTCATGGGAAGGCAACGGGAATAGACCACGTTAGCTATTTTGACTGAAGCTATTTTAACTGAG
>JBIKNH010000215.1:0-7081 GCA_044358815.1 Pseudanabaenaceae cyanobacterium | reverse complement strand
TTACTATCACCCTCAGCGCAGGAATCGGTTTGGTAACGGATTGGGTAAGATTACGTGTATCGAGTAAGCTTTGTTACAAATTCTAACTTACTGTTCACAAATATCAACGGAAACTCGTCGGGCTGATCCCCTAGGTTGCTGCCAGATGAGATCTCGACGGCGAGGACACCGCAAACCAGCCCCAATAACTAAAACAACGAAAACTCTAATATAAACCTGTAATTATGATTGATTTGATTGCAACACTGATTGGTGGCGGACTTCCTGCAACTGTTAGCAAAGTTTTTGTGTATGTAGCAGCTACTTCTCTATTTGGTGGGGTAGCCATAGGACTAGGTGATCCGGCAGTAGCTCCGGTCAGTGGGGCAGGTCAGATGATGGAACAAGTGGTAAAACCGGATGTATTGGATCCGTCAGAGCTAAAAGTAAAACGCAAAATTGATCCGACGCGGCAGAAATTCCAGCAAATCCTCGATCTAGCCAAGGCTAAAAACTGGCAGAGTCAACCATTCCCCCAAATCATCCAACTTGTGGCGGAGCAGTTGGTGGGCGCACCCTATCAAGCTGGACTATTGGATAAATCCCCCACTGAAATACTCTTGGTGTATCTCGATAAATTTGACTGTGTGCTTTTGGTGGAAAACGCCCTAGCCCTAGCCCAAACCATTGCCCTAGAGGATGACTCTTTTGATAATTTTCGGTTGCGGGTACAACAATTGCGCTATCGGGGCGGTGACCTTGATGGTTATTGCAGTCGGTTGCATTACTTTACGGAGTGGATCAACGACAACGAGAAGCGTCAAGGGGTAAATAACATCAGCAACAAATTTAGTACTCAATTTGCCCCCCAAAGGCTGCCCCACAAGCTCAATTTCATGAGTAACCACCGCAGTAGTTATCCCCAACTCAAGGATGATGCAAATTTTGCCTGTATCAAAGCCGTAGAAGCCAACCTCGCCCAAAAGCCGATCTATTACATTCCCACTGCCCAAATTCCTCAAGCCGTCCGTGAGATCCAAGCTGGTGACATTATCGCTATTACCACTAGCGTGAAGGGTTTAGATGCCACCCATACCGGACTAGCCTACCGTAACAGTGATGGCACGATCGGATTATTGCACGCTTCCCCCGACGGCAAAGTGACTATTTCACGTAATTTGCATAAATATGTGCAAGGTGTGCCAGAAAGCATTGGCATTGTGGTGGCACGTCCCATTGATCCGCGCCGGAACTAGATATAATTAAGCCGTTTCAGAATTAAACCCTAACGATCTGTTGCTATGTCTCAATCTCCCCAGAGCCTTGGTTATCGCCAACCGGCGGAATGGCACCCCCATCACACTTGCTGGTTAGCTTTTCCGAGTCATGGTGACTTGTGGCTGGAATATTTGCCAGTGGTGCAAAGGGAATTTGTTGATTTGGCGAAAGCGATCGCTGCTTCCGAACCAATTCAAGTTTTAGTTTTACCGGAAACTGCCGCCCTTGCTGCCGAGATGTTACAGGGTGTGGCTGTTACGTTCCATGAGATTCCCTTTGGGGACATTTGGATGCGGGATATTACGCCGATTTTCACCCGTAATGCAGCGACCCAAACCGTTGCTGGACTGAAGTTTCAATGGAATGGCTGGGGCGGTAAGTATCTCTTAGACCATGATGATCAAGTGGCAGATCGAGTGATTAATGCTGCTCAAGTGGCACGATTTTCATTTGACTACGTGCTAGAGGGGGGAGCCGTAGAAGTAGATGGTTTAGGAACCTGTTTAACCACGAAACAATGTCTTCTCAATCCCAATCGCCATGATGGGAATTATGATCATGAGAATGGCAATGCACAGCGCACTCAAAACCAGATTGAAACTGATTTAAAACAGGCTTTAGGAGTTGAAAAAGTCCTCTGGATCGAATCAGGATTGCTCAATGATCACACCGATGGTCACATTGACACTATCGCCAGATTTATCGCCCCCCATACCGTAATGTGTATGGCAACGGATGATCCAGAGGATCCTAATGCTGCTGTTTTGGCTGACATTGCCGCGCAACTAGCCAGTTTCACCGATGCCCAAGGGAAGCCGTTACAAGTGGTAAAAATTCCTTCCCCAGGATTGGTGCTAGATCCAGAAGGAGAAATCATGCCCGCTAGTTATTTGAACTTCTACATTGCCAATGGCGCGGTGATTGTTCCCACCTATGACAGTCCCTATGATGTAATGGCAGTAAACATGATCGGGCAATATTTTCCAGATCGACAAACTATCGGACTCAGTGCGAAACATATTCTCTTAGGGGGCGGTGCATTCCATTGCATCACCTGTCATCAGCCGCTATAGAACGGGTTTAAAATCTTAGAAGTTAGCTCTTAGGAATTAGCTCATGCCAAAATTAGTCCGTGGCAAACTACTTGCAATTATTAGATAACAGAACCTGAGTAATGTGTCCTGGTAACAAGTCAATCCCAAGTAAAGACTTAATTAGATATAGAACTAGAACTACAGCAGCACTAATCAAAAAACTCAATCCAATAATTAGAATAATTGCCAAGCAGGTATTCAGAAACTTATTTAGGGGCGTAATAGCATATCTGCGGGCGGTTTTGCGACGGTCACGCCCAATCATCAAAACTACAAATAACCTAGTCAATAATAAATCCACATCAAACCGCAAATCTACTAATTTAGGTGCAGGTTTCGGAATAGCCACCATAATCACCTGCATTACAGCCTCGATTTGGCTCTCTGTCATGGTCTGACGCACATCTACAGGAATTAGTTCTAGATAATCCTCTACCGTTCTCATTTGATAAGATGGCAAATTACTGACAGAACTCGACGGATTTAAATTCTCTTCTGGGGAATTATGTAACATTAAATGCTCCCTGGTTATTTATTTTCTGAACTAATAGACTTAGGACTAATAGTTTTGGAACTAGTATTTTTAGAATCAGTATTTTCTGAACTTTCCTGAACTGATATTTCCTAAACTAAAGTGATCAGAGATGATATTTAGTCTTGATAGGCAATACCAAAGGAATCTCTTTTAGAGACGCAAACCGAGCCAAATTAAACTTCCAACCGCAAAACCGACAATAATCAATATGCCTAAGATAGTTCCAAGTAGTTCAGAATTCTCCCTCATCTGTTTAACTTTTTCCACCCCCTGAGCCACCCCATAAATCATCACCAAAACCAGACAAAACGCCGCTAACAAATAAAAAGCTACCATCTGGGGATTTAACCCCTTAAAAGGTGCTGACCACCGCAAAATCCCCACCCAAGTACAAATCACTGCCCAAGCCGTGGCTAAAGTGATTACAGCCCGTCCGACAAATGTTGCTCGCCAAAATACCAAACAACTCACAACCCAGATTAAGGGATGAGCTTTATAGGCAGCCAAAATGTTGCCCGTGATTAAACTTGCTGCAAAAACAGTGGCATACAACTGTTGATACTTCAGCGATAAAAGCATATTTGCACCCCATAATTTCAGTTCACCCCCATAGAAAAATCTAACCTAAAAATCGACCCGAAATAATAGGCAATATACCTGTTTTTCGGGTCGATTTAGTTAATAAATTAGAAATCAGTCGAAACAGTGTAACCAAGTGGGGACTTAGCTGGTGGCTGGGTGACTTACTTAGCCGCCTTAGCCAACTCTACCACCTTGGTAAAAGCGGCTGGATCTAACACCGCCAACTGAGACAACATCTTACGATTTAACTCCACCTGAGACTTTTTCAACAAACCGGTGAGTTGGCTATAGGTCAAACCTTGCTGACGGGACGCAGCATTAATGCGAGTAATCCACAAACGGCGGAAATCACGCTTCTTCTTGCGACGGTCGCGGTAGGCATTGCGTAACGCCTTCATCACCTGCTGGTTAGCAGTACGAAATATCTTGGAGTGGGAGCCACGGAAACCCTTGGCTAACTTAAGGATCTTTTTGCGGCGCTTTCTGGCAACATTGCCGCGTTTTACTCTGGTCATGACGGTGATACTGATCCGTAATAAGGATGATGAACTTTTTTGATGAGTTTTTTGGATGAGACAGTTAATAGCAAATGCTGCTGCCTAGCGCCGCTGTCCTCAGAAATATCTTGACAAATTATCTTGACAAATAGTGAAGAAGCTAGAGTTTAGGCGTAGGGCATCATTGCTCTAACGTTATCGGCATCCCCTTCGCTTACTAGGGCAATCTTAGAAAGACGGCTCTTACGAGCGGTGGACTTATGCTCTAGTAAGTGATTACGAGAAGCGTGACGGCGAACGATTTTGCCGCTACCAGTGAGTCTGAATCTTTTAGCAGCAGATTTACGAGTCTTGAGCTTAGGCACGGTGGTTTTGCCCCGAAAATTTGACCTTTTCTAGCATAGCAAACTTTTGTCAAATATCAATCACCATTGCTCTAAATCAGCAATCTGGTAAATTGCGGCACGGTGGTGTTTTGCGATTTCGCGCTGCTAATTTGTAGCTGGTACTTTCCGGCTGGGAAACCCTAACTTGGTGGGCACTTAGTCCGTACTTGGTTAGGTCAGTTAGTACTTAGTTTTTGATGCCTGCCTGTGTCAGTCGCTGCATCAGGTGTCGGTAGGCGGTTTCCAGTTGCTTACCGTCTGGATCTTGAGAATTACCCCAACCTTCGAGCCAAATGGGGGCAGGCAAATGTCCAGCGGGTGCATTGCCACTGCAATCTATTTGAGTCGTAACTGGTTTACGGCTACCGTACCAACCCACTTGTTGCCCAAACTTTTCCCAAGAGGAAATGGTCGCAGCACGGGGGCTTTCACTAGAACGGGCGGGACTGATGCCGCTAATCACTGAATCAAACCCATCACCCCTCGAAGAGGAAGAGGGCATTAAGCGCTTAAGATCATCGGAAACATGAATATTTTGCCATTGTCCCGCCACTACCAAATCTTGGGATACCTTAATTTCTTTGATCACAGCCGGAGCTAAGACGCGAAATTGATTATTGGCACTGGTGACCACAGAATCCACCGCCCGCACCATATCCGACCATTGGCTCAAACCAAACCGATCCCCCAGTTCGATGAGTTTTTGGCAAATGTTATGGAGACTCTGGCGATTTTTCGGACTATCAGGCTGTTTGAAACAGGTGAGCATATCCCGTAAATGCAAGGTGACATCTTGCTGAAAAGCCGCAATGATTTCTTTCTGTTGGTTGGCTGCTGCTTTACCACTGCCAGCTTTTTGTGGGGTTTCACCGTTTTGAATGGCTTGGATATAGTTTTTGATTTCTTCAAAGAGCGGCTCAGCCTCAGCCAGTACCGCATCAGACATGGACTTGGTTAAACCATCGGGACCTTGGAGATGATCGACTAAATCTTTAAGTTTGTCGTATCCCTGTAAGAACAGTGTTTGTAAGTCCTGATCGATAGGGAATTTGGGATTATCTCGTAGTACTTTGAAGTGATCCTCAAAGGAATGGGCTAAGTGTTGGATACTCTGAAACCCTAACATTGCCGCACCGCCTTTGATGGAGTGAGCCGCCCGAAAAACTTCGTTGATATTTTCTGGATCACTCATCATCTCCTGAATGTTCAAGAGGCTTGACTCAATAGTATGTAGGTGTTCTTTGGCTTCTTCGATGAAGTAACCGATAATTTGCTTCTGTTTGTCGTCCATGACTACTCCTGAGATTACTCTTAATGGCGGTGAGTGATCCTAAATCTATCTAAAATTCAACCAAAAATTAACCAGACCAAAACCTAACTAGACTAAAAACTAACGAGAATTTAACCAAAAGGTTCCTGCGCAATAATGCGAGATGTTAGCCCCAAACCATTATGATCTGAATTGATGGTTCAACACTCAAATGAAAACATTGCCAAACTAAAATCAAACCCAAAAATCGTAAGCAACAGGATAAGAACCTAGAGATTGCCTGTACCAATATAGATCTGTTTCTGGGCAGTAAACCCATATTTACCTTGGCTATGGGTTTGCCAAAGCTGATCAATGTCACGGAAAACCTGATCGGGAATTTTTTGTAAGTCCTCAGGGGCTAAACGAGTGCGCGGCGGTTTTTGGGCAGCTTGACAGAGTTGATCCCAAGTTTCTTGGTTGGCTGATTCCCATTGTTGTGCTGCTAAGAGTTGCGCCAGTTTCGCCAATGGATTAGCTGGTGGTGCAACGGCAACAGATCCCCCAGCCGGATGCGCTATTACAGTTGCTGCCCCATGACTCCGCCGAAAATGTAAGGTTAACGCCCCAGAGCCTTGACCATCACCCAACAAAATAACTTCGCCATGTTCATTGATTTTAACGGCAATACTGACTTCATCTAGTTCTAAACCTTGCCCACTATTGACCTGAGCTAGTTGTTGCACCCAAGTCGCTAATTTACTGATATTAGTTTGGACTGTATCGGCAGACACTTCTCGTAATTGTGCAGTGGCGTTACCGTTACTTGCCCCATTGGTGGCAAACTCAATCAGCAAGGATTCGTTAGTCATGGTTGTTGCTCTGGATCTGAAGAAATCAATGAAGAAATCAATAAAGTTTTACGCCTGTGATAGCCAAACTAAGTCAATACATTAGGACTATTTAAGATTAACTGCTTAAGATTAAGCCTTGATGGATTTAGTTCGCCGTACCGCACAAAAGCCCATAATCAAGCCCATAATCAAGCCGATGATCAAGCCTGTAAATAAAAGCCTCCAGATATAAAGCCTCCAAATACAAAGGCTCCGGATAAAAGGCTCTAAATCAAGGGTTCTAAATCAAGGGCTAAAAGAAAAGTATCAGAGAAAAGCTCAAATCGGTTTGCCAACCAAGCCCCATTAAAGCCTCACTAAAGCCGCATTGATGTCAAGGGTACTAGCGCTACATCAGAGTCTGATGCTGTCTAAGTAATTTAAGAAATATATGGTTTAGCTCAACCCTGCCCTAGTACGATCTCGGATCTAAAGACTTTGCCTATGAAACTACAGGCTATTAGAGTACAGGATTTAACTACCATAGTTGATGGTGAATTTACCACAAAGTTAACAATTGTGATTGGCAAGTCTAGCACCAAAGTTGATGCAAAATTACTGCATGGATGGGGCACTAGAATAATGCCC
>JBIKNH010000214.1:0-7097 GCA_044358815.1 Pseudanabaenaceae cyanobacterium | reverse complement strand
CCAAACCCATACCGCTGAAATATCGCTTTCACTGGCTGGGTTTGCAGAAATTCTATATATTGCTTGGCTTGCACTGGAAATTTACTCGACTTGATGACGGCGGCGGGATAGCGAATCGGTGTATGTAATGAGGGCGGGGCGATCGCGACAATTGTGACCTGATCGGTACTTTTCGCATCGGTTAGATAAACTATGCCAGCTTCCACATCACCGGTACGCACCGCTCCCAAAACTGACTGCACACTATTTCCTAAAATAAATTTAGATTCCACTTGGGGCAAAATTCCTAAAGATTTGAGAACTTCTAGGGCATACTTTCCCGCTGGTACGGTGAGGGGCTGACCAATGGCAATGCGTTTTACTTCTGGCTTGGTCAAATCGGTAAAATCTTGCAACGCAAGTGGATTAGATATTGAATTAGATTTGGGGGTGATTAACACCAATTGATTAGTTAATAGATTTGTGGAACTATCTGCCAGAAGTAATCCTTTTGCGGCTAAGTCTTGTATTTGTTGAGTCGCCGCTGAGATAAACACATCCACCGGAGCGCCTTGGGTAATCTGTTGCGCCAATGCACCGGAGGCAGCGAAATTATAAGTAATTTTTTGCTGAGGATAGGCTTGGTGATAGAGCGGCGTGATTTCTTGGAGGCTTTTTTGTAAACTGGCGGCGGCGGCAACTAGAAGTTTTGAATTAGGAGTTGAGTTTGGGACTATTCCATTGGGAATTTGTGAACTTGTACAAGCCACTAGGAACAATGGTAATAACAATGTGAGGCAGAATTTAAGTCTAGTTTTTAATCTAAAGGGATTTCTAAAAGGATTTGATTGATAAAAGTTGTGCCAAGGTAGAGCCTTTACTAGATGCTTTACTAGATATTTTACTAGATATTTTACGAAAGCTTTTAGTGAAGACGGTTTCATAAAGCTAGTTTCTTTGAAGACATCTCTCAATTTACTTCTACAATAAACCAACTTCTACAAGACTGCGGCTAATAGCTTCTTAGTGTATTCATTTTGGGGATGATCTAACACCTCTTCCGGCGTGCCCTGTTCCACAATTAAGCCCTGATGCATCACTGCAATGCGATCACTCATAAACCGCACCACACTGAGATCATGGGAAATGAACAAATAAGCTGGAGACTGAGGGTTTTCATGTTCCAAATCAAATTCCGGTAATAAATCCTCTGGTAACTCCTGCCGCAGCCGCTCTGAGGGCACATCCTGTAATTCCTTTAATAGGTTCAATACTTGGGCTTGCACCGACACATCCAGCGCAGAAACTGGTTCATCGGCAATAATTAACTTCGGACGCAATGCCAACGCCCGCGCAATACAAATCCGTTGCCGCTGTCCACCGGAAAATTCATGGGGATAACGATGCATTGCCGCCCGTTCTAGTCCCACGCGCCGCAGTAGATACGCCACCCGTTGTTCTACTACTTGGCGGGAACGATAGCGGGCAAATTGAGCGGAACCTTGATGAATCAACAATGGTTCGGCAATGGCTTCACCGACGGACATCCGAGGATTAAGAGAACCATAGGGATCTTGGAAAATTAATTGAATCTCGGCTCGGATGCGTTGCATTTCCCGATAACTTAAACCCCTTAGCTCACGATTGCCAAACTGAACCTTACCCATAGCCGCAGGCACTAAACCAAGAATGGCGCGGCTTAAACTAGTTTTGCCACAGCCGGACTCACCCACCAAACCCAAAACCTCACCAGGTCTGACTTCTAGACTAACTCCAGCGACGGCTTCGACATATTTCTCGACATGTTTATGGTGAGGTTGAGAATTAACCCCGTTACTTTTTGCCGTGAAAATGCTGGCTAAACCACTGGCTAGGTTTCCTCCCAAAATGCCCTTACTGCGATAACGCACCTTGAGATTTTCTACCGCCAAAAGAGGTGCAGCATTGGCTAACTGTTCCCGTCGGGTTTGTCGGTCAGCATCGGACCATTGCTCAAAGAGCCGAGGTTCGCGATCATCTCGCGCCATAATTTCCCCGTCGGTTTTCTCGATCATGTAATCCCGTACCGTTGGCAACCACTTTTGGCTATGGCGACGGCTAGGACGACAATCGATTAAAGCTTTAGTGTAAGGATGTTGGGGATCTTCAAAAATAGCTGCTTTGCTGCCATATTCCACAATCCGCCCTTTATACATTACCGCCACCTGATCTGCTACCTGATTCACCACACCGAGATCATGGGTAATAAAGATCATGCTCATCGGCTGCTGATTGCCTTGACGATCATCCTGTTGTAGTTCCAAAAGCAGATCTAAAATCTCTTTTTGGATCGTCACATCGAGGGCGGTGGTGGGTTCGTCGGCGATCAAAACTTGCGGATTACAGGCGATCGCCATTGCAATGGTTACCCGCTGTAATTGCCCACCGGATAATTCATGGGGATAACGTCGGTAAATCTGCGCCGGAAAGGGTAATTTCACCCGTTCAAATAACTCAATCACCCTGGCTTTGGCGGCAGCAGGAGTTAAACCTTGATGTAATTGTAACGACTCCATCACCTGATAGCCACAGGTAAACAATGGATTTAAAGCAGTCATTGGTTCTTGAAATACCATCGCCAGCCGATCCCCGCGATATTGGCGCATCCGCTGGGGGTGCTGTTGTTGTAGGGTAATTAGTTCCACTGCGGCAGGTGATTCCTGGGGCTGGGTTTGTACCTGGGGTGTGGTGACTGTCTTTGAACTAACTACATTTGACGTAATCTGTTGTGGCGTAAACCAAACCTGCCCTGTCACCTGTGCCGCACCAGGCAGTAATCCCATGATTGCTAAAGCAGTGGCTGATTTACCAGAGCCAGACTCCCCCACAATGCCAAGGGTTTCGCCGGGCATCAGGGTAAAACTCACCCCTTGCACCGCTGCCACTGGGGTATTGTCCCCATGAAACGTGATGCCTAAATTATCAACAACCAAATTATGCATGGTGATGGAGAGATGTTGATGATGTCCCCCATTAATAACCTGATCAAAAGGGATGGGGGAACACCAGTGATTTAAGATCTAATCTAAATAAAACAAAGTGACTACTTTACGCTGTTCTTCAGCTTCATTACAGGTTTGTAATAGGGTTTCGCTGCTGTGGTAGGCAAAACAAATTAGCTGCTGACACTTAGAGATAATTTCTTGGTTGCACAGCCCACTGGCTTCAGCCAAAGACAAATTATCGTACTCGCTGTGTTCGATCAGATGCACCACATTTTCGAGTTGTTCGCGGGATTCAGAGGACTGCTTATCAAGGCTTTGGGGCAAAATCACGGTTAACAAACTAGGATCGGCTCTTAGTGCGCCCCTAATCGCCGCAAAGTTGGTTCCTGTTGCGCCAGAGGTGATCAAGCGATTGCCCGACAGCACCAGAGCATAGCTGAGTAGTTCGATCAGCATCTGGTGGGTCATGGGGATGTGCCGCGAGCCTAGAATCGCAACCCGTTTTGAGCCTTGCTGCTGGATGGTGGCGAGTTCTTGCAGGAAATCGTCGAGCTTGGTGATATTAATGGACTGATTCAAGCCAATCCCTCTTAGGTAAAGTGTGGATTCATCTATCAGGATAGCTTTACCAGAGGCTGTCAGCCAATAGGCGCAGCTAAATTTATGTCTGTATCTATGTCTGTGTTGCTGCCTGTGAGAGGTTGGTTAAGTAATATTCAGTAAAAATTTATTTGGCAAAAGTTGAGTATAGAAGTTTATGGAGCCTATATTTCCCGCCGAAGAGTCGTCCATGCAGCAGCAAATGCAGGAGATGTCTTTTAGTTTTGACCCTGAGGAAGCAACTCTGGAAACTGAACCAGTCGCTGCTGATAGTGAGGAATCTAGTACTGAATCTGTGGTCTTTGCTCGCCTTGAGAGCGACGTGAACTCAGTGGCATTCTCCCCTGATGGACGTAAGATCGTCGCGGGGCTAGGCAATGGCACGTTGCAATTATTTGATGCTATTTCTGGCAAACCCATTGGTGCTCCTTTCCGAGGGCATAACTATAATGTCTGGTCAGTAGCCTTTAGTCCTACTAGCCCAGCGTTTCCGGAGGAAATTAGTGAGGTAATCGCTTCAGGTGGTGAGGACAAAACCCTGCGGTTGTGGGATTTGCAGGGTAACCAAATTGGAGAACCTTTCCAAGGGCATGAGTTTGGTGTTTTGTCAGTAGCCTTTAGTCCTGATAGTAAAGTGCTCGTTTCGGGTAGTGGTGACCAGACGCTGCGGTTGTGGGATTTGCAGGGGAACCAAATTGGTCAACCTTTCCAAGGACATGAGGATTGGGTCAGGTCAGTGGCGTTTAGCCCTGATGGTAGCTTGATCGTTTCGGGTAGTGATGACCAGACGCTGCGGTTATGGGATTTGCAGGGGAACCAAATTGGGCTTCCTTTCCAAGGGCATGAGTCTCGTGTCTGGTCAGTAGCCTTTAGCCCTGATGGTAAGTTCATTGTTTCCGGTAGTGATGACCAGACGGTGCGGTTATGGGACTTGCAGGGGAACCAAATTGGGCAATCTTTTCAAGGGCATGAGTCTTGGGTTTTGTCAGTAGCCTTTAGCCCTGATGGTAGGTTCATTGTTTCGGGTAGTGCTGACCAGACACTGCGATTTTGGGATTTGCAGGGGAACCAAATTAGGCAACCTTTCCAAGGGCATGGATCTTATGTCTGGTCAGTAGCCTTTAGCCCTGATGGCAAAGCGATCGTTTCAGGTGGTAGTGACAGGACGCTGCGGTTGTGGGATTTGCAGGGTAATTCGATTGCTAGCCGCAGACAGATCATTGAGGTTCCCCAAGGCATTACCAACGACGCAGCAGAAGGAGAAGATCAACTCAATATTCGGGATGAAATCGAGGCTATGGCAACGGTGTTGATGCTCCGTAGTCTGCAACCACCGGTCGCTGTGGCAATTTTAGGCAGTTGGGGTAGTGGCAAGTCCTTTGGGATGCATCTCATGCGCCAAAGAGTCAAGGAAATTCGAGAGCAAAAACTCACCAGTTTAAAAGCTTGGGGCGATCCAGACCTTCCCAACAATACCGAGATTCTGTCTCCCTATGTAGGTCACGTCTATCAAATTAGTTTCAATGCTTGGACTTATGCCAAATCCGACCTTTGGGCAAGCCTCATGCAAGAAATTTTCTATGAATTAAACCGCCAAATCACGTTAGAGCGGCAGATCGGGACTTTTCTAAGAGCATCTTCCGCGCCTGAAGAGAACAAAATAGAACAACCAGAATCTAACTCTGCCGAAGAAGTATCATCGATTCGTAATATTGATCGCTTGATCTATAAACCTTTCCAGAATCTTAAGGAAACTATCCAGAAAAACATTAAAACAAGAACTGTCAGCCTTAAAAAGAAACTTACAATATTTGCTCAAGAAATTCTAAACCTTTGGCTTGTTCAATTAGTTTTGCATATTGTTATATTTCTGATCACTATTCTGGAGAATATTTTCTATTATTTATTTGTTGTACCACTTGATCGAATTACAAAAGAAAGATTTGATCTCATATCCAAATTTAATACTATTCTGTTTGTCTATTTCATCCGTGAACAGTTTGAGGCTTACTATTTCCCCCCTGACTTACAAACATCATATAAATCTTGGCGCAAAGGAATTGAGTCCGTTATAGAACATTTATTATTTTTATTTTTTGTCGGCTTTCCTAAGCGTTTAAAAGATAGCAAAGATAATTTAGATAACTTCAAAAAACGCCAAAACCCTAAGCCCGTCTTAACTACTGAGCCTGACATTGAGGCAGTTCGACAGGAAGAATTTGCCAAAACCTTACTAGATGGTGGTAATTTCTGGGAAGTGCTTTATCTATCTAGTGACGAAGAACGTCGCGCTTTTATTGAAAAAAATAACCGCCTCAGAAAATTTAAAGATTGGAAAGATCCCACCTCAAATTCCAATTACCTATGGAATACTCTTGATCAAAATAAACAAAATGAGCAACAGGTTTTAAAAGAACAAGAACAGAAACTTCAGGCAAAAGAACAGGAACTGCAACGCAAACTCAAAGCCGCCGAAGCAGAGGTAAATCGTCAAATCGCCAACCGTGAAATAATAGCCTTCTCTCAACCAATTGTGAAAGCTATTGCTCAGCTTCTGCTGTCCAAAGAAGACATAGAGAAACTAGCCGAAGCAGGACAAACCACAGGCGAAACCCTTGGCTTAATCAAGAAAGTTATCACCAGTTGGCAAGGTTTAACTGCGCTTGTAATAATGACATTCGTGATCGTTATCAGCCTAGATTCTGCAACCCGTGCCGCGATCTTCACCGCAATACAAAATCTCCTAGAACAAACTAGCTTGACAGCATTAATTGATCGACTAATTCCCATTACAGTAAAAAATAACTTAATAGTATTCACTAATGTAATTCGTGACTGGTCCACCAATTTATCACAATGGTTTGAATGGATTCGGACTCAAATTGTGGCGCAAGTTGTAGCAGTCGGAGCTAGCTTAATTCCGATTGCCACAGCCCTCAACAATTACTGTGCTTCAGTTCAAAAAGAACAGGCAAAAATTCAAAGTGATCGAGAGTTTCTGCTCAAACAAAAACAAGACAAAGCCGAAAACCTCGTCAAAGAAGTTGCTCAACTCAAGCTCCAAGTTGCAGAACAAAGACAGCGCGTAGGACTCACTGCCAACTATGCCTCACTGATGGATTTTGTCAGCGATCGCTTGCAAGTTGACGACTACGGCAAGCGTTTAGGGCTAATGCAACAGGTCAAACAAGATCTTGCGGACCTCTCAGACCGCCTCACCGACTGGCAACACAACCGCGACGAACTGAAAAAATTCTTTCCCAGAGGTCCGGCGCGAGTCGTGCTATACATTGATGACTTAGATCGTTGCCCTCCAAATCGCGTTGTTGAAGTTCTAGAATCAGTCCAACTTCTGCTCAATACCAAACTATTCATCGTTGTCTTAGGGATTGATGATCGTTATATCGCCCGCGCCCTAGAGCAAGTCTATGAAGGAGTTCTCAAACGTGGCGGTAAACCTTCTGGACTAGACTATCTCGAAAAAATTATTCAAATTCCCTACCGAATGCGCCCCATTGCCTCCTCGGAAATTCG
>JBIKNH010000047.1:0-23522 GCA_044358815.1 Pseudanabaenaceae cyanobacterium | reverse complement strand
AAGGGATTGGAGATTGGTTAACCTTGTGATCGAGTCGGGAATCGCGCTGAGACGGGTGTAGTTAAAGTAAAGGAATTGGAGATTGGTTAGTTCTCCTATTTCTACAGGAAGTGAAGTTAGTTTATTCCCTGAGAAAAATCCCCCTAAAATCAATTCCTTCAAACTTTTGCACTTCCCGATCGCTGCTGGCAATACCTCTGTCCCATTCCCCAACAGCTCGAGTTCCTCCCACTCTTCCCGCGCCGCCCGTTCAATAAGTTCTTCTAATTCTGATGGCAACATGATTTCAAGGAAAAAGTAAAAAGGTCAAAGGAGAAAATTGGATTGGGGTTTGAGCGATGCCTAGTTAGAGCTAGGTTTCATCAATTTTAGAAAGTAAATTTTGCACCGCAGTTTCTAAAGTAGGTAGCTTATCCGAAACCACAATCCAGACAATATCTAAATCAATCTCAAAATAATTATGTGCCAAAATATTCCGCATTCCAATAATTTCTTTCCAAGGTACATCGGTCGCCGCCTTTATCGCCTCATCTGACAAAGTACGCGCCGCCTCACCAACAATTTCTAGATGGCGCACATACCAAGTCTGAATCAACTCACTTTCTTCAAAGGCAGCTCTACCAAGTCCCACATACTTATTGATTCGAGCGATCGCCTCAAGTATATCTCTTAGCTTTTCATTATCTTCCCTCATAGCGCCACAGCCTCCTGCAAAACGCGATCCCTAATCCTTTGCCTTAAACCCTTTTCCGTCACTACATCCACCCGACAGCCCAAAAGCTCCTGCAAATCCATCAACAATCCCCCCAAATCCAATAAACTCCGCCCCATTTCCAAATCCACCAAAAAATCCACATCACTATCCAAATCTGCCTCCCCCCTAGCCACTGAGCCAAATACCCGCACATTATAAGCTCCATACTGTGCCGCCAAATTCACAATTACTAAACGATAATCGTGTAAGGCTTCTAAACTCATAGGAATGATCGTTGGCTGTACTGGTTGACCAAGGGTAATTTCTTTAACTGTCATCTTTCTAAACCTCGCCATCCAATACGGAAAACTACGTTAACTCAGGATCATTAGCAAAATCCTCTGCCATTTCAGCCACAAAAGGCGATAGCAACCGATGGCGCTCAGTCAAGGGCAGCTTCACCAATTCTCGTAAAGACAAGCCATGCCCACCTGCAGCCAATCTAGCCTCAGAAATCGTCAGTTCATCACTGCTCTGTTGATATAGCCTAAGACTTTCTCGTAAACCATCATGCACCCTTATCAAAACTTCTTGATCCCCTGATAAATCAATTCTATGGACCAAAAGTTGTTCAACATCCTCACACAAAACTTGCATCGCTTGCAGCTTTTCCTCAAGTGATAAACCATGTAATACAGGTAATAAATCGGTAATACTCATATATCAAGGAAAAAGTAAAAAGGTCAAACGCAAAAATGGGGATTTTAGAGGTATTAGGCATGACTAATCTCAAGAAAAATCCAATTTTCTCAGTTTGTAATTAGATAGACTTTCATTAATTTCAGCCAAATCAAAAGCCTCAGCATCAATACTTTCCCCGTAATATTCCATCATTTCGGGATAACTTGGATGACTAGGATCTGACAAAATTTCTAATAGCTCCATATAGCTCCATGCTCCACCGCAATCTTCAGGTGGACAAGCTCGTTTCCCCTTAACGCAAATAGGATACTTGAGCTTTGGGTCGGGAGCCAAGATTTTCTCTAAAACAATTTTATGTTGCCAACTATCACCCATGTCATAGGTATACCTAATCCAACCTTTCTCATGGGTTAACACCTGACTAATTTTAAATTTAGCCTCATCTTTGGCAGGTGTTCCAAAACCAAAAAAAGCGTCCTCGGGCATTAATGGCATATAACTAGCTTCACCACTTTTTTCAAAACTATGTAGGTGGCAATTTAGCCAAGGCATGACTGCTTGAATTACGGAATGTAGCTCATCTAGTTTCATCGTACTTGCCACTAACACCCTGCGCCAAATCGGAGGGCGAATATCTTCTAAAGTAATTTTTAGTTGAAATATTGATGGGGGCATGAGTTACTTAAAGACCAAATGATTTCAAGGAAAAAGTAAAAAGGTCAAAGGAAAAAATGCGGTTGGGGCGATGCTTAGTTAGAGTTACGCTGCATCAATTTTAGAGAGTAAATCTTGGCATCGCAGTTTCTGACGACAATCCCGTAAGTTCTCTAAACTCATAGGAATGATCGCTGTCCGCAGTGGTTGATCAAGAGGAATTTCTCTAACTGTCATTTTTCTAATCCTCACACAGAAATTACATCACTAAAGTTTCTCCACTTGCAATACCTGAAGACTTCCCCCCGCATAGAGATTAATTTGAGGATTTCCAAAACCCACGCTCTGTAACTGTTGCGGTAAATTAGTCCGTAATAATTCCCATGCAGTTTCCGTTTCAAACAAATACAGAAACAGCGCCACCGGTCCCCAATACAAAGGATTTTGAGGTGGATGGAAGTCCACAATCACAAACTTACCCCCTCGCTTCAAAACTCGATGAACCTCAGCAAAGATTTGCTCTAATTGCCCTGTGGTCATCTCATGCATTGCCGTATTGGTAATCACCAAATCGAAACTCTGATCCCCTAAGGGCATCTGTTCCGCAAAACCCGTCACATATTTAGCTTGGGGAACTTTAGCCTGAGCACGTTTGATCGCCACTGGAGAAGCATCCAAACCAGTCACCGAGTCAAAATACTGCACCAAAACCTCTGTAATTGCCCCCGCACCACAACAGAGATCCAGCACTTCCCAATGGGCGGCAGTTGCTAGATCGATCTGCTGTAACCCCAAGCGGTGGAGGCGTTGGGTTCCCCCCACCGTCAAGGCGGCAAAAAACGAAACTGTGTCATACAGCCACTGATACCGATAACTCCAATCTCGTAAAATAGTTGCCATTAGGCGGTAGCTCCTGATTCGAGGGCTGAGTTGAGGGCAATCGCATCGGTAATCCGTTGTTTTACTAGTGCTGGTTCCAAATAGGACAGTAAACTACCTGCTTTGGGTCCGCGCTCCTTATTCAAGAAAATCAGATAAATTGCCGCAAAAGCCACCTTTTGAGACACCCCTAATTCCTTTGTAGTATTGAATAGGAGAGTTTGCAACGTATCCCCATCCCAAGCCGCATCAGCCAAATTATGACTCACTTGAGTTAAATAACTGACTTGCTCCGAACTCAAACCCTTAGCTCTTTCAGGAATTGAATCCAGATATAAAACCAGTTTCTCTTCTTCATCGGCATAATTTTGGAGCCACTGCCGCGCCACAGTGATTCTTTGCCGCAATGCTTCCCAATCAGATTCTGATAAATGCTTATCCAAACGGGTGCGGATTTCGTTTTCCACATCCAAATGCGGAATCTGCAATAGAGAAATCAGCGTACTGAAATCAAAAGTTTCACAACGGGGCAGTTCTTCTTGCTTAATCAAGTCAAGCTGAGCATACCGCAAAGGAATTAGTTCCTCTTCGTCTTTGGCTGTATTGGTTTTATGCTTCTCAATTAAAGTGTCATAGTCCCGAAACAGGCGCGTAATCGTTTCATAATTAGGCATGAAATTAATTACAGTACGGGCAGGGGTGCGCAACATCAGGAATCGTAATAGCTCCGGTGGCAGCAATCCCGCCATGTCTTTGGCACTGGAACCCACCCCTTTCGAAGAACTCATCTTCGTACCATTAATCAAAATGAATTCATAGGGTGAATGCATCGGCGGTTCTTTTTGCAGAATCTTCCGACAGATCGAATTCGCCACATCCCTAGAGCCACCCTTTTGGGAATGATCTTTTCCCGCAAGTTCCACATTTACGCCGATCAAATCCCATTTTGCCACCCATTCCACTTTCCAAGGTAGCTTACCATTGCCATCAAAAGGCGAAACCCAACCGGAATGACCGCAACCCTTGACATAGTTCATGCTGTCTTCTTTGCAGGTGTAGAAGACTTTGCCATTTTCATAGGCGGAAGTAACTGTGGTAGCAATTTTGCCGCAGTTTTCGCAAATGGGATGGAAAGGATACCAATCTTCAGGACGTTGGGCTTTGCTGACTTCGAGATAGGATTCCCGAACTAAATGGGCATTGTTCAGGAACAAATCAATATATTTATTCATTGCTCCGGAACGATACTTATCCCGCAGATAGTAAATCTCCGGACGCACTCCCAAATAATCAAATACTTCCAGAAATTCCCCCATGAAGTACTTGGCATAGTCCGGTGCAGCATCGGGATCAGGAGAAGGCACGTTACACAGCGGATGACCTAGATAAGGCTTAAACTTTTCCTTTTCCAGATAACGGGGTACAGTGTCCAAAGCATCAAAATCGTCCACACCGTAAAGGAAAACCGCTGGCTTACCGGCATGTTTCAGGGCACGGTAGATCGCATCATGGATCACTACACCCCGCAGTGAACCCACATGAACCCGACCCGAAGGGGTTTTCGAGTCGTTGACGATGATGGTATGGTCATCCTTGCCATAGATGCCATGTGCGTCTGCCGCTATTTTATCCGCCCAGAACATAATTTTTACGAATACGAAAGTGATAAAACGAACAAAGGTATGATTTTAGGTTCATTTCGGGGCATTGTCAAATTTACACCCCTTTCATACTCTTTGCTGCGTTCTATTATTTGGGTTATGTTTGTGGCTTATGTTGGGCTGAAAACCCTGCTCTAGTCCAATCTAATCACATCTAATTGCAGTTTCCTAGGCTACTTGATTCCAATGATAGCAATTCCTTAATACCTGCTGGGCGCGTTTGTGGTCAAAGGGAAAAGGACGACGGCGCGGGCGATAATCTGAATTATGACTTTCGCCATGACGTAGCACTGCATTAACCATCCAGCAAGGATCATCACTGTAGTTAATGGCAGCATGGGGCACATTAGGCGGAATCGTGATCACCGTTGGCTCATGTTCTACCATTGGGATGTAATGATATTGCCGATTTTGCAGGACCACCAGGACACAAGCCCCCCGCACTACCAACAACTGATCCGTCTGAAAGTGATGCACAAATAGCTCGCCTTCAGAATGGGGTGCAAGCTGTACCAACATGGTTTCATCACTATTTTGAGGCGTATAGAACTGTGCCACATCGCTCTGCACAGAAGTTAAATGCCGAATCCCAACTCTACCAATCGTTTCCATTGCCGTGTCTCCTAAATTGAAGTGTGGCTATGCTGCTGGTCTTTCGTAACTCGATGGCTTTAACCTAAGGGATCAAGTCAATAATTTTTGTTGTGGTTTTAACAAAAGGTGACACTCTATGCTATGGAGTCTGAAGATATAACCTAAGAGTGACCTGTGGGGGATGGGTTAGAGTGTTGCCAATACAACTGTCCCCACAAACAAACTAATTCCGTAACCATTGCCGCCACCATAGCAACTGCGGCGGCAGTGGCTCCAGGGAGATGATTTTGAATGCTCAGAAATGTCACCGCCAATAAAACAAATGTTCCTAGCCAAGTCGCTAAATTAACCCGATTTGTTTTACCTTGACCAACCAAAAAACCTTGACCAGCATTTTGTAAGGCAGTCAGCATAGGGATGATCGCGCAAATCAAAATTACAGGCTTAATTTGGGCAACTAGGGCTAAATCATTCCCTATAAAACTGCCAATCACTTGGTCACTAATCGGCGTAACAACCATCAGGAGTAAGATCAGGGAACAAGTTAAGCCAATACTCAGGGCAAACAGAAATAAACGCGAGAAAGCCAAGCGCGTTTGATACTTAATAATGATCTGCTGCACCATGCGCGTAGAATTAGCAATCACTAAAACTAAACCCCAAGCCGCTGACCATGAGGCGATCGCCACAGTCGCATCGTTGCCGCGCCCGAGAATACTCAACAGTAAAGCGCGACCGCCCCATACGACCAACATCGAATTAGCTAAGGGATAGTAAAATCGCCAAACTTGTTTAATATTCTGGGGCTTAATATTCTGGGATTTATGATTCGGAGATTGATGATTCTGATCTGAAGGGGCATCAACATCTGAAGCTTCAGTTAATTCTCGATAATTTGGATTAGTTGCTTGATTGGGGAACTTGATCACTGCCCCCAACCGATAAGCAAACACTGTAATTAAAATTCCCTCGCTAATTACCCCAATCATCATGGCACTGCCTGCCAACAGCCCCCCTGATGACTTCAAGCTAAAGCCAATTGCTAGGGTAATTCCTAAAACCCCTAACCGTACCAAACTCGCCTTTGCCAGAGCCGCTGCATGACCGTGATAAATCAGCAATCCCTGAAAATAACGCCGCCAAGCAATCACAAACGCCCACCCCCCCATAATCAGAATGATACTCTGTACAGAAGCCGCAATATTGCCAGGAATTGCGAGCCATTGCAGACCCACGAGATTAAATACTGGTGGTAGTGCTAGCAAATACAATAATCCGCTTAAAATACCACCACTGAGTAACGTAAATCGCCACAGGGCTAATCGAGAGTTAGCATTACTAGCTAGGGCATTGGCAGCATGGAGAATCATAATAATTGGACTCTCAAACAGAATAGCTAGGGACTTCGCAACCCCTACGCTGGCAAGGTTAATCTGTGCCTCTGGTAAGTAAGCCAACGTCACTGTAACAGCCGGATCACCACAAGCCATTGTTACATCACTCAGGGAAAGAGGCAGAAATTCCCGCCATAGTTCAAGGAGCGTAATTTGCTGGGGTGCAGAACCAGACAAGTTAGAACCTGATTTAGAATTTGCTTTGGAATTTGATTTGGAACCTGAATTAGGAATATACTTCATGTTTTCAAAATTTAGAAAATGGTGCTAGGAATGTTTCATAGTTAAAATGCCTTCTGAAGCTGCTTTCCTAGAGGACTTTTTAGTTAACCATGAAATTCTAGGCATCTGCCACTAAATCTAGAGCTAAATCGACAGGAGCTAAATTATTAATTGCCATAACTAGAGCATCGTTTTCCCATAGGTCAATATTTTGTGCCTTGAGCCAGTCAGAGTTATAAACTGTTTCGAGATACCGATCACCCCGATCTGGATTAATTAACACCATCGTTTGGGGGGTACTATGGCGCTTTGCATCAGCCAGAGCCGCTGCCGTAATTGCCCCAGTGGAAGCACCTAAAAGCATTCCTTCTTTTTTGGCTAAACTATGACAGACGGAGAACGCCAGGGCATCCGTGACATTGTAAGCCCCATCGATCATTTGGCGCTTCAAGTTTGGTGGTGTAAACGATAGTCCTAAACCTGTCATTTTATAAGGATGGCGGGGCATTCCAAAAATCGCTGAGCCTGCCACATCCACACCAATAATGCGCGTTTGTGGATGATATTGCCGAAAGTAGCGACTCACACCACCGATCTGTCCTGCGGTACTGACACCAATTACCACTGCATCAGGGGCTTGGGGACACACTGCCATAATTTCGGCAGCGGTTTGCCAATAATGAGCTTCTAAATTATCAGGATTGAGATGCTGACAGGGATACCAAGCCCCATCAATAGCATTGGTGAGTTCCTTGGCTCGTTCCATGCGGGCAACTTGCATTGAACCTTGGGCATCGGCAGCACTGGCAGGAACTTCCACTAACTCTGCGCCATAGGCAGCCAACATCCGGCGAATCGTTGGCGAAGTTTTGGCATCAATCACAATCATCACTCTATAGCCGCGGACCGCCCCCACAATTGCCAAACCAATGCCGAAATTGCCTGAACTAGATTCAATAATTGTGCCCCCTTTGGTTAATAAACCTTGCTCCTCCGCCTGTTTAACCAAATAAACGGCGTTCTTTTCCTTGATGCTTCCCCCAGGATTACAGGATTCTAGTTTTAGATAGAAGTTATGTGTAGCACACAGAGGATGAATTTGATTGAGCCTAACTAGGGGGACTTTGCCCAAAGCCTCTGTTACATCACGACATAAACGCGGATTAATGGCTGTATTCTCTTGAGATTGCGAGAAAATAGATTGTAATTCGCGCAAATAGTCGGAATTTAGGTTAAAGTTCTCATCATTGCTGATCAACTGATTTTCGTAGCTCATCTGCTTGCTCCATTTTGATAATGTCTGCATGGGATTGAGTTCCCGATACAACCAAAATGACAGCATTAAATGAAACTACGATGAAACCAAGAGAATCATTGATATGCGGTTATTGCTGGTAGAAGATGAGCCAGATTTGGCAAAAGCGATTTGTATGGCTTTGCAGGAACAAGGCTATGTGGTGGATTGGGCAGAAAATGGGCAAATTGCTTGGGATTATCTAGAAATCGTGAATAATCATTACATCGTGGCAATTATTGACTGGATGCTACCCAAGCTGTCGGGCTTAGAGCTATGCAAAATGATGCGCCAAAAGCATTACCAACTACCAGTGATCATGCTTACGGCGAAGGATAGTATGGCGGATCGGGTGACGGGTTTGGATGCTGGTGCGGATGACTATTTGGTGAAACCGTTTGGTATGGCAGAGCTATCCGCCAGAATCAGAGCTTTGCAGAGGCGGACACCGACTTTTCAGCCGCCACAATTGCAGGTCGGCTCATTATTGCTAGATTACGGCTCTTTCACGGTGCAGAATCTTAGTGATCCAACTACCGTTCCCATTGTTTTAACGGCAAAAGAGTTTCAACTTCTAGAATATTTCATGCAGCACCCTCATCAAATTTTAAGTCAGGAACAAATTCGGATGCGACTTTGGGATTTAGAAGATGAAAACATTAGTAATGTGGTAGCGGCGCAGATTCGTTTATTGAGGCGTAAGCTAATAGAATGTAACTATAGCAAGGGTATTGAGACAATGCGAGGCTTAGGTTATCGGTTCAGTCCATAATTGCAGCCTCTAACTTGTGAGGGGAAAAGTATTATTTATGAATGATTATCGTCAATCCCATCATCGACGGTTATTTGCAAGATCCAGACTCCAGTTAGCACTAATTTATGCTGGGGTGATGGGGGGGATTTTACTACTCTGCGGTTATGTTGCCCATGGGGTGATTAACTATTCCTTTACGAGAATGATTGACCGTGAATTAGATGTCTTAGGGCGCTTAGTGACAGACAAAGTACGGAACAAGTTACAGAATCCTGGAAAACTTAGTTTCGAGCAAACGACAATTGATATAGGTTTCTGTTTTCCCAAACAGCCCTGCACCAAAGGTAATAGTGAATCCTCTCTTGAGGCTTTGGTTAAAAATGGCTATTACGTGAGATTCTTGTCCGGCTCTGGTCAGGCGATCGCTGCGATTCATGATCATCCAGAGCGCTTTCCTCCCAATCCCGACCTCAAACATTCCTATGATACTGTCGATCAGCAAAACGAACCATATCATTTACATCTCTTGCCTCTAACCACCGCAACGGGAGAACTATGGGGATATTTGCAAACAGGGCAGTCAATCCGACGCATCAATGAATATATGGTAAGCCTCCACTGGTTTCTACTCATTGGCGTTCCCTTAACCATTTTAATAATCAGTTTAGCTGCTTGGTATTTAGCGGGCTGGGCATTGCGTCCGATTCAAATTACCTATGATCGTATGGAACAATTTACCGCCGATGCTGCCCATGAACTGCTCACTCCCATTGCCACCAGTCAAGCGATTTTAGAAGTGGCAATCGCCACAGAACAGAAACTCTCATTTACTAGCCCTGACCTTACCCATCAGCGACAAAATCTAGAAGCAGTAACGCGGCAAATTAAAAGATTAAAAGACCTCACCCAGGACTTACTCTTATTATCACGATTAGAAAGATCCGCAACTGCTTCAGTCCAGCAAGAAATTTGCCTCAATGAAATTGTTGACGATGTTACCGAAGAATTAATGAATGAAGCAATTGCTAAGGGGATCAATTTGTCAGTTAATTTATGCACTCGGCTAGTTTATCTAACTGGCAACTTACAACAAATTTATCGCTTGTTACTGAATCTAGTTTCTAACGGCATTCAATATACCCCTAATGGTGGTTTAGTTACGATTGAACTACAAGAATCAGCTTGCCAAGCAGTGATCATCGTCAGGGATAATGGTGTGGGTATTGCATCAGAACACTTGCCATATATTTTCGAGCGCTTTTATCGAGTGAATCACGATAGAGCGCGTCATACTGGAGGAGCAGGCTTGGGTTTGGCGATTAGTCTAGCTATCACTAAGTTTCATCGCGGGAAACTCTCAGTCCAGAGCACCCTGAATCAAGGTAGCGAATTTAAAGTCACTTTGCCACTAGGACGCATCAAATAGCGAAGAGAGGAACCACGCAATGGCTTCTTATTTCTAATGTATGGCGATTATATGGCGATGGTATACCGATGATTCTTCTGTTAAGTTGACCGGTGCAACTTCCAACGCCGCAACTTATATTTCATGCCTAACAAAAAACGGAACCAAGCCTGAGCCGGAGGATCGAAAAAATTAAAAATGTCGCCAAAAGCAACCCTAGCATCTTGATGATGTAACCAATGGCGTTCTGGAGTAGTGATTTGCAGGGTATTACAGATATGCAGTAATTGTGGCGGGGTTTTCCATGCCATAACTGAAACATGTCGCCAAATCACATGGGCTTCCCCAAGAATGAGTCCTAAAATAGTCCCTAGGGGCGAAACTTGCCATAACCAAGGCACAAATACAAAGTAAGGCAGTGCGCCCAGCATTCCATCCAGCAAAACTAAAGGATTACGATTGAGGACTGCATAGTGGAAGAAATTACGATTCTGGCTATGATGGACTAGGGAATGAAACTTACCAAAAATATGCTCTGGGACGTGATAGAGAAACGTTGAGAAAAAATCTCCAGCCAAGAGTAAAACCAGAGCAACGGCGATCGCTTTGACCAAAAGAACCAAGATGAATGACAATAGCAATTCCTTACACCACGATCTGGGTTTGCTCCTTGAACTTAAAGGATTAATATTAAGAACGGATAAACATTTGGTTAATTTTATCGCCTAAATTTCTTGTCTTGTCCCCCAGCCCTATTCCCCTTTTGTATTTCTCCTTTTCTATTACCTGCAATCTATTATTTTTCATCTTAATTAACTCATACCTCAATTAACTCCAATGGAATCATCCCCCCCATCATTAACCATTCAAGTTTATCTAAATGGCTTAGCTCAGGACTGTCCCGCCAATTTAGCTATGACAGACTTTCTCGAAGCCATAGGACTAAATCCGAAATTATTAGCAGTGGAATATAACGGCGAAATTCTCCATCGTCAATTTTGGTCAGAAACCATTGTACAAAACGGGGATCATCTAGAAATTGTTACCATTGTTGGCGGTGGTTGATCCTGACACTTTACTCTTGACGTATTTCTTGACACAAGTTGATCCTGAGTTGATCCTGGCGTAATCGCAGCATGGGATCACCTAAGGATCAATGGCAGCCAAGGGGTAACCAAGGGCGGTCGTTTAGGGGTTCAAACACTGCTAAACTAAGTAAGACACACTTAGTTACCAAATCGAAGTAGCGATCAATGCCACAAGACACCGTTGCCTCAGTTGCCAGTACTGAGCTAAACATCACCGCCGATGAAGCATTAATCCTGTATGAGGATATGGTGCTAGGGCGTTATTTTGAAGACAAATGTGCTGAGATGTACTATCGCGGCAAGATGTTTGGCTTCGTCCACCTCTACAACGGACAAGAAGCCGTATCCACCGGCGTAATCAAGGCGATGCGCAAAGATGACTATGTGTGCAGTACCTACCGCGATCACGTCCATGCTCTGAGTTCTGGGGTTACCGCTAATGAAGTTATGGCGGAACTGTTTGGCAAAGAAACTGGCTGTAGCAAAGGGCGCGGCGGTTCAATGCACATGTTCTCTGCCAAAAATAATTTCCTCGGTGGCTATGCTTTTGTGTCTGAGGGGATTCCCGTTGCTTCTGGGGCTGCGTTTCAGTCTAAATATCGCCGCGAAGTCATGGGTGATCCCAATGCGGATCAGGTCACGGCTTGTTTCTTTGGTGATGGCGCAAGTAACAATGGTCAATTTTTCGAGACCCTGAACATGGCGGCGCTCTGGAAATTGCCGATTATTTTCGTAGTTGAAAATAATAATTGGGCGATTGGGATGCTCCATGAACGGGCAACTTCCGATGTGCGGATTCACCGTAAAGCTGAAGCTTTTGGGATGCCTGGCTATGAAGTGGATGGCATGGATGTTTTAGCGGTGCGCCAACGTGCCCAAGAAGCTATTGCCAGAGGTCGGGCTGGGGAAGGTCCCACCGTTCTAGAATGCATGACCTATCGGTTCCGAGGTCACTCCTTGGCAGATCCTGACGAATTGCGTCCTCGGGAAGAAAAAGACAAGTGGTTTGGTCGCGATCCCATCAAAATTTTGGCTGGGCGCATCCTGGATGCAGGTCTGGTCACTGAGGCGCAACTCAAGGAAATTCGCCAACGGATTCAGGCAACGGTAGAAGAGTCGGTGAGATTTGCTGAAGCTTCTCCAGAGCCAGATCCTAAGGATCTCTACCGCTATCAGTTCGCTGAAGACGAATAACTAGCCACTAGCTGAACAAGCAAACCAGCTAAATCATTAGCTAAGCTCCACCATGATTCTCCTCCTGTGTCTGGTTTAACAGCACAGTGGGAGAATTGCAGTTTTATCTGGTATTTGGTTGATGTTTGGTTGATGTTGATCAAAGGCATCTTGAACTGTGACCAAAACCACAACCTAAAACCATGACCTAACTGTACTGTAAAGGTTGAACAGAGCGAGTCTGTCTGACCTATTTGGTCCGTATTGGTTCATATCTGTCAGTAATCCACGATTAATTCACCCCATTTTTATGTCATGAGTCAGCCTCCAGCCACTGCTAGACTTTATCGCCCCAATGTCGGTCTGATTGTTTTTAACCGTCAGGGAGAGGTTTTAATGGGAGAGCGCTTAAATGTGCCTGGTTCGTGGCAATTTCCCCAAGGGGGCATTGATGAAGGGGAAGCGTCCCAAGTGGCTGCCTGTCGCGAACTATATGAAGAAGTGGGTATCACCGTTGGGGATGGGACGGGGGAGGCGCGTCTAGTCTATGGTCATGAGCCTTGGCTGTATTATGAATTTCCCGATGGTCTGAATCTGTCAGGGAAATGGGCGAAATATCGCGGGCAAAAACAGCAATGGTTTGCTTTTTACTGGGATCAGCCTGCTACATCTTGTAATCTCGACACCCATCAGCGGGAATTCACCAAGGTGCAATATCTCCCCCTGGCCAACTGTGCCGATACCATAGTTCCTTTCAAAAAGCCCATTTACGAAGAATTGATTACAGTATTTACCCCAGTGATTAGTGCTTACTTGGCTAATTTGTAAAGATCATAAATAATGTAAAGATTTTCAAGCTCAATCGGTCTGAACTCTTGCAACCGCCAACCATATCAAAATCAAGGTTTACAGAGTTATAGGATCGGTTTTGATCATAATTTAATGTTTTCTTTGCTAGTTGATTGGTTACCCATAGCTTACAGTTGTACCCATAGGGATTGTTAGGAACGTCTTTTGGAGGGAACCGCGTTTGATGTGTTCCTTCTTTTGCTATTTGTGGCTGCCGTTGATGTCAGATTTATGACTATTATGGGTGTCATCCCATTCAGAAATTCGTTCCCCAACTCCCTACGAACCATCTGCACCAATAAACTTACACCAATCAACTATTTGCCCTAGTACACTAAAAAACCTTAGCGGTCAGGATTGGTGCTGGATTAGCTGGATTAGGTCTGGTGTAATAACTGGTGTAATAATATTAATGGGTACTTAATTGTTGTATTTAGTTTTGCGCCATGACTAATGAGCCAATGCCGTCGGCGAACCCTGCGCACCGCACTGATGTGATGATCGCCGCGCAAAATGTCCATAAATGGTATGGCAGTTTTCATGTGCTGAAGGGGGTAAGCCTATCAGTGTATCGCGGTGAAGTAATTGCGATTATGGGGGCTTCTGGTTCTGGTAAATCAACATTTGTCCGCACGTTCAATGGTCTGGAAACCTATCGTGAAGGGCGGGTCGTAGTGGATGGAGTTGAATTACATAGTAGTAAATCTTTGGAAACCATTCGTCGAGAAGTAGGGATGGTATTCCAGCAGTTTAATTTATTCCCGCATTTGACGGTATTAGAAAATATTACCCTTGCGCCTTTGTGGGTGCGACAACAGCGCAAACCCCAAGCGGTCGCCGTCGCTATGCAATTGTTGGAACGGGTGGGCATTGCGGCTCAAGCTCAGAAGTATCCGAATCAGCTTTCAGGGGGGCAACAGCAGCGGGTGGCGATCGCCCGTGCTTTGGCAATGCAGCCTAAGGTCATGCTTTTTGATGAGCCAACTTCGGCATTAGATCCGGAAATGGTACGGGAGGTTTTGGATGTGATGCGCAATCTGGCACAGGAGGGCATGACAATGGTAGTAGTGACCCATGAGGTGGGATTTGCCAGGGAAGTGGCGGATCGGATTGTCTTTATGGATGGGGGAACGATTGTGGAAGAAGCACCACCGCAAGAATTTTTTACTAATCCTAAAGAAGAGCGGACTAAGAAATTTTTAGCTCAAATTTTATAGAGATTTACTGTTATAGATAATTTAAATAAAAAATATAGCTTCGACTACGCTCAGCTAACTTGCAATGATGGCTGAGCGTAGTCGAAGCCACCTCTACAAATTATTTGAAACAACTATACTATGAGACGGAAAAATCAGGATTATTGATAATGATTCTAAAATCATCTTAAATGATCTTATTAAATGATCTTAAATAGTTCTGACCTAACAAAATAACTGCCCAGAATCATGCAAACTGATTAAACTAGAACTGATCAACTAATTCGACTAACGTTTCTATGGTTAACTTACTCCCTCGCCAACAGCATCGATTTGTTTTAGGTAATGGCATGGTTTTGTTGGTGGTGGAGAATAATGCGGCGGATATTGTGGCAGCGCGGTGTTTTTGTCATGGCGGGTCAGCGGTAGAACCACCGGAGCAAGCAGGGGTAGCCCATCTCATGGCTTCAGTAATGACCAAGGGCACAGCGCAACATAGTTCCCTTGATATTGCGGAACGAGTAGAAGCGATTGGGGCATCGTTGGGCACAGAAGCCAATACAGATTATTTTTTGCTCAGTCTGAAAACTATTACAGCGGATTTTGCGGAAATGCTGCATTTAGGTTCCCAAATTTGGCGAGAACCGAGTTTTCCAGAAACTGAGTTAGAACTAGAACGGAAGTTAACTTTACAGGGGATTCGTTCCCAAGCGGAAAGACCTCTCAGCGTGGCTTATGAGAAGTTACAGCCGTTACTTTATGGAAATCATCCCTATAGTTTGCCTAGTGTGGGCACAGCGGCAACGGTGCAGCAGTTGAGCCAGTCAGACTTGCGGCAATATCATCAAACCTATCTGCATCCGCAACAGATGGTCATTAGCATCACAGGCAAAATCACGCCGCTACAAGCCCAAGCGATGGTAGAAGAAGCTTTTGGCGATTGGCATCCTGAACAGCCACCGATACCTTTAACTATTACACCGAGGGAATTTCAGCCCCAAGCCGTATTCACCCAACAGCAAACCCAGCAAGCAATTGTGATGTTGGGTTATCCCGCGCCGTCGATTTATGATGCAGACTATGGGGCATTCAAATTAATCAATACCTATTTAGGAAGTGGGTTATCTAGTCGGTTATTTGTGGAACTGCGGGAAAAGCGGGGATTAGCCTATGAGGTCTCGACAATTTTTCCAGCGCGGCGGCAGTCATCGCAGTTTGTGACGTATATGGGTACTGCGCCCCACAATGCCCTAGCTGCTTTTATGGGTTTGAGGGATGAGTGTGAGCGTTTGGCAGCACAACCCTTGTCTGATCATGAATTAGATGTGGCTAAGGGCAAGCTTTTGGGACAATATGCCTTAGGGAAGCAAACCAATAGTCAGATCGCCCATGTGATGGGATGGTATGAGTTATTAGGTTTAGGAATGGAATTTGATCAGCAGTTTACGGAACAACTGGCACAAATTACTGCGGCGGAGATTCAGGCGGCGGCTCAGAAATATTTTGTTGCGCCGGTGGTTTCTTGTTTGGGTTCGGAAGTGGCGTGGTCACAGTTGAGTGATTTGGATTTGGGATGGCAGGTTGTGGGATAGGTTTAAGATTAGTCTAAAATTTTGATTTGATCCTCTCTCGATCCTATTCCCAGTAATATGTTCAATCAATTTTAGTTTTTAATTATCACTGTGCTTTCTGACTAGATCTTCAGAAAATTCTAAACCGACGGCAAGGTCTGCGAGTTGCGCCTTCGGTGGCATAGCATCGAATTGTATCTAGTTTTTGGCAAGCGCTTCCATTACCTCTACCACAAGCACTACCTAGATTAGTTAAGCCCACTCGATCAATATCTCGGATAAACCGACAAGCGATAACAGACCTTGCCGCACAAAATCCTTGGATTCTGTCATACCCTCTACTAGTAACATCACCTAATAAACCACAAGCACGATTATTCCCCCTACCACAAAGTTCCCCTAACACACCACAAGCTCTACTTTCCCCACCAATCAAGCAGATTCTGTAGTAGTCGAATATGGTCTCGGAATAAGCGAAACTAGGGGAAAAGTACTCAATTAGGATTAAGCTGAAACTGCTTAAAATAGCTAGTCGCCAAGGGAGGTTTGATCGTCTCTTTAGATTCATATTTTCACACTTATATGAATACATCTAAAGTATATAATCTATGCATAAAAGTTATGCACAAAAAACCAGCTTTATGGTTGATACTCCACATTAAGCTGGTATGTTTCTTATTAGAGTTTGTATGGTCTGTGTTTCCCCAAGCAAGAGAAAAACTAAAAACTATTACTAATTCCAACTACTAACAACTACTTGTCATCATCCCCCATGCTTACGATCATTCGCCAATAACTTAGCCGCAATAATCCCACCAATAAACCCAAATAAATGCCCCTCCCATGAGATGCGCGGTCCCGCAGTGGGCAGCACCCCAAAAATCAAACCGCCGTAACTCATGGCAATGGCAATAGATAAACCCACCGCCACCGCACTACGTTCAAAATAGCCCCGAAATAGTAAATAACCGAAATAGCCAAAAATTACGCCACTAGCGCCAATGTGTACAGAATAGGGACTGCCAATTAACCAAGTCCCCAAGCCCCCTACCACCGCGCTAATCAGGGATACCCACCAAAAATCCTTGAGGCTGCGGATCATCACGAACCAGCCTAAAACCAGTAATGGCACGGTATTAGCCGCCAAGTGATAAAAATCCCCATGCAAAAAAGGCGCAAATAAAATTCCTTTTAGTCCGTCGGGGTCCTTAGGTGCAATTCCTAATTGGCGCATTTTGCCGTGAAAAATTACTTGATCAATGATTGTAATTACCCATAACAACGCCACTAGGCTAAACAATACCTGAGCATTTCTCTTGAGTTCATTACCAATGGCTTGAAATTTCTTACTCATGGTTTTTACAGTATGGACTCTAGGTTATAGTCTATAGATGAAGGATGAACTGACGGTATAGCCACAGGATGACAAACCTTGATTCCCTTTGTTGTATTCTGTTTTGTCAGTTTAGAGACAAAAGCCGTGATTGATTAAAGATTTATTAAAAAATTACAAAAAAATGCTAAGAAACATTTTACGCTAAATCCTAGGTTATAGTTTAGCTGGTTTCTTGCGGCTGGAGCCAATGGCTCGGAGCGGTTTAGGGGGCTAAGCTAATTAGTGCCTCTAATCATAATTCAATTATAATTAACCTCTATAATTAATTTTTACAGTTGATTTTTATAAAATGCAAGTTTCAATCAAAATAGACCCGGTTCAATTCTGGATTTAGTTTGGTTCTCTTTGATTTGATCTGCATCATTATTCTTTTCCTAAATATTGTTGCAACTACTTGTAATCATTTGAGACACCATAATCTGCTAGGTCATGCAACCATTTTAAGAATATCTCTTTCAATGTTTCTTTAAATATTATTTTAAGTGTTTTTGAATATTTTTTAAAAGTGTTTATAGAAAAATATCTTTAGAATTATTCTTTAAAACTATATTCTTTGAAATTGTTTTTACACCTACTTCTATAATTACTTTTGCAACTACTCCTATGACTATGAATTTACATCCTCTGATCGATCAACTTGCCCATAATCTCGAAGCCGTATGGCAAGAATATCTGACCCTGAGTCCTTACCAAATGCCGGAGGATCTAGGCTACATTGAAGGCAAACTCGAAGGCGAACGGCTGACAATTCAAAATCAATGCTATCAAGCACCGCAATTTCGGAAGCTTCATTTAGAACTAGCCAAAGTGGGCGCTAATCTGGACATTCTCCATTGTGTGATGTATCCGAGAGATAACTATCCTTTACCGATTTTTGGCGCGGACTTGGTGGGTGGTCGGGGACAAATCAGCGCTGCAATTGTTGATTTATCGCCAACTTTGCCCTTGCCAGAACGGTTTACTAACGAACTTGAAGCCCTCAAACAAAAACGCGAAAGTTTCTCCCAACCGAGGGATTTACCACAATGGGGTAATATTTTTTCTCCCTATTGTTTGTTTGTCCGTCCCCAAGGGGAAGCGGAAGAGGCTTTGTTTTTGGAACTCGCCACCGCCTATGCCCGCCTCAATTGTCAAATTAGTCAGGAGTTTATGCGCGATGGTATTCATGAAACCAGCGACGTGGCGGCAATTTTAGCACGGCAGAAAAACTATTGTTCCCAACAGCAACAGAATGATAAAACCCGCCGCATTCTCGAAAAAGCTTTTGGGAATGAATGGGCAGATCGCTATATGAATACGGTTCTGTTTGATGTGGTGTAAAATCTAGGAATTGGAAATTAATAACTAACAATTCAAATTTAAGGTAAATTTAAGGCAAAATATATTTGAGATATTTGAGATAAATTTTTTCTGTTTTTGCATTAGATTCTAATTCCTTAGAGAATCTTGACTGATAGGACATTATGGACACCGCTTGGGACATTCAACGTTTACAACGCGCCCTCTCCGTTGAAGCAGAGCGAGGTTTCGTTAATTTACAAGGGAATCAATATCGATTTGTAGATTTCCTCTTGTTACATTTACGGAACCTCCCTTCTTTTGTTGCGCCGATGGATGTCCGATATGCCCAAGATTTAATCAAATGGTATGCTGAATACGAACAAATGCCCCTCGCTCGAAGAGAAAAGCTGATTAATGATACGCGATATTTTCTCTACACCCTGCGTCGGGAGCAAATTACTGCCACTGCACCGGAGGTTCATCCATCATCCCCCGCACCTAGCAAATCAACTAAAACAGAACTTCAGCCCCATTCCCAAACTCTTCCTAAAAGTCCTACCAACTCGGTTAAATCTCATAGCCTGAAATCCCCCAAAACTCTGGCTGTGACTAGTACTGCCCCAGCTACTAAAGCCCCTAAGTTTTCTAAATCTAAGAGTAGCTTGAGTACTTCAGGAAAAGTCGCCTCAAATGTACCGAGATCATCTGTTGCGAGTCCGGCGGTGGTACATTCGACGGAACCACAATTTATTCGTCAACCTCGCCCGCTGCAACTAGATCAACCCTTGCAAGAATTACCCGAAGTTAGTCCCTATCTGTTGCGAAAACTGAATGCTTTAGAACTTCATACTGTCAATGATGTTCTGAATTATTTTCCTCGTGATCACATTAATTATGCCCGTCAGGTTGCCATTGCCTCCCTTGAATCAGGACAAACTGTCACTGTTATCGGTAAAGTATCGCGATTTACTTGCTTTACCAGTCCAAAAAATCAGAACCTAACCATTATGGAACTGATTTTACGAGATCAGTCAGGACAGTTAAAAATCAATCGCTTCTGGATGGGCAAACGCTACAGTAATCATGGCTGGCAAGAATCCCAACGGAAACAGTTTCCGAAAGGGGCAACGGTGGCGGCTTCAGGAGTAGTGAAAGAAAGCAAATATGGCTTAACCCTCGATGGTGCGGAATTAGAGGTTTTAGAACATGCTGAAGCTACCATTGAATCAAAAACCATTGGGCGATTTGTGCCTGTGTATCCCCTCAATGAAGGCTTATCACCGGAGGCTTTGCGAGCGATAGTAATTCGTTGTTTACCCGTGAGTCAAAGATTTATTGATCCGCTGCCGGAGCGACTCTTACAAGATTATCATCTAATTCCGTTGGCAGAAGCGATTCGTCAAGTCCATTATCCTGACAATAACGATAAATTAGATGCTGCGGTGTGGCGACTTTCCTTTGATAAATACTTCTATCGGCGGTTAGTGGCGCTCTATCGTCGTCAACAGAAGAAAACTACCGCATTTCTAGCCCATAGTCAGCATTTAGAGAACCTAGAAAAAATCTTGCCTTTCCAGTTGACCAATGCCCAACAGCGGGTTATTCAGGAAATTCGTAGTGATTTACAAAGCGATACGCCAATGAATCGGTTGGTGCAGGGGGATGTCGGTTCTGGTAAAACCATTGTGGCGGTTTATGCTTTACTCACTGCCATTGAAGCTGGATTCCAAACCGCTCTGATGGCTCCAACGGAAGTTTTAGCAGAACAGCATTATCGGAAGATTCTCAATTGGTTTACTCAGCTTAACTTGCCTGTGGAATTGCTCACTGGCTCGACCCGAACTAGTAAACGCCGTGAGATTCTGCGCCAACTCCATACAGGGGAATTACCCTTAGTGATTGGCACTCATGCCTTAATTCAAGATGGCGTAAACTTTGCCCAGCTTGGGTTAGCGGTGATTGATGAACAACATCGATTTGGCAGGGATCAGCGACTGCGGCTATTACAAAAAGGAACTGATCCCCATGTTTTAATTATGACGGCGACACCGATTCCTCGCACGCTCTATTTAACCAATTCGGAAATAGAAGTGAGTGTAATTGATGAACTGCCACCAGGTCGGAAAGCGATTCAGACAACGGTGTTACGTCCTTCTCAGCGCAAAGATGCCTATGAATTAATGCGGCGAGAAATTGGGCAAGGGCATCAAGTATACATTGTATTTCCCCTTGTAGAAGAGTCGGAAAAAATGGATGATATTAAAGCCGCAACCCAAGAATATGCTTATCTACAACAGACGGTATTTCCTAACTTTCAGATTGGTTTGTTACATGGACAGATGAGTGCAGTGGAAAAAGATGCGGCGATTGAAGCATTTCGGAAGGGAGAAACTCAGTTACTCGTTGCCACTACAGTAGTGGAAGTAGGTGTAGATGTGCCTAATGCTTCTGTAATGTTGATTGAACACGCGGATCGGTTCGGTTTGGCACAGTTGCACCAGTTGCGGGGGCGGGTGGGACGAGGGGCAGCGCAATCCTATTGTCTGCTGATGAGTAATACTAAATCAGAAACTGGGATTGAAAGGTTGCAGGTTTTAGCTCAATCTCAGGATGGATTCTTTATTGCGGAACGGGATTTCCAGATGCGCGGTAAAGGGAAAGATGAAGGTACAGAACAGTCAGGACATAGTGGATTTTCCATTGAAGATCGACTGTCCGATGAAGCAGCGCGACAGGAACTCTTCCAAATGGCACGGGAAGCCGCTGAAAGATTAATGCGTAAAGATCCTACCCTAGCAGCATTTCCTAAGTTACAACGAGAATTTATGAGCCATTATGAACGTCTACAGGGTGGGGCGATTTTTACTTAAGGTGCTTTAAGAGTAAGTTATTTAACTATGTTCAGAAATTTGCTGATATGCTTACCAAGTTTTGGGCTGAAAGTCTTTAGGGGTGTCCATTTCAAAGGTATCATCACTAATTCGTGCTACATATAAACCTTCTGTCAGTGCTTTTTCTTTCAAGGCTTCAGGAATATCCACAGCGGCAAGAATCCCATAAACTGTTTTATTACTATGTTCGGGAAAGAAGCGGCGAAAATTATTTAGGATAGATTTTAATTGGTCGATGGATTCTGGTTTGGCGTGGCTTTTAACTTCGACAACATAAGCGGTGTTAATTTCGCCATTGGCATAGGCAAGTACATCCACTTCTATATTCTCTTTGCCTTTTCTAACGCGAATACTAGGGCTGATCACTTCCATGCCGAACTGTTCCCCAAGGATTTTAGTCATGGAGGGTAAAGCCAAGCCTTCGGTGAAGCTACCAAATTTTGCCCCAAGTCCGCCGATTTGTTTACCGAGTTCTTTCATTTGTTTGTCAAATTCTGCCATGCGCTTATCGGCTTCAGCGGCACGTTGTTCTGCTTCGGCGCGGCTTTCTGCTATGCGACGATCAAACTCTTCGCTGGATCGCGCCAGGGCGGCGTTGGTTTGCTCGAATAGCTTGTAAATATCTTTGATGGTGACTGGTTGGCTCATGGTCTGGCACAAAGTTACGCTCAAATACATTATATCCAAGGCAAAAGTAGCAAGTAAAAAGGAAAAACTCTGTTCTGTTTTTTTACTTTTACCTTTTTACTTTTATCTTGTTGCCTGTGATACTTTACAAGTTCACTACACAGATCATGTCTTAGCACCTCAGGTTGTCCTGTGCCCTCAAATGGATTGCGTTGGATCTCGCGAATCAGTTTGATGATTTTTAATGCTTTTTTACGGTCATTGTCAATCCACCAAGCCAAGTCCTCAAAGGCATCCGAATCAAATTCCAAGTTTTTCACAGGCTGATTCCAGAGAGATCCCATCTTGACGTTTTCTTGCGGCAAGTAGTCGTTTTTTCATGGTGGGACTACTGAGTAAATAGGCAGTTTCTCTTTCGGCAATTATTTCTTGCCAAAAGGCAATGGGGACAACTACAGCGACGGTTTGTCCTTCGGAGTCACAGATATATTGCAATGCGTCTGTCATGGCAACCAATACGAATTGTGCAACTAATCATGATTATAACTTAAATCTCACTAGGTCTTAGGATGGCTGGTATTCAAGGCAAAAGTAGCAAGTAAAAAGGAAAAACTCTCATCCATTTTTTTACTTTTACCTTTTTACTTTTATCTTGTCACCTATGACACTTTACATTCCACTGCGAGGACTACCAAATCACTTGTAAATAGGTACATTGCTGTATTTTTTCATCTTTAGAGACTAAGGGTACTCTATGAACGAGGCTACTTGCTACGATTAAGCGGTCGCTTGGATCGCCGTGAAATTCTCTAGGTAATCGAGTGGAACATACTGCAATTTCTGGGGTAAGGGGTAATAATTGAATTTTCTGATGTTGGAGAGCTAAATCTAGCCATATTTGGACATCCATTGACAGACCGATTCTTGATTTTGCAACAAGCATGGCGATTTCCCAACAACTAATGGCGGGAATCCCAATCAGGTCGGTATTATTAATGGCTTGAAGTGCATTAGTCGAAATTTTATCTGATTCATTCATCCACCAAAGCCAAACATGGGTATCAAGAATAATCACTGTTCTGTTTCCCATAATATAGTAGAATCAAATAAGAACTAGAGGATGAGATTAGCATATTGTGCAATGAGAGAATCCAAAGATGTATGTTGATGAGCATAAGCTCTTCTCTTTTTCAGAGC
>JBIKNH010000213.1:0-7112 GCA_044358815.1 Pseudanabaenaceae cyanobacterium | reverse complement strand
TCCCCCCTAGCCCCCCTTAAAAAGGTGGGAAAAGACTAAAAAAGTCCCCCTTTCTAAGGGGGATTTAGGGGGATCAAAACTTCTCAAACACGCTCTAAGGGGAGCTAGGGGGGATCTCCCATACTTCAAGGCTTAAGTTCAGGTTCAGTTCAGGTTCAAAGCTAATCTGTAGCCAATTTCTATACCCAATTATAGTAAGGGTTATTGTCGGACAAGATGTCTGACCTACGAGGGGTAAAAAACGGGGAATGGACATCTTGTCCGTTGATCTGTCTCCTTTGTTGTGCCATCGTTAACTGAAACAACGATCATGTACCGTTACCTGTTATTCCATAAACCCTATGGGGTGCTGTGCCAGTTCACCGATGATGCCATCCCACCACGCCCAACCCTCAAAGACTTTATCGACGTGCCAGAAGTCTATGCAGTGGGACGACTGGACTTTGACAGCGAAGGTTTACTATTGCTGAGTAATGACGGACCACTGAAGCATCAATTACTCGATCCGCAATTTGCCCACGAGCGCACCTACTGGGTACAGGTAGAAAACATTCCCACCGCCCCAGCCCTAGACCAATTGGCATCAGGGGTGGTCATCCAAGGTTATCGTACTAAACCCGCCAAAGTGAATCTGATTCCATCTCCCACCGTACCGGACCGAAACCCACCCATTAGATTTCGGCAAAGTATTCCCACCGCATGGCTAGAGATTACCTTAACCGAAGGGAAAAACCGCCAAGTCCGCCGCATGACCGCCGCCGTGGGACATCCGACATTACGACTACTCAGAGTCAGCATGGGCAATCTGCAATTACACAGCCCACAACTAGGAAACCTTCCCCAAGGGCAATGGCGCGACTGTTCCCCTGACGAAGTGCAAACCCTGCAACATTCCCTCAGGCAACCTTGGCGACTAGGAGTAAAACCAGCGCCGAGAGAATATCACCCCAAAACTTCCCGAACTACCCTGAACAAATCCCCCAGAAAGAAATCCTAGAAAAACCACCAGATCACTTGATCCGATGGTTTTTCCCTGCTATCTAGTCTCATCCAGTGCTATCCAGCCCTATCCCATTAACGGCGCACAAATTCCCGTAACAGTTGCTTCTGCCGATCAGTCATTTGTTGCAACACTTTCCGAGCATCATCTTGGCGCAGCATTTCCAATAGCTCTTCGATTTCTGTCTCATTGTTTTGGGTACTGGCAGCAGGAGCATGACTAGCAGTATTGTTGGGCTGGGTGACAGACCCATGATCAGGCACGATGCATTCTCCAGTTTCGCAGTCCAAACCCAAAGCTTGCCAGTAAATCGTAGGAATACCTTTACCCCTTTGTCCAAAATGTTCGTGATTCACCAGATTAGACTGCATATAGTTACGGGGTGAATCGTAGAACTTCTGCGCCTGAGGGCATGGCACGGTAAAACAGCCAAATGCTTTACGGTATTCATCGGAGCCGAGAATATCATGGATAAAATGGGAAGCCCCATGACGCATCAGCATGTCGGCATAATGTCTGACTTCATCATTATCTTTCGCCACCCGCCCTAGCAAATGTTTCATACAAGATTCAATAAACTTTGAATTAGAAGCATTTTCATAGAACTGATCCAAATACACTTGAGAAGTAGTCAGTTCCCCGATAAAGTGCCGCACCCCCAAACGTCCATTGAGAAACTCTTTCTCAATTTTAGCTAGCAAATGATGTTCAGAATCATAGGGTTGGCGTTCCAGAATTTGATGATAAATCGCCTTGAGCGCTGCTTCCCGTTGTTCTCTAGTGCTGTGACGGTCAATAGTGATGGATTGAGTACTCATAGTTAAGCCTCCTGATGACTTAGTGAGTTGGAATGAGTGAATTGGGATCAACCAAAATCTGGTTAGTTCAGGTTAGCTACACATCAGAACTTGCCAAAACTTGCCAAATCATGAATCTTCGTCTCGACATATTCCGATAAAACCTCGGTGGACCAAGCTCCGCTATTTCTCCGCCCCGCTAATTATCTCGATCATTTAATTATCTCGATCATTACAGATGCCACTGACATGAAGCAAAAAACCGTAACCAATCATCAAGCCATAGAGCAAAAGGCAATCAATAAAGCAATTCGGTAAGACAAGTAAGGCAAGTCATTGCACGATGGCACTAATCGCGATGTAACAAAGTGGCAACCTTATCGGTATAGGGCTTGACCAAAGCGGCGCTTTCCGCTGGCAACATCTTGTCTACAACTTCCTGCATCAAGTGATAAGCCACGGAACATTCTTGCAGCACTTGATAGGAATAGAGAATGGTAGACAACCAATCCATCATTTGATCTTGGAAGAACAGTTCATCATCCCGCAAAATTGAAGCTGAGATATACCGCAAAACATTGGACATGTCGTATTTACAGCGGGCGGCTTGCTTTTGTAATAAAGCAGGGTACTGATGAGCCAAAAGTTTCAACGAACGCAAGACAATCTCGTCGGCATGGTCCCGCAACAGATTATAGGTTTTGACTCGCAAAGAGAACCCTTTAGCAAAACGCTCTAGCTGATAAATATCATTATTAGCTAAATAAACCCGATCTGCTTCGACAGATTTTTCTTCTAGGGTGCGATGGATGGTAAGCATTACTGTTTGTCCCACAACGAAAGGTTAAAGAAAGTTAGCTGCAAATAGATGCTGATATAGAAACTAAAATCCCCAGAAATAAACCCCGAATTTCAAACCTAAATCTTAAGAGAATTATTCCCTAGAATGGTCATTGTGTCATCTACTTCAATAAGCTTAGCAGTTTTATTGAATGGGTGGAATGACTGCGATATATTGACTTGATCGAGGATGTCTACAGAACACTAATTGAGCTATTGCCTGCCTCTGTCTTTAAATTGACGTGCCATTAATTAACACGTTATTAATTTAGTTTAAAAGGAGTAACACAATACAACATCTCAACATTTTGTATCATTACGTCGGTGCTGATTGAGTTTACCATTGGGATTAGCATTTACCTTAATGATCAGTGCTTAATGATCGTTGCTTAGTTATTAGTACTTAGCTATTAGTAATATTAGCAAATACCATAGGTAAATACGAGGCTGCGCCAAGAATGTCTCGGAATGATTTTGGGCAGTTAACGTAATCTAAATTATCTAACTAAATCATCAATGACTACGCAGATCTAAATTCAAGTACAAATTCAAATTTTGAGTAAATCTTGAATGAATTCTGAATTAAATTGAGAATTAACGTCAAAACTAAATCCGAAACTAAATCTAAAACTAAATTCAGATATAAATTTAAATAGACTGACTTGGATTTACTTGAACTGTTTACTTGAACTGTTTGATTTGAGATCCTCTACCTGAGACAAATTCAATGATAAAAGATCGGCTTTGCCCTCAGATTATTACTTAAGTAAATGTAATCAAAATTTAACTATTTTTAATATTTTGTCACTCACCACATTCAGGGTGTGAATACTCACTTTGAGGGCAAACTATAACCTGTTACATACCAGTGACTTGCCAGGACAGAGCCATCGCAACCATCACAGATCCAGAGGTATATTCAACCCACACTGATATTATGATCGGGCATCAATTCTCTTCTTAACTTACAGCATCTTAATCTTACATCAGCCATATCACGCAATTTAGCTGTTATAAATCGAAATGCTATCAACAACTTATTAGGTAGAATTTTTGGATTATAATTTCTGGGTGAAATATTCCTTCCCAAAAAGTAGCATTACCATATTTGATTTCGGATATTTAGTTTTTAGGATTCAATTAATGTCTTCAGTAAATTAAGTTTCTATGTTCTAAGTACTGGTTTATTTGATCAAAATAGAGAACTAGTTAATTAGGTGCATGATTACCAAGTTATGTTTCAGGCTTATGGGTTCCTAAATTTGCTCTGATGTTATTGTTTCCTGTCATTTTTTGCCATGATTTCCCAATCTAATGCCCTACGTCTGTTACGGCTACAGTTAGCGACTACAGCCCAACTACAGGCGATTTATCATCTCGATCAGGAATGTTTAGGCGGTATGTGGAGTCTGAACACCTATCTTCAGGAACTAGAAAACCCCAATAGTCGAGTGATTTGTCTGGTTCACGATACCGCAGTCCTAGGATTTGGCTGTCTCTGGACTATTTTAGAAGAATCTCATATCACGTTATTAGCCGTAGCACCCACCCATCAACGACAGGGCTTCGGTCGGCTCTTAGTGTGGGGATTACTGGAGGCGGCTCGTGCCAACCAATCAGAATGGGCAACCCTAGAAGTGCGACGCAGTAATATCTCTGCCCTCAAGGTGTATGAGTATTTTGGCTTTCGGACCATAGGCACTCGTAAGGCTTATTATCCCGACGGTGAAGATGCGCTGATCCTCTGGTGCAAAGGACTGCATCAACCAGAATTTAGCCCTCAACTAGCACAATGGCGACAGAAACTACAGGACCAATTAGCCATTGCCGGATGGGAGATTATCTTTTGAATAAGAGATGTTACGCGCAGACAATATCACCCTCACCCCCCAACCCCGCTCTCCCATTAAGGGCGAGGGGGAGTAAGACTAATTTCTGGTTCCCCTCTCACCTTTTGGGACATGGGCTAGGGGTGAGGGTCTTGCAACCTTCCACGTTACACCAGTTAATAAGGCAAAATTGCCAGCAGAGATTTCGGGTGTAAATTCTAGGTGTGAAACCTACTCTAAACACCCTTTAGGAGAGTCGTGGACAGGCATAGTGAATTATTGGTAAAATCAGCCCATACAGTCAGCAGTGAACCTTAAAAAATAGCTGTAAGTCTTGATCCAAGACCTAGGCAAGTTAAAATCAACCTAACTAAAACCTCACTAAAAGCAACCAAAAACCAGTACAAAAGCCAGTAACTATTCCAGTCACTATTTAAGACTACTTGAGGCATGAAGCCCCCCATAAGACCCCCTGCATTTGAGCAACCAGACCTTGTAGGATGAACCTTTCTAGGATGACCTAAGGGATCAGGATTATCGTGGAACCAAAATCATCCGCCAAGGGATCTTTTAAGACTCAAAGACAAAACCAATGCAACACAGCCATAACCAAAAGCCACTGGTAAAGGCACAATACCCACTTAACTAATCGTTGAATTTATGGAACCAATATTAAGACAGGGAATGGAAGGCGATGCGGTGCGTGAATTGCAGCGACTGCTCTTCAACAAAGGATTCTATGATGGTCCCATTGATGGTCAATTTGGGGAGGCAGTCACAGATGCGGTGATTAACTTTCAGGTAGCCTATGATCTGTTGTCTGATGGGGTAGTCACTGATGAAGCTTGGGACTCTTTACGGGAGCAAGCCACCGATGATAGTTCTGGTTTCTTCAGTCCCAGGGGTTTTGATGAACTAGATGATGGCTTTGGCACAACCAGTTTTGATGATCATGATGACTTTGCTACCTCCCCAGTTTTTGGTAATAGCGATGATTTCGGCACTGGTGATGATGAAGTTGACGAATCAAATCTAAATGAAGATTTAATGGCAACCATCAGCCCAGCAATTTTGGCCCAGACTAGTATCCATGAGATGTGGAGTGATGCATCATCTGCCCCTATCAGTGCGCCGGATCATTTCTTGCACAGCAGTGGTGGATATAGTGATGATGAGTATGGCAGTGATTTGGGTGCGGAGGCGCTAGAGGATTTTGCTGATGATCTAGGGGATCAGTTAAATGAAGCATTGGAAGACGCATTGGATGCAATCAGCCCTATGTTTGTGGATTTAGTTGCCGCCGCCCAAAGCTTTGATCTGAGCAATTCCCAACACGCCAAAGCTCTGGATAACCTTCAGCTTGAACTGGATGGCAATATCCTCAAAGAATTTACGCGCCAGTGGTATGCCGCCACAGAAACCCATATCACCTCACTACTTGAGGCTTTCATCAGTTACGACTATGAAGGTCCCGCCACCCAAGAAACAGCTTTAGAATGGGTGCAAGATCAGCTATCCCCCTCGGCAATCCAACAGTTTGCGGTGGCATGGGGTCAAGAGATGGTGCGGAAGTTCCCCGCAACGGATCTAGCCAGTGCCCAGGAATTAATCGACAAAGCCGCTAGCGATTTAGCTCAGGATTTAGTCAATGATCTGGCTGAGGATTTCGTAAGTGACGACTTGACGAATGATGACTTGGCGAATGATGAACTGGGGAATGATGGTTGGGAAAGTGATGCCCCTACTGATATTGACGAGGGAACCATTGATGGTGCAGATTCTGGGGATTTCACAACCGACGTAAGTACGGATTGGGACGACAGTCCAGCCGACGGCTTAGGGGATGAAATACTCCCTGACGATATAACCAATCCTGTAGCTGAAGAGTTAACAGAGGATTTAAAATCTGATCAGTCAGTACCGCCATCCGTTGATTCAACCAGTGGTGACAGTATTGCTCCACCAATCCCAGACAGCATTACAGACGCGAGTTCAGTTATGCCTCCCCTTCCTTCAGCCGACAACGCCACCGACGACAACACCAGCGCCACCCCACCGACTATGGTCTCATCCCTTGCCAATGCCTCCAGCAGTTTAGGGCTACTGTCCAGCTTGCTCAATGATGACGATGACACACCGGACTTTAGCGATCTGCCTCCTTCACAGCTATTAACCCAATCTGGGCGTTTTGTCCCCCCGAAACAGATCAGTTTAGTGGATGCTGCCACCAGTTATTCTGGGTTGTCCCACCAGTCTTTTGCCCTACAAACCCTTGACAAAAAAATTGATGACCAACTGCGACTAGACTTTTGTGCCCGCTGGATGGTGGGTTCCCAAGATCTAGGGCTACGTGCCGATGAAACCCCCGATATTATTTCCCTTGAGGAAGCCTTTCACGGTTATCAGCCCAGTCAAACCCCCTGTCAACCCGTAGCATTAAAGTGGCTGGAAAGTCAGTTGCCGGAAGTTGACCTAGAGAATTTCACTAAAATCTGGTTTTCGCAGAATATTGGTTTAGCGGGGCGGATTAGTCTTTATGAAGCCGCCAATCGCTATGATCCCACCCGTTACCCTGGGCAGTTGGAAGCTTTGAACTACATCAATGACCAGCTCGGTTGTCAGCCTGGTTTGTTGCAACAGTTTGCG
>JBIKNH010000212.1:0-7144 GCA_044358815.1 Pseudanabaenaceae cyanobacterium | reverse complement strand
CCCATACTTTGGAATGCACCGCATAGGCAGCTACTTCGACTTCACTGGCGGGTAACCAGCCCATGTTGCCGTCTTCGTAGGCGTGGAAGGGACGCAGGTAATAGTCAGGATATTGGAGTTGTTTGTTTTCTACAGCCTCGCGATGGGCTTCAAGGTCTTGGTTCCGTAGGTCAGCGGCGGTTTTGAGCCAGTCAATCCCCAGAATGCTGGCGCGTTTGATCATCATGTTGCGGGCTTGGGCTTTGGCGATACCGAAGAGGGGTTTAATGTTGAGTAGAGCGTTAACTAGTTGGATTGCGGCGTTTTGGGTTGGTTTAGCAGTGGTACTGGTCATAGTTTGATTTGTTAAAGTTTTTTCCGTCATTATAGAAGGAGAGCAGTGGTACTTGGCAAACCTTAAGGCTGAACCTTAGGGTAAAACTCAGTCATAATTGAATCAGAAAACAAAACCTAACTTAAGTTGAAATTAGAATTTTTGGATAGAGATTGTGATTAGTGGTTGTTGCATTTTATGAGGGGAATGGCGTGTTTTAGTTTCTATCTGTTAGGAGTAATGGAAACGTTATGGCTGTGTGATTAGGGAATTAGCAATATCAATATTAGAGCGTTGACGAACTTACCTTGTATTTGGCTGATAGTTAGCCTACAGTAGAATGTGAGAATAGAGTAAAGGTTACGTTCTTGGGTGGCGCTATGGGAATCTGTCTGGCTTGTAATGATTCTAATCAGTCAGCATCTTTTTGTACGGCTTGTGGGGCAAAGTTGCGGTTACAAGAGCGGTATATAGCGGCAAAGGTATTGGGACAAGGGGCTTTTGGTAAAACGTTTTTAGCGATAGATGAGGGTAAACCGTCGCGCCCCAAATGTGTGATTAAGCAATTTATTTATGACGATCCTGCGACTAAAGCAAAGGCGCTAGAGTTGTTCGATGAGGAGGCGGTGCGGTTGGATGATTTGGGACAACATCCCCAGATTCCTAGTTTGTTGGGGCACTGTCAGCATGAGGGGCGCTCGTATTTAGTACAGGAATTTGTTGATGGTGATAATTTGCAGGTGGAACTAAATCGGCGTGGCGCATTTTCGGAGCCGGAAGTGCGTGATGTGTTGGGGCAGATTTTACGGATTTTGGACTATATCCATCGGTTGAAGGTAATCCATCGGGACATTAAGCCAGAAAATATCATGGGGCGACGTAGTGATCAGCAGTTGGTTTTGGTGGACTTTGGGGCGGCTAAGTATGCCTCGGCAACGGCTCTTGCTAAAACAGGTACAACTATTGGTAGTGCTAGTTATGCGGCTCCAGAACAGGCAAGGGGTAAGGCGATCTTTGCCAGTGATTTGTATAGTCTTGGTGTGACCTGTTTACATTTGGTGACGGGGGTAGATCCGTTTACCTTGTTTGATGATTTGAATTTAGGCTTTGCGTGGCGGGATTTTCTCAATGGGAAGCAGGTTAGTCCTGACTTTGGCAAAATATTAGATAAGTTGACGCAGTATCGTCCGATAGATCGCTACGCAACGGCAGCGGATGTTTTGAGTGTGATGGGAGTTAATTCATCACAGTCAACCATTCCAAAAACAACCATTTCTATTAAGACAGCGATTGAGTATTTTAGGAATGCTTACGAAAAAGCAGAACAAGGAGACTACCAGGGAGCAATTGCTGAGTATACTGAAGCGATCCGCCTCAAGCCTGATTATGTTAGGGCTTATAGTGCAAGGGGGATTGCATTAGAATCATTAGGACAATCTGAAAAGGCTAAATACGATTTCCAGAAAGCGATTTCTTTAGTTTGTAATACAGCAGATGATTATTATGGTCGAGGTAATGCGAGGAAGAACTTAGGCGATACATATGAAGCCATCATCGACTATAGTGAAGCGATCAGACTCAAGCCTGATTTTGTCAATGCCTACTACAGTCGAGGTCTCGCGAAATATAACTTAGGGAATAAACAGGGAGCGATCATCGACTATAACGAAGCCATTCGCCTCAAGACTGATTTCGCTAATGCTTACTACTGTCGAGGGTTAGCGAAGTATGATTTAGGAGACAAACAAGGAGCGATCGCCGACTACAACGAAGTAATTCGCCTCAAGCCTGATTATGCTGAGGCTTACTACAATCGCGGTAATGCGAAATTTGTATTAAGAGATAAAAATGGAGCGATCGCCAACTACAACGAAGCAATCCGCCTCAAACCTAATTATGCTGGCGCTTACTACGGTCGCGGGTTAGTCAAAAAAGAAAGAGATGAAAAACAAGGAGCATTAGCAGATTTTCGGAAGGCAGCAGAAATCTATCAACACCAAGGCAATACAGAATGGTATAACAACTCCCTAGAGAAAATTAAAGAACTAGGAGGCTGATGGAAAGAAAAAAGTTTCAGGTAGTGGTGCAAAGTAATGTTTAGGCTGAGAGTGAGGCATTGTAATAATGTATGAAGTACCAAATAGAGCCAATATGATTTTTCAACTTCTTGGAGAAAGGTAATGTCTTCCTTACTAATCTGCCAATTCTTTGACGGAAAGTATTGCTGACTCTCTCAATATAGCTGGTCTTACCTGTTTCTCTACCCACAGCTTGATGTCGTTTGCTAGACAATACTTCTGAGTAGGCTTCCCAAAAGTCTGTATAGAACCCATTTGATATCTTAGGAAGGTTTAGTAAGAGGCTTAAGGATAAGCCTGATAAAGCAAAGCTTGAGTCTAGCATTAGCATTGGCTAAAGTTCTGTCAAAGTTATTAACAAGACTTTTGGATCTCTCAACCCAAGCATTACTTCTTTCGACAATCCAACGCATAGGAATAACCACAAACCCAGATGTTCCTTGAGCTTGTTTTTCCTGCTTAGACATTTTCGGTGCAACCTTAAACCTAATCTTGGTCATAATCTGAGGATAAATTCTCTCTAACGGTTTGGTTAAATATTCAGGATTGTATCCGTGAGCAACCATTACTGTAATCTTGGGAATATAGTTGTTTGAAATAATTTCCAGAGAGGGCTTTGACTCCGCTCAGCCCTCGGTATAAGTTAGCTGAGCGAAGTCGAAGCTATATTTTTTATTTGAACTATCTATATCTCTCATTATTTCTCGTTTAATTCTGGCAAACTCTCCACAATTTTAACAGTTTCGATACTGACTCGAACGATGCGCTTAACCAGATCGATGATGTAATGCGGGTCGTCTGACCAGTGGTTAGGATTGTTGGTAATGCCGCTGTCTTCGTCTTTTCTAATCTGATACCGGTCTATAATCCATTCTATGGCGGATTTGCCATTGACGATGTATTCGTAGGCTTGTAATGGAATGCCTGAGAGGGTGATTTTGCTGTTGTAGATGATGGTGGTTTTGTCTACTTTTTTGTCGCGGTTGGGGAACTTCATCCGCTCTACGGTATAGTCTTGGGGTTCTAAATAGATTTCGCTCTTAAATTCGTCAAGGGGATAAGGTTCTACTGTTTCATAGTTGAGATGCCATTGGGCTAACTCTTTACCTGCTTTACTGAATGCCCAAAAGTCGGCACAGTAAGGGATACGCGGTAACATTTTCTTTAGGTCGGCGGCAAAGCGTTTTTTATATTCGGGGGAGTGCAACACGCCATAAACATAATAGAAGATGGCTTCTTTGGTGATGGTTTGGTCTTGGTAGGTGGTTTGGAAGTCTTTTAGGATGTCATCAGAGATGTTTTCTTTTTTGGTGTAGCCTGTTTCGATGGTGAATAGCGAGGTTTGGGCGGTTGCTTCGTTTTTTTCGTAGGTGTAAAGTGGGAAGCATTGACCATTAGCTTGTAACTGAACATCAGGTAAGCAATTAGTAATAAATGCGTTAAAGTCTTTTGTTACACCAAGTCCAGTTACGCTTATCACCAAGTTTTCCAGATTTTGATTAGGGAAAATTTTAGGCATTTGATAACGTCTATCATTAAATTCTTTATTAAAGTAACTCCACTGTTTGCAATATGGTCTATACATTCCTATAAAGATTGACTCAGAATCAAGCTTATGCGTATTAAATTTGCTCAAATCATTTTTTAAAGAAACTGACCAACTGATACTTGCAGGATCTGTACTAATAAAAGATTCTACTTGCTTTTGTCTTGCTTCGGCATTAGCAAAAGTTTTACCTTGTGAATAAATTTGAAAATCTTCAACTTGAGAATTATAAAAATCAATCATTCTAGTCATATTAGATGCTAGATTTTGACGAGAAAAGTTATATGTCCAAGCATCTCTACTGGTTGCAATCCCTCTAGAGTAGTTATCAAAAATAGTTTTACTCGATTTACCACTTTTATCACCTAAAGAAATAAACTTCTCAAATTCTGCATTGCGTTGACTGATCCAGTCGTGGCTATCATTAAGCTTAATAGGAGTACGAGGAATATTTTTGAAACTGCCAAACTTTTTAATCTTGTCTAGCTTTTCTTCACGGCTCAAATAATCGCCAATATCGTGATAAAAAAGTTGATATTGTCCTGCTTTTTCAGGATTTTTGATCAGCAAAGTTATGGCAATTGGAGCGCGACTTCCTGAACCAAAGATTTTCCCACCTTCCTTCCGTGATGTTTCCCCAGATGTGCGCTGATTCCCTCTTAAATTGAAACAATAAACACTCGTAAACTCATCAGCCAAACATTTACGCAATCCATCCATTGCATTATTATCAATAAAAGAGCCATTCGTCACAAAACAAACAATCCCGCGCTCTTTAATTCTGTCACTAGCCCAGCGAATCGCCCGAATATAGGAATCATAGAGACTATTTTTATTCGTAGCAGTAGAATATCTTGCATAGGTATCCCGAATTTTGCCATCTAAAGTAGGATACTTGAGATTTTTATTACCATCATTCTCGCTAGTCTGCCCCGCCGAATAAGGCGGATTCCCAATAATAACCGTAATTCCCTTTGATTTTTGCGCCTGCACCCGTTGATTATTTTCAGGGAACATAGTTTCATTTAGAGTACCGTCATTCTCTAACATCTGGAACGTGTCAGTAAGAACAATGCCGTTAAAGGATTGGTATGCCCTCACCCTAAATCCCTCTCCCAAGGAAGGAGAGGGACTTTGAGACACTTCTTGCTCCCCTACTCCCGTTCTGGGCGAAGGGGCTGGGGGATGAGGGTCAACTTCTGAACTTGATAGACTAGCCCTCACCCTAAATCCCTCTCCCGAGGAAGGAGAGGGACTTTGAGACACTTCTTGCTCCCCTACTCCCGTTCTGGGAGAAGGGGCTGGGGGATGAGGGAGAAGATCATGAAACGCCGCCTCAATATTAATCGCCGCAATGTAATAAGCCAGCAACACAATTTCATTAGCGTGTAACTCTTGCTGATACTTCCGTTCCAAATCCTGCGGTGTAATCAAACCATTCTGCAACAACCGCACCATAAAAGTTCCCGTTCCCGTAAACGGATCGAGAATATGGACATTTTCATCCGTCAAACCCACCCCAAACTCCTGACGCAGCGCATCATCCGCACTACGGATAATAAAATCCACCACCTCCACCGGCGTATAGACAATTCCCAACCGTTCCGCCATCCGAGGAAAAGCATTCTTAAAAAACTTATCGTAAAGTTCAATGATAATCTTCTGCTTACCCTCAGCATTATCAATCCCACTCGCCCGCTTCTTTACACTCGCATAAAACTTCTCCAAAGTAACCGACTCCTTACTCAGAGACTGCCCTTCCAAAGCATCAAGCATCTTCTGCATCGCCTGAGAAACAGGATTAGATTTCGTAAACTGGTAATCCTCAAATAACGCATCAAAAACCGGCTTCGTAATCAAATGCTGCGATAACATCTCAATCGCTTCCGATTCAGTAATACTCGGATTGAGATTAGAACGCAAACCCTCTAAAAAATCATCAAAAGCCCTACGGTGCAACCCTTGAGCATTATCCAACAGCGCCCTAATCCGCGACGTATGACGATCCGCAATCTGCGCCACATCCTTTGCCCAGTCTTCCCAATAACGGCGATCTCCACACTTCGTCACGATTTTGGCATAAATTGCATCGCGCCACTCTTCCAAATGCGGAAAATTCAGCGACATTTGGACTACCTTCGGCTGTCCCGTGCCCACCTTTTCCACATCATCACGCACCCCACCACCAACACCGATTACATCCACCTGCGGCGGTCTATTATGATTTAACTCAATCTTGTTGATAATTGCATTAAAGCGATCATCATGGGCACGCAAAGCCTGTAAAACCTGCCACACCACCCGATAGCGATCATGATCCTTTAAGGCATCTTCCGGAGTCATCATCACCGGAATCCCAATCGGCAAAATAATATAACCGTACTTTTTGCCCTCAGCCTTTCGCATCACCCGCCCCACCGACTGCACCACATCCACCACCGAATTACGAGGCGACAGGAAAATCACTGCATCTAGCGCTGGCACATCCACCCCTTCCGACAAACACCGCGCATTAGAGAGAATCCGGCACAAATTCCCCTGACTGCTCGTATCAGCCTTTAGCCAATCTAATTTCTGATTGCGAATCAAAACATTTTGCTTCCCATCAACATGCTGTAATTCACATTGCAGAATCTCATCATTAGGATGTGTCCTTTGATATTCATTCACAATTAAAGAGAATAAATCTGTAATTTTTTGCGAAGCTGCAATAGAACCCGCAAAAGCCACCGCCCGCCGCATTGGTGCTAAATCCCCCTGCACATCATCCCGATCTAGATCCCCAGCAAACCGCTTAGACAGTCCATTCCAGCAGCCCATAATTTTAACTGCATCATCTAACTTTAACTCATTATTTTCATCCGCTAACTGTTCCTGAAACGCAGCACTCACAAACGTTTCATCCACCGCCAACACCATCACTTTATAGTCAGTCAACAGCCCCGTTGCCACCGCTTCCGCAAAACCCAACCGATGGAACTCCTGACCATAGATTTTTCGGTCATCCATCGAACAAACCACCGCATCATTTTCCTTTGCCTTGGTCTTAGCAATCTCACCATAAAGGCGAGGGGTAGCCGTCATATACAGCCGCTTTTGCCCCCTAATAAAATCCTGATCATGGACCTTCACAAAATGAGAATCATCATTACCCGCCTGAGTAACCCCCGTAGTACGGTGCGCCTCATCACAAATAATCAGATCAAA